>CAZKCK010000026.1:7672-31409 GCA_964550695.1 uncultured Bacteroidales bacterium | reverse complement strand
ACATCCACATTTGAACACTCAAACACAATATTTGCCATAATCCCTCCACCCGTGAGAATATTGTTATCAATTTGGTTGGCATAGATATCAAGGCTGTCAGCCCAGTAATAGCAATTGATTCCATTAAAATTGTTACCATACCAGGATCCACTGTTGTGAGTGTTGTGGCTGATGGAATTGTTATAAACATTTACCTTGTTACCACCGGCTTGCAGAATACCAATAAAATCACCATTTGAACCTGCGTTTGTAACGCAATTTGAAATTGTATTGTGGTGAATGTTAACCGTTCCGGTTGCATAACCTGACGGAAGACTGTCAGAAATAGCGTAAACATAATTGTAACCTGTGAGGGTGATATTGTTATTATAGATTTGAGAATAACTGTTCTGACCTTTTTTAACATTTATACCCATCAGCCATGAGTAGGAACCACCACCGCTGATCACATTGTTTGCAATAATAATTTTATCCTGATTAACAGCCTGAATAACTGATATTTCAACCGACGAACCTCCAAAATCAGTCAGGTTATTTCCGCCATCCTTCCCTATTTCATTTCCTAAATCGAGCAAAGAAAAAGGTGATACATCATTGTATCCATTCAGTGAAATCCCTTTGTAAACATCAAAAATATCATTGCTATAAAATTTACAGTAACTATTGGCATCATTCACAGATGCTATAACCAACTGACTGGTGGATGAACCTGTATGGTTACCGGCATAAATACCCACTGACCGGTAGTTGGTTTTATCAAGGTTAATTGTACAGTTTTTTATGGTTACATGTTGGCAGCCGTTAAAGGGTGCCGTCGGGGAACCTTTGAGCAAAGCATATCCCCATTCCATTCGAAGAATATCACTATTATTCAGCGCATTTTCCTTAATATTTATTCCATCAAAGGTGATATAATCAGATCCTTTCAGAACGATTACACCATCTAAATACCCGTTGCCATGGTAGGCGGCTGTAATTTCAGGATTAGCACCTGAACCCCACTTCTGAAAAACAACAGAGTTTGCAACAGTCCCTGTGGCGGTGATAACACCATCAAGCGGCGAAGCAAAAGTTTCAGTATGTCCGGCGGCAATCAGGAAGGAAACACCACCTGCTCCAACCCCTGAACTGTTGAGGGCACTGATGGCTGCTGCAATGGTTGGATAATTGCCGGGGATGCTTTTAATCCCACTGAGTTGCCCGGTAACTGTCTGATTTGCCATAGCAAACAGAACCAACAATAAAAATAATCTGAATTTCATTTGGGTGATTTTTTGATAATGATGACTTAAGACTTTTTGTTAAAAACACAGGCCAAAGCTACTAAATAAACATAGTAATGTCAAATAATTACAAATAATTCAGTAATATCCAATTTCTCAGTAAATTAAAAAGTGCCTGCCAACCGGGAAACCGCTGACAGGCACAATTGCCCATGAACCTCATTGCTAAACCACAAACAAATAATACACCCTGCTCAGGGCAAAGCAGTCTGTTTATTTTTCTTCTTTTTTCCGAATCCTGTATTCAAACAATCCGGCCTTTATGCCGGCAAAAGCCGAAACACCCTGCATCATATCGGCTGGCAAACGGCTGTTGGTTTGATTGCTGTCAAAGGCGAACCCATAATTTGCACCTGCAAAGAACTTCACATACTTTATAAGATTTAGCTCAACCTGTACACCTGGTTTCAGGATGAAAAAATTGCTCCCGGCAACCTGACGGTAACCGTCGTTGTCATTATGATCTCTGTCATAATAAATAAATGCGGTATTAACCAATGAATCAGCAGTTAAAGAACCACCGCCGACCAACATATTGACCCCGAAATGAAGAATTTTTGCAGGAAAAAAGTTATATTCCAGCTTTAAACCGCCACTGCGGGCATTCACCCTGAGCGGATCGAGGTCAGCAGGTTTAAAGGAGCGATCGCTTGTACCCTGGAATGTGCCGCCTATTGCAAATCGGTTGTTGATCAACAACATAGCCGAAATTCCATGTCGAAATGTATTTTCATTGCAAAGCTTTCCGTAAGTAATTTCAGGGGCAATGTATAAACCCAGCGTTTTTATTACGGGTTTGGGGATGTGTAAAAGGTATCCGGTACTGTCCTGTGAAAAAACTGAAATGGCACTCAATAAAAATGCCAGTGTAACTAAACGGGTTTTACGCATAAAATAATGTTTTGGTATTATTAAATAATTCTGTCATAATCCGATACGCACATTCAAACCGTACAGTGGGGTGCTGTATAAAAAAAATCAAAAAATTCGGGATTCGCTTTTTACTACTGACATACTGCTGTCAGTAGCGCACTTTAATTTTGCCGGCATATACCCTATTAATTAAATCAAATGGAAATTAAAACAATTCAACCTGTGCTGGTTTTGAGCCGTACGCTTAAAACCACTCTCAAAACACTGGCAGAAGACATCGGGAATCTGCCTGCCGCCATGTCGGTAATGATATCCGAAGCCGGTTCAACCATATCCGGACCTCAGATTTGGATCTATCACTGCAACGACGGGAACCCTGAAAGTGAAATTCAGCTTGAAATTACGTTCCCAATCAACAAAACCTTTAAAACTGACAATCAGTTCGTTTGCAAAGAATTACCTGAATTCAGATGTATTTCAGCATTCAACAACGGCCCATGGAATGAAGTTGGAAAAACATACGAACATTTAATGTCAGAACTTGCAAAAAACGACCTAATCCCTACCTTTGTATCGCGTGAAGTTTATATTCACTGCGATTTTGAGAATCAGGCAAACTGTATTACCGAAGTACAGCTTGGTATTGTTTAATTGATCAACTATTAAGAATGGAAAGCCAACTTACAGATCAGAGCCTTATTGCAGCCTGTGGATTGTATTGCGGGAACTGCAAAAAATACAAAACCGGGAAATGCCCCGGATGCAGGCTGAATGAAAAGGCAACCTGGTGCAAAATCAGGACTTGCTGCCAAACAAACGAAATAGCAAATTGCTCACGGTGCGGGCAATTTTCAAATCCTGCCGATTGCAAAATCCATAACAATTTTATTGGTAAAATTTTCTCATTATTGTTTGGATCAGACCGGAATGCAAGCATCCATTATATTAAAAACCATGGAGCTGATGCCTATATAAACCTGATGAATGAAAAAGGCCAGATGTGCATCAAACGCAACCAGAAAATAAATTAACCGCCATGATCCGGTACTGCAGATTGGCTGTGGGCCGGATTTTTCAATTTTCAACATTTAAAAGGTGATGCAATGAACCGGATCGACAGGCTGAATGCAATTCTCATACACCTGCAAAGCAAGCGTGTGGTAACGGCACGCGAAATTGCAGAACGGTTTGAAATCACAATACGCACCGTGTACCGCGATTTACGTTCGCTTGAAGAGGCGGGCGTCCCCATTGGTGCAGAAGCCGGTATTGGCTATTTTTTACCTGATAACTACAGGTTGCCACCCGTTATGTTTACTTCGGAAGAAGCATCGGCCCTGCTGATTGGTGGTAAGCTTGCCGGAAAGCTATCCGACAGGAGAACCGCAGATGCGTATAGCACGGCACTGTATAAAATTAAAGCCATAATCAGGCATAACGATAAAGACAGTCTGGAACTACTCGACAGCCGGATACAGGTTTTCAGCTATGCCAAAAACCAGGATATCAATCTTTTTTTTGCAGAAATACAGCTTGCCCTTCAAACAAATAAAACCATCCGGTTAACATATAACTCGATTTCAACAGGGAGCATTACAACCCGTGAAACAGAACCGGTTGGATTGTGTAATTACGGCCAGAACTGGCATTTGATTGCTTATTGCCGTCTGAGAAAAAACTACCGTGATTTCAGGCTCGACCGGATAATTTCAGCGAATCTTACTGAAAATACATACAATGCCAGAAATCATCCTTCACTGAATGAATACTTTCAGAATTATTTAAAAGCAAATGAATTAGCATCCATTAAAATAAAATTTGAGCAAGATTACCTGATCAAAATTAAAGACTCAAAATTCTGGTATGGTTTTATAGGTTCAGAACAATTTGAGGGCGAAACAATCCTTCATTTTCTGAACAACGAGCTATACGGATTTGCCAAATGGCTGCTTTGGGCCGGAAACAGTGCTGACATTATTGAACCTGCAGAGCTAAAAACGATTGTTCAACAATTGGTGAATGAGCTTAGCCTGAAGTATCAGGGTTGAGCGAATACCAAAAATATTGTTCAGTAAAGCTTACTAAATTACAGGATTCTTACGGAACACCTGGCTGATAGCGTTCAGCAAAGTAGCCGGTTTAAAGGGCTTGGTTATATAGAAGTTACAGCCAGCCTCTTCGGCATTGATCCTGTCAGCTTCAAAAGCATGGGCAGTTACGGCTATTACTGAAAGATTAACAAACTCCTTTCGTTCACGTATCCATTTTGTCAATTCAAAACCGTTCATTAAGCCTTTAAGCGAAATATCCATCAATACCAGATCAACTTTATACTGCTTCAATATTTCAATAGCTTCAGTTGCTGACACAGCAGGTAAAATAGAATAATCCTTTTTTAATACCATATGTATAAACAGTTGGCTTGTTTCATCGTCTTCAACCACCAGAATTACAGGTTTGGTATTTGTTACGGATTGTTTTGTAACATTGCCGGGGGTTAGATCAGAAATTGCAGCAAGTTCTGCTTTTGGCATAATACCATGGTTTTTAAATTCTATGGTAAAAACACTTCCCAGACCTTTCGTGCTTTTTACTTTTATGACTGCACCAATATTATCGGCAAGTTTTTTAACTATTGACAAACCGAGGCCGATGCCTTCATAATTACGTGTAAACCCGACTTCTTCCTGTAAATAGGGCTCGAATATATGTTTAAGGTATTCTTCTGACATCCCTATACCGGTATCTTTCACATCAACACACAGATAATCAGCTTGGTTGTTATAAAGAACAACTTTTACACGGCCTGATACAGTAAATTTTATCGCATTGTCAATTAATTCAGTAAGTATATTACTGAGTGCATATTCATCAGTAATTACCTCCGGATTCTGACAATGACTCTCAAAAACAATGTTAATATTCACCTTTTCATTGGTTTGCGTAAACTCATCAACCATATTGCCAATGAATTCCCTTGTATTTATAAGGCGTGGATGAATCCTGAAATCTCCGAGTCTTAACCTTGAAAAGTTCATGATCATTTCAACCGTTCTCATCAGCCTTTTCCCTGATTTATTTATTCGGTTAAAATACGTCATCTCATCGCCTGAGGCATGGGCTGCAAAATGAGTTTCGAGTAAGCCTGTGAACCCCAGAATTCCATTCAAAGGAGTACGTATTTCATGTGAGATATTGGATATAAATGCATCTTTAAGAGCATTGCTTTGCTCGGCTTTTTCCTTGGCTTTTAACAATTCTTCCTGCTGCCGTTTACTTTCAGTTATATCCACAAACATTCCAAAGCTGCCATTGTAATTCCCTTTCTCATCAAAAACTGCGGTTGCTGAAACCAGGCACCACAGGGTGCTTCCGTCCTTTCGCCTGAACCGGCGTTCATAATATGCATTTTGCCCTTCACTGCGCTGCCTCATAAGATTATGATGATCAGGAATATCTTCATCAAAAAGATAGTAACTGTATGGGTGAAGCATCATTTCATCAACAGAGTAACCCATTAACCGGGCCATCTTGGGGTTTACAAATAAAGGATTTTCATGAGCATCCATCAGGCATATCCCTTCCTGAGCCGTTTCAACAATGCGTCTGTAGCTTTCTTCACTTTTTCTAAGGGCTTCTTCGGCTCTTGTGCGTTCAGTAATATCAATCATCGAAGAAAGGAAATGACGGACACTTCCATCAGCATTCCGCTGGCACACAACGTATAAAATTGCATACATAACTTCTCCATTCTTTCTGATAAAACGCTTGTTCATCTGATATGTGTCTATTTCCTGCTTCTTTACTTTGTCAAAGTAATGAACATTTAATTCTGCATCATCCGGATGTGTAACCTGTATCCATGACATTTGCAGTAATTCATCACGGGTATACCCCAGCATCTGGCAGGTTTTTCGGTTCACTTCCATATACTTTTTATCGTTTGAAGTAACACTTAACCCAATAGTTCCCATTTCAAAATAATTCTGAAACGTTTTACGGCTTTCGCGTAAAGCCTCCTCTGCAAGTTTCCGTTCAGTAATATCCCGTCCAATAACCACTAATCCGAGCCTGTTACCATCCTGATCAAAAGTGGGTACCTTAATGATGTCGAAAATAAGAGTAGAGCCATCAGGTTTTGGGATAACTTCATCACCCCTTATCATTCCGCCACTTTTCCATGCCTGTTCATCAGATTCTTCACAAGTCAGAAATGCATCCCGATAAAAACTGCTGTAGTTTGCCAGCTCTGAATCCTTTTTACCCGGATAATCAACACCTTCGAGTTGAAACAATCGCAAATCAAAATCATTGGCTTCGAGCCACCTGCCCTCTCCATCCTTAAAACAAACAATATCAGGCATTGAATTAATCAGTGTCCTTAAGCGTTCTTCACTTTTTTTAACTGCCTCATCAATGTTTGATTGTTCAGTGATATCCCTTATTACATATACCATTCCGAAAGCAGTTCCGTCAGAATTCCTCAGCACATCACCATTCAATTCAAGTACTGAAATCTGATTATTTTTGGTCAAAGCCCTGTATTGCTGAGGTCCAAGGTATTCATTAAACATTCTCTCAGTATTGTGAAGGGCTTTGGGAATATCTTCCGGAATAAGGAAATTCATGAGATTCAGTCCAAGCACCTCATCAGGATTATTATATCCATAGTTACTCAGATCTGCATTGTTTATAAATATTATATTCGCTTCAATATCAGTCCGGATAATAATATCAGGCAGTGAAGCCACAAGACCCCTGTACATTTCCTCACTGAGTTCGAGCTCTTTCTGGATTCGTATGCTATTGTTTTTTGCTGAAACAGTTGATTTCGATAAATTGGAAAAATTATTGCCTGAAACATCATTCAGCAAACTTAACAAACCATCAGGATTTGTATTCAGAATATAATCATCTGCTCCGGCCTTCATGCAAGCTACAGCAGTTTCTTCATTCATCGGTTTTGTAAAAAAAACAAAGGGCACTGAGGCTTTGTATGATTTACACAGCCTAAGCGCATCAATCCCAGTCAATTTATTCATCCGGAAGACAGAAATGATAAAATCAGGCGTGTACTCCTGCAAGTAAGTCCTGATTTCGGGCAAATCTGATGCAATATTACAGTTTAAAGAATGTCTGCATTTTTGCAGCAAATCCATTATAAATGCAATTTCTTGTTTGTCATCGCAAATCAGCAGAACTTTTGCGGATGTTCCGTTATCCATAAAATCAGTGGATTTTGGTTGGTGAGTATTATATGAAGGGCCGAATATAAGTTCAAAAATAACATTTTTGAAACAGTTAATTTTAAAATTGCTATAAAAAAATTAGAATATTTTCACCTAATAAAACAAAAAGAGCTGTTAATCAATGATAACAGCTCTTTTGAATTTGAATTTAATTGGAGTTATCCTCCGAAATCGTCGAAAGCAATCATTTCTTTTGGCACGCCATAATCGTCAAGCATTTTCAATACAGCCTGATTCATCATAGGTGGCCCGCAGATATAATATTCAATTTCTTCGGGTTCATCATGTTTCTTCAGATAATTATCCATAATCACCTGATGAATAAATCCGGTATACCCCTTCCAGTTGTCCTCGGGTTTAGGTTCAGAAAGGGCCACATTAAATGTAAAATTGGGGAAATTCTTTTCAATTGCCCTGAACTCATCTACATAAAACAATTCGCGTGATGAACGTCCGCCATACCAGAAAGTAGCTTTACGTCCGGTATGAAGTGTATTGAACTGGTCAAAAATATGTGAACGCATGGGAGCCATTCCGGCACCTCCGCCAATAAACATCATTTCGCGGTTTGTTTTCTTGATATGAAATTCACCATAAGGACCTGATATCATAATTTTATCACCCGGTTTACGTGAAAAAATATAAGAAGAACAAATACCGGGATTCACGTTCATAAATCCCCCTGTTTTACGGTCGAAAGGCGGGGTAGCTATACGGATATTCAACATAATGATATTTCCTTCAGCGGGATGATTGGCCATAGAGTAAGCCCTGAAGATGGGTTCGGTGTTTTTCATTTTCAGATCCCACATCTTAAACTTATCCCAGTCTTCGCGAAAGTCTTCTTCTACATAAATATCCTTACCATAATTTACTTCACAAACGGGTACATCAATCTGTATATAACCACCTGATTTAAAATCAAGATGCTCACCTTCAGGCAATTTAACAACAAATTCTTTTATAAACGTAGCCACATTCCGGTTGCTGACCACTTCACATTCCCATTTTTTAATACCGAACACTTCGGCCGGGATTCTGATTTCGAGGTCTTCACGAACTTTTACCTGGCAACCAAGCCTCCAGTGATCCTGTACCTGTTTGCGGGTAAAATAGCCCACTTCTGTTGACAGGATAGAACCTCCGCCCTTTTCGACCTGACATTTGCACATGGCGCAGGTACCACCACCGCCACATGCTGACGGAAGAAAAATCTTCTCGTTGGCCAAAGTTGACAGCAGGCTTGAGCCGGCATTGACTTCAATTTCTTTTTCATCGTTAATCCTGATTTTTACGGGACCTGAAGGTGCAAGTTTGGCTTTGGCAAACAGCAGCATACCCACAAGTAAAACTGTAATTCCCAGGAAAATGGCCGTACCAAGTATCAGCACATTCCAGAATCCTATTTCTAATAGTATCATATCTTATCAGATAATTAGTTCGTAATTAGATTTTAATGCCCATAAAGCTCATGAACGCAATAGCCATGAGCCCGGTAAGAATAAAGGTTATACCCAAACCCCGCAGCGGGGCAGGAATATGCGAATATCTTATCTTTTCACGTATGGCTGCAAGTGTTGCTATCGCCAGAAACCATCCGATACCTGAACCTACTGAATAAACCGTTACTTCGGCTATTGAACTGTAGTCTCTTTCCTGAACAAATAAGGCAACACCTAAAATTGCGCAGTTAACGGCTATCAATGGCAGAAAAATTCCCAACGCATTGTAAAGGCTGGGTGAAAATTTCTCAACAACCATCTCAACCAATTGAACTATAGCAGCAATTACAGCAATGAAGATAAGAAAACTCAGATAGCTTAAATCCACATCTTTCATTGAAGGATCAATCCAGGTCATGGCACCCGGCTTTAGCAGGTATGTATCAACAAGCCAGTTTACAGGAGCGGTCATCAGCAATACAAATGTAACGGCTATACCCAGTCCTACCGAAGTTTTAACTGTTTTGGATACAGCAAGGTATGAACACATGCCTAAAAAATAGGCGAAAATCATATTGTCGATAAAAATAGACCGTACAAACAGGTTAAATAAATTTTCCATATGTAGTAATTGTTTGTCTGTTAACCGTTAATTTATTTCTCGATGAGTTCGCGGTTTTTACTCCGCTGAATCCAGATAATAACACCGATGGTAATGAGTGCCATGGGAGGTAAAATCATTAATCCGTTGTTCTCATATCCCATATTGTATAAAAACTGTGGCACAACCTGAATCCCGTAAAATTTCCCCGATCCCAGCAATTCCCTGAAAAAGGCAACAATTACAAGGATGAGTCCATAGCCGATTCCATTGCCAATGCCATCAATAAACGAAGGCCAGGGTTTCTGGGCCATGGCAAATGCCTCAAGCCTGCCCATGAGAATACAGTTGGTAATAATCAGACCTACAAACACTGACAATTTCTTGCTTACGTCGTAAACATACGCTTTAAGCAACTGGTCAACAATGATTACAAGGGCTGCCACAACAACCAGTTGAACAATAATGCGTATACGTGACGGAATGCCATTCCTGAGGGCAGAAATGATCAGATTTGAAAAGGCCGTTACAATGGTAACTGACAAGGCCATGACAATAGCTGGTTTAAGCTGAACTGTAACAGCGAGTGCTGAACATATTCCCAATACCTGAACTGTAACCGGGTTTTCAAGATTAAAAGGCCTGGTTAGCAGTTTAAGATTTTTGGACGAGAACACAGGAGTTTTCTCTGTATTTTGTATTTCGCTCATATTTTACGATTTTTTTTAATGTATTCCTGATAACTCGACATGCAGTCGTAAATCATGTATTCAACCCCTTTGCTGGTGATTGTACCTCCCGATATTGCATCCACTCCGTGAATATCATCGGGCAAGGCGCCACCTTTTACAATCTGAATTGAGGTGAATTTGCCGCTTTCGTCAAATATCTTTTTCCCGATAAATGGTTTCATAAAAATTCCAGTATTGATTTCAGCGCCCAGTCCCGGGGTTTCACCCTTGTGATCAAACATTACCCCAATAACTGAATTGTAGTCGCTTCTGAGAGCGATATAACCCCATACCGGGCCCCACAATCCTTTGCCCCTCAATGGGAAGATAAAGCTGGTATCTCCGTTTTCGAGTTTTGCAACGTAAACCGGAAGATTTCTGGAGGCTTCTTCTTTCTTCATTTCTATGGCCAGATCCGTTGTGAAAGCATCAACACCCTGAATATCATCGCCTTTTGAATTCACAACCATTGAACCGCTGATGACTTTTTTATAGATTTCCTCGGCATTGGCAGGTGTGGCAGGAATATTAACGGCAGCCAGAATATTCTGCATTTTTTCGATACGGATATTGTTTTCCTGTGCCGGCTTAAGTTGAACAGCCACGATGGTAAGTGACACAGCCACTACAACCACCATAACTATTGAGTATATAAATATATATCTGTTGCTATGCATCGTTTGGTTTTGTTAAGATTTAACAGTACGGGTTGCCCTTTTCAAACGCTTGCTGATGTTGGCCTCAACCACATAATAGTCAATAAGCGGCGCAAAGGTGTTCATTAGCAGGATGGCAAGCATGGTTCCTTCAGGGTATGCAGGATTGAATACCCTGATGATGATGGTAAACATGCCAACCAGCAGGCCATAAATAATCTTTCCCTTGTTGGTCTGGGCTGCGGAAACAGGATCGGTGGCCATAAATACCATCCCGAACATAAAACTGCCCATCATCAATTGGGTCAATGGATCAATCTTCATGTATTCATTTGCACCTACCGCATTAAATATCAATGACATGATAATACCGCCGGCGAATGATGATAAAATAATCCGCCAACTCCCAATACCACTGATAATCAGAATAGCTGCACCAATCAGGATCGCAAATTTTGATGTTTCACCGATTGATCCGGGAATAAAACCAAAAAACAGGTCGCTCAGCGAATATAAACTGTGAATGTCTTGTCCGGCGGCAGCATGGCTCAACGGAGTAGCTCCTGAAAATCCATCTACAATTCCTGTTTTGGCTGACAATCCTGCGGTCCAGATCACATCACCGGTAATTTTTGCAGGATAGGCAAAGAATATAAATGCTCTGGCAAGCAATGCCGGATTAAATACATTCATACCGGTACCCCCAAAGGCTTCCTTTCCGATGAGTACTGCAAAAACGGTAGCCACGGCAACCATCCATAGCGGGACATCCACAGGCATCACCATCGGGATGAGCATTCCTGATACAAGAAATCCTTCATTTACATCATGGCCACGGTATTGCGCAAAAATAAATTCAACGGCAAGCCCCGAGACATATGAAACTATAATGATAGGCAAAACCTGCAAAAATCCGAACCAGAAGAGTTCGAACATGGTTCCGGTTTTACCTAACGCCAAAAAATGCTGGTATCCAACATTCCACATACCAAAAAGCAGGGCCGGCATCAGGGCAATCAGCACAAAGCTCATCGTACGTTTCAGATCGATGGCATCACGAACATGACTTCCTTTAAAAGTTACCTTATCAGGAACAAAAAGGAAGGTTTCGAGTGCATCGAAGGTGGAATGAAATTTCTCAAACTTTCCGCCCTTTTCGAACATCGGTTTGATTTTATCAATTTGGGTTCTTAATGCTTTCATTCAATAACCTTAATAATATTAATATTAAAAATCAACATATTAGCTCATTTCAGCCCGCATCAGGTCAAGACCTTTACGGATTATTTCCTGTACTTCAATTTTTGAAGTACATACCACCTCACACAATGCAAAGTCTTCTTCGTCAACTTCATATATACCCAATTTCTCCATCAGATCGATGTCTTCAACCAGGATAGATTTCAGTAATTGAACCGGATAAATATCCATGGGAAATACTTTTTCGTACTGACCCGTCATTACAAAGGCGCGTTCTCCCCCGTGCAGATTGGTATCGGGACTGTATTTTTTTGCGGGTGTAAGCTTAGCCGGAAATGTTCCTGAGGCACTGAATTTTCCGAAACCCGGAAGGGCCCATCCAAAAAACTCATAATACTTACCTTCAGGAATAATGGTTAACTGATGATCGTAAAATCCCAAATAACCTGTTTTGGAAATTGTTGTGCCAGTCAGAACATTCCCCGAAATATACCGGATGTCGCCATCATTCACTCTTCCTGAAACCAATTGCCTGATGCATGCGCCATTACGGATTTTGTAATATTTCGGGCTTTTGGCTTCTGATCCGGTGTAAGCAATCACTTTTTCGGCATTGTACCTGCCTTCGGTAAACACCCTTCCAATGGTAATAACTTCCTGAGGCCTGAGGTACCACACAATGTCGCCCTTATTGATGGGATCGGTATGATGGATCTGAATGCCCGGGTTACCTGCCGGATGAGGTCCTGAAAAATAATTGATCTGTACTCCTTTACTATTCGCAAAAACTTTGGAACTTCCAATGCTTTCGGGCAGGTTCAAATGAACTTTTCCGGTAGTCAGTTTGGCTAAGGCATCAAGCCCGGTTTGAAATTCAGTGCCATGGCCGTGCACAATAAAGTCATAATCAGGAGCCAGCGGAGCAGTATCAAAAGCTGAAACAACAATTGCCTTGGGATTGCCCGCGGGATTGGCAATAATTGAATAAGGGCGCTGCCTGATCATTGGCCAAACACCGCTTTTGAGCAACTTTGAAGTAATTTCATCCCTGCTCATTACTGAAGGATCAGATTTACCAAAATCAACCCAGGCATCCTTTTCAGATCTTTGGATCCGCACTTCAAGCAGTAATCGCCTTGGTCCTCTTACAATTTCAGAAACCTTTCCGGCAACCGGTGAAACAAAAACAATTTCTTCATTTGCTTTATCGGCAAACAAAGGTGTTCCTGCTCTGACTTCATCGCCTTCCTTTACAAATAATTTGGGGATTAATCCCAAAAAATCAGGTGGCTTCAGGGCATAACTGTCGGCGGTAAACTCAGTAAGGGTCTTTTCAGCTTCCCCTGCCAGCTTAATGTCAAGTCCTTTTCGGATTTTAATGACTTTCGACATATTATTAATTTGGTGGTTTATAATGTATTAAAATATCTAAATTCCTATATACAACAAACAGCAAAAATAATATTAACTTCTGAACAGACAAGGAACAATTGTACTTTTACCGTTTGAAAATCATAGTATTTCAAAATAGAAAATCAAGTTGCGCCCAGCATTGTTATTTCATTAACACATTCGTATATAAACCATTTTTATAAAAAAAAGTTTATCCTGTCTTGAAATAAAATAAGTACTTTTGAATGTTGAACCCTTACACCAACGCGCATGTCAGGAAGAATTCCGATAATTATCTTATTCACAGTCTTATTGACACAAACTTCCATTTGTCAAAACAACAAACCATATTATTCAGAGAATGTACTCAGGTATGAAGACCGGATTTACAAACCGAACATCAAAACCGTTCTGCTGTATCCTGAAGAAAATCCCTTGTCAATAGCGGTATTACCTTTAAAAGGGAACTTCAGATTCAGGCTTGATTTTGATGACCTGAACGGACAATATCAAACCTATAAATATACCATCATTCATTGTGATGCTTCCTGGAATCCCTCACAACTGCAACCCAATGAATATATTGAAGGATTTCCGGAAGATGAGGTAAGAGACTATGAATTTTCATTCAATACCACACGCTCATATACACACTACAGCCTGACATTTCCAAATGAATACATCCGTTACAAGCTTAGCGGTAACTACATACTCGTGTGCTATTCTGAAAAACCGGAAGAACCGGCATTTACATGCAGATTTATGGTATATGATTCCAGGATTAATTTTCAGGATTTAAACGTACACCGTGCTACCATGCCATCGAGCTATTTAACCATGCAGGAAGTTGATTTTAAGCTTTCGACCGGAAAACTGTATATTGGAAATCCGGGACGCGATGTAAAGGTGGTTATATTACAAAATGAACGTTGGGATAATGCCATCACCAACCTTCAACCCCGCAATATTTCAGGTGAAATTCTTGATTATGATTATGAGGAAGGAAATCTTTTTGTGGCCGGGAATGAATACAGGGTAATTGATTTTAAAAGTCTCCGCTACAATTCAGAACGTATTGATTCAATCAGGTTCAGAGCCGATGGTTACCATGTATTTGTAAAACCCGATCAGGTTAAGACTTTTAAAGATTATATCACCGAACCTGACATCAATGGCAAACGGCTGGTGAAGACAGATGACATGCAGGTTTCTGAAACGGAAGGTGATTACGTTTATGTACATTTTACCCTTCCGTTTGATTTTCCGCTTGTGAATGGCAGCCTTTATATCCTGGGAGCGCTTACAAACCGGAAATTTTCGCCCGAAGCCATGATGCAATTTAACCTTGAACGCAGGAAGTATGAAGCCGTTTTATATTTAAAACAGGGCTATTACAATTATCAGTATCTGTTTGTGGATACCGGAAAAAAGTCAGGAGATCCCTCGCTGATGGAAGGTAGTCATTATGAGACGAAAAACCAGTATACCATTTTAGTTTACACAAGGTTACAGGGCGATTCTTATGAAAGCCTTATCGGATTTATTCAGGAACCTGCTGTAACATATTAAAATATATTGCTGCAATGGAAGCTTAATCAGGTAATTACAAATATTCGCAAGCTACCTCCACTGCATTTCTGTTCATGAAGCAGCCGCACATTTACTATATTTGCAACCAAACTGTTTGATTTGAACAAAAATTCTCAAATTGTCCTGATCGGATCCGGAAACGTTGCCAGCCATCTGGGCAAGGTATTGGTTGCCAAAGGTTACACCATCACACAGGTATGGAGCCGCACTGCTGTGAATGCAATTTCACTGGCCGGCCAATTAAACTCATCTGCTATTGCAGACCTTTCGCTGGTGAATAAATCGGCAGATTTTTATATCATTTCTGTTGCTGATGATGCCATTCCCGGTATTGTTGCGTCTTTACCACAAATCAGCGGAATTGTTGTTCATACTTCCGGTTCACAATCAATTGAAGTTTTAAACAGGTTTCAGCAACATGGTGTTATGTATCCCCTGCAAACATTTTCAAAGTCGAGAGAGGTCGATTTTAATGAAATACCGTTATGTATTGAAGCTTCTGATTCAGAAATATTGGATAACATTCAGAATTTGGCCCGGACGATTAGCCCGAACATTCATTACCTGAACTCTGTTCAGCGCCGGTATGCACATCTGGCTGCCGTTTTTGCAAATAATTTTTCGAATTATATGCAGGTAATCTCCGGTGATATTCTCCAAAGCCACCAGATTGATAAAAACCTGCTGAAGCCACTCATCGAAGAATCATTCAAAAAATTATGCTCCATGGATGCCTGGGAAGCACAGACTGGCCCCGCTAAACGCCTTGATACAGAACTTATCAGCAAACATCTTGATTTATTGAAACCCTTTCCGCAATTCTATAAAATTTATCAGACAGTATCTGAAAGTATCGTTGACAGAGCAAATAAAAACTTACAAACGAATTAACTGATAACCAATAAAATGTCGAATTACAAAGAGCTTTTAAAAAATATCAGAACGCTGATTTTTGATTATGATGGTGTTCTGACCGATGGGAGTGTAATTGTTATGCCTGACGGTGAAGCACTCCGGGGTGGAAATGTAAAAGATGGATATGCCATTCAGCTTGCAGTTAAAAAGGGTTACCGTATAGTTGTAATTTCAGGAGGTAAGTCTGATTCGATGGTAAGACGGCTCGAAATGCTGCGGGTAACAGATGTGTATCTGGGAGTTGACAACAAACTGGAGGTTTTCAGAAAATTTGTTGCTGACAACAATCTCGATCCCAAAAACATTATTTACATGGGTGATGATATTCCGGATTATGAAGTAATGCGCGAAGCAGGTTTACCATGCTGCCCGGTGGATGCTGCCGAAGAAATAAAATCGGTATCAAAGTACATTTCGCATTATGCCGGCGGAAAAGGCTGCGTGCGCGATATCATTGAACAGGTAATGAAATTGCATGGCACATGGATGAACCATGACGCTTATCATTGGTAGGTATATAAAACACTCATTTTGAATATAAAGAACATTAAATTTTCAAATAAACTTAGCCACAGCCGGTTAGCTGATGCAGCCCGTATGCTGAGGTGGAAGAACCTTCTGATTACTGCCCTTACAATGGTTCTGCTGAGGTACACGGTAATCAGTCCGGTCCTGAATATTTCAGGTATCGGCCTGCAAACGGGGCTATTCACATTTCTGAAAATAATCTCAGCCACACTTTTTATCATGGCCGCAGGTTACGTCCTGAATGATATACACGATATCAGCATCGATACCATCAACCATCCTGATAGCATGGTGGTTGGCAGTAAAATATCAGTACCCTCAGCCATGAATGTTTATTATATTATAAATGTATCCGGTATTTTATTGGGGCTCTGGGCAGCGATTGATACAGGTTATTATAAACTGTCGCTGATATTTATTATTGCTGCTGCTATGCTTTGGTATTATGCCACCAGCTACAAACGGAAATTCTTGTCCGGAAACCTGTCAATCGCCTTTTTAACCTCATTGGTAATTATAACAGTCTGGCTTTTTGAATACTATCATTTACTTCATAATCCTGTAATTTATGGTCAGGCTATTAAAATAATCCCGATGTTTACCTCTCTTTGCCTTGGGTTTGCCCTTTTTGCATTTATAATAACCCTGCTGCGTGAAATTCTGAAGGATATAGAAGACATGCAAGGTGATGAATCTGAGGGCTGTAAAAGCATACCTATTAAATGGGGCATAGTTTTTACCAAAAAACTTGTAATGGTGCTGGTAGTTGTGACCATGATTTTGCTTGGATTTGCACAGTATTACCTTTACAAACGTTCTGTTTCCGAAGCTGCTTTGTATTATTTTGTTGTGCAGTTTATGTTGTATTACCTCATACAACAGGTCGAAAAATCTGAAAACCAGGAAGATTACAGGTTTAGCACGAATCTGGCTAAATTTATCATGCTGGCCGGAATTCTTGGGATGGAAGCAATTCACCTATCATATACAGGAGGCATGCTGAGTTTTGGGTAATCAGAAATGAATTAATTAACTTTGCCGTCCCAAAACACAACTGATGTTTGAATTTTTATCTGATGCCCTTTTCCGTAAATTCATTAAGTTCATCATCGTGGGCTTCAGCGGGGTTTTTGTGGATTTCGGATTCACTTATATTTTTAAAGAGTTCCTAAAGGTCCAAAAATTCATCTCGAATTCCATTGGGTTTACGCTTGCAGCAACATCTAACTATTTTCTGAACCGCTTGTGGACATTCAGAAGCCACAATCCCGAAATGATGGTGGAATTCGGCAATTTCTTCCTCATTTCAATGATAGGTCTGGTAATCAACACACTTATCCTCTATCTGATTGTTACAAGGTTCAAAATCAATTTTTACATTTCCAAACTGTTTGCTATAGGCGTAGTTACGCTTTGGAACTTTGCTGCGAATTCATACTTTACTTTTCATGTCAGGTAAGTTTCAATAACTATCTGACGTCAGCATACCATCAAAACCAAAAATAGCATGAAGCGTATCAAACCTTTGTACATTGCTGTACTCATTACTGTTATATTCATAATTACCCATCATCAGAATGTATCAGCTCAAGAGCTGCCGGCTGTAAATAAGCTCTTTGCTGATAGCCGGCCTTATACACGGTGGTGGTGGTTTGCTGCAAAGTTCACCAATCATGACATCCGTACACAACTCGACTGGCTCAAGCAAAACAACTTTGGAGGTGTGGAAGTGGCATTTATATATCCGGTGAACCGCAATCCCCGGGCCGATCGTTTTGAATGGCTTGGCAAGGAATGGCAGGAGAAGGTAGTTTTTACAAAACACTATTGTGATAGCATTGGTCTGGGTTGCGACTATACTTTCGGTACACTCTGGCCATTCGGCGGAACTTTTGTAAGTGACGAAGACCGGACACAAAAATGGGGAGAACCGGAATTTAAACAACCCTTACGCCTTTCATGGACACATCCCGATACCGGAAATGTGCTTAATCATATGAATAAAGAAGCTTTTGAACGCTATGCTGATGTGATGGGTAAAGCACTCATGCCAGCACTGAAAGGTAAAATCTCAGGAATTTTTTGTGATTCATGGGAAGTTGAAACCAGAAATATATGGACAAGTGGATTTGGCGAAAAATTCAAAAAAGAATTTGGGTACGACCTTCATCCATGGATGAAGAATATATATACCGATTCGGTTCCGGGCCAACGTTATGATTATATGAAACTTGTGGCTGATTATGTGCTGAATCAGTTTTATATTCCATTCAACTCCAAATGCCGGCAGTTGGGTGCATTCAGCAGAGCGCAGTGTGCAGGGTCGCCAACCGATCTGATTACAGCTTATTCAGTGATGGATGTTCCTGAGTCAGAAGCAATGTTATACAATCCTTCCTATTCACAAATTGTAGCATCTGCCGCAGCTCTTGGGATGAAAACAACGGTTAGTTCGGAAACATTCACCTGCCTGTATGGCTGGCCTGCCAAACACATGTTCAAGGAACAGACTGCCGATTTGAAACTGGTGGCCGATGCCTTATTTGCGAATGGTGTAAATCAGATCATCTGGCATGGAACACCCTTTAACCCTGCTGGTATTGATACAATTTATTTCTATGCAAGCGTTCATGTGGGAAAAAGAGGGAGCCTGAGTCAGGAAATTCCCGCTTTCAACAACTATTTGCAGAAAGTTTCGCATTGGATGAAACAGGGCGAACCCTACACCAACATTGCTGTTTATCTGCCTCTTGAAGATGCCTGGACGGCCGGAGAATATCCTCCTGAAAAACAACTTCCGTGGGCCTGGGGGCAATATGAACTCAGGTATGAAGAATTTCCGGCAGAGCTGGATGGGCATCAGCCCCTTTGGATTAACCATCATTTTCTGAAAGAAGGAATGGTTAAAGACAATCAATTGATTGTCAACAATCTAAAATTCAATCTACTGTACATTGATGTAAACTGCCTCGATATCGAGACACTCAAAACAATTCTGAAACTTGCAGAAAATGGTTTAAAAATATGCCTGAAAAAAGATCCTCAACAGGCTGGTTACATTAAAAATAAAGTGTTTGGTGAATTGCTCAGCCAACTTAAGCGATTGAAAAATGTAAGCAATCAATATTCCAAAGAATCAACAGGTTTGCCTTTGGTGCAGGGAAATGATGTGCCCGAATTCAGATGCAGGTTAACCGTTGACAAAGCATTTATCTTTTTTGCAAATCCCACTGCTAAGCATCTTACCTATCCCATAGGTTATGGCCAGGCTTTTCAGGATACTGTAATTTCTAAAACAGTTACGATCAATATTTTTGGTAAATCTCAAATTCTAAAACTTGATTTTGAGCCTTATCAGTCAATCCTCATCACTGTTGATAGAACAGGCAGGATTGCTTTTGAGGATATCTCGTTTGAACCTAAGGTTCCCATAAAAGAGGCTTCTAAAGAATAGACGGTTAATGACAAAGAAAATTATAGCAGGTTTCAATACGCTGCTTTAATCTATGGTTGGGTCTTGGTCATGTTTGAAGGAATGGCCAGAATAAAATCTGCCTTATTCTCATTTTCCTTGTTGATATTTGAGATGGTATCCTGCTCAACCGTAGAAATTGTCATAATCTTCAAACCGGGTTTGTATTTATTTAAATACCATACAATTCCTTCAAAATCATCGGAATGAAAAGTGCCGTTGTAATGGATAAAAAGTTTGCCTTCCGACCAATGTTTTATGATAGAATTAGCCATGGTGGCATCCTTGGCAGCCTGAGCCATTGGAAGGTATTTTGTAACATGACCACCCGGGCCTCCCATCATTTCAATCATTCCTTTGTATCCCGGCAGCAATGAGTCATACGGAACAGGTAAAGGCATAAACAAAGCTTTCGCTTCCTGTCCGAGGCTATCAAGTCCTTCAAAACCATTTTGGTTAACAATTGCAGCATACCGCCGTGGAATATTTGTGGCAATAAACGGAATTTGTTTTTCAGCGGCAAAAGTCACCAAAGGCTTGTAGTCAGTCTTGTAATTGGTCCATAATTTTGCTTCCCCTTCAAAATTTTTGACCTTGATTGCTCCGCTTAAATATTCATTCAGAATTATTTGATTGTCAGTTTCAAACATTTCGGCGCCCATCATCAGTTCCTTACCTTTTTTTTCAAACAGGTCGCGGGTAAGTTCATACTGAAGCCAATGGCAAACAGGATTGTTGTGCAATTCGCCAAAAAGGACGACATCAGCTTTGGAGGCTTCTTTCAGTAAGTCACTGTAATCAGCCCGTTTACCGCCTTTTTCATAAAGCAAATAGGCAGGTTTATCTGATTTGAAAGCCATGGCTGTCAATACAATAAATACAAATGCAATTTTTTTCATCAATCAGTTACTTTATATTATCTGATAATAACTTTAGATACACTGCGTTCTCCGTTTTTATTGACAACCAGCAGATACATTCCGCCTGAAGGCAATTCACCCGCTCCCAGTCTGAACTGGTGAACACCTGCCTGCAGTTCCTTATTCACAAGCGTTGCAACTTTTTGTCCGGCAATACTGAACAGACCGGCATCAACATCGGCAGTCCTGTCGAGGTTTAATTCAAACATCATCCAATCAGAAGCAGGATTAGGAAACACCCTGATGCCATTTCTGAAGGTAGCATCTGGCTGAAGAATAGCAGTATTTAATTTGGCTGGCTTTGGAATAAACTTAGATGTATACAAATGATATTCACCCGGTTGCATGGTTATCTGGGCACTAATGTTGTCAACGGTAATTGAATCGCCGGTGAGGAAATCATACCATTTTCCGGTCTTTGTAAACCCGACTGATGCCGTTACTTCATTTACATTGAAATTTCCGCTGACCACCACATCCATATCAGCATGTTTCAAAACAATCTTCCGGGCACTTCCACCCACACTATACGAAAAATCGGTGGTTGTAAATACAGGGTAAGTGGTTTTTAGGTGATTGAGGGCGGAATACAACTGATACAGGTACTGCCGGCGGTAATCACTGTAATAATCCCACCTGATAGGCTTGTTCCCTACCCTGCCATTGTAATCAATACTAAAATCATAAGCCAGTTCACCAAACTGCCAGATCATTTTCGGGCCGGGCATTGTAATGAAAAATGCGGCTGATAATCCCAGACGTTCCATGCCAATGGTTTCATCTTTAATACGATAATCTGCATTGGCTGTATTGCCAAACGTCAGGTTTTTGTACATCATACGTTCTTCGTCATGGCTTTCCATATATCCCATCACACATGGGTTGTTCCAGCCACGTTTTTTATAATCAATCCACGAAAAATCAGAATTTGTATTCATGTAACCCATGGCAGCTTCACTGTAGGCACCTGTGATGTTGCCCCAAAGCATCAGACCATAATTGGCAAGGATCTTTTCTTCTGAATTATCCGCAAAATGCTCAAGTATCATGTAAACATCCGGTTTAAAAGCCCACATATTGTCGGCCATCCTCTTGATGATGGCTATGCGCGATGCGTCATAAGCCCAGCCATCGCCTGACTTATTTGTAAAACCTTTTGAAAAATCGTACCTGAAACCATCAATTTTATACTCTTCAACCCAGTAACGGTTTACCCTGTCAACAAAATCCTTGGTTGCCTGACTTTCATGGTCAAAATCAGAACCCCAGCTATAACTTGAATTAGGCGAAACTTCATTGTACCAGGGGTTATCAGCTGAAGGCCGCTGAAGTTCATTGTTCCAGTACAACCTTGCCAACGGGCTCTGACCAAAAGAATGGTTCAGAACCACATCCATAATCACCGCAATACCCCGTTGATGACATTCGTCAACAAACTTTTTAAAAGTGTTTTTAGGGCCATAATATTTATCGGGTGCAAAATAAAAACTCGGATTGTATCCCCAGCTTTCGTTTCCTTCAAATTCTGATACCGGCATCAGTTCAATGGCATTTACGCCCAGATGCTGCAGATAGCCAAGGGTATCGATGAGGGAGTTGTATGAATGAGCAGTTGTAAAATCGCGTATAAGCAGTTCATATACAACAAGCTTATTTTTAGGAGGGGCTGTAAATGAAGTTGTTTCCCAAATATAGGGTACCTGAGCAGTTTGCAGATAAGAAGCGGGTTCTGAAGTTTTACTGGAAGGATAGGGTTTTAAACCAGGGTATGTAGTTGATGAAATATATTTATCATTCCATGGATCACTCACTTTATCGGTATAAGGATCAGCTATGCGAAGGCTTCCGTTAACGAGGTACTGAAAAATATATTCCTGACCTGCTACCAGGTTGCTGATCTGTAACCAGAAATGTTTTCCATCAGAAGTTACATTCATGTAATAGGTCTGGTCAATCGCCCAATTGTTAAAATCGCCGATTACGAAAACAAAGTCCTTTCCCGGAGCATAAAGACTAAGCACAACAGTGGTATTGTCAATGTAATTGATACCATCAACCACGCCTGCTGGCAAATCCGCTACCGTGGGGGCGGGTATAACCTTGTAAATAATATTTTTTGAAGTGCTTTCGGTAGTATTCCATGCTTTTATTTCCAAAGTATCGTTTATCCAATATCCTGAAGCACCCGAAGCAATGACCGAATAATCAAGCTGTATGCCGGCCGTCTTATAAATCAGACTGCCTCCCTGGTACAACCCGATACTATCAGCCTGCGGACTTACTGCCGAAACCGCAATTGGGTCATTTTCAGGATACATCAGATTTGTACCCGACGGAGATAATATATTGATACTTAATCCTGCTTCATAAACATCAGCAAAAATATCAGCATTTCCTTCATCCTTTCCTTCGAGATATGATCCGCCAACTGCTGCCGAACTCCTGAAAACCATTGCAATTTTCTTAATTTGTTCAGAGGCGGGAACCACAAAGTATCCTCTTATGGTAGGTGTAATAACAAGTTTATAATTGTTGGTACTAATGCGCACAAGCTTGGTTTCGGGTGTATTCACGCCCCATCCTGTTTTTACATACTTCCAGTCGCTGTTGGATGAACTCAGGTTGGTAATAACTCCGATATGCGCATACACATCGCCTGTATAATCTTTCAAACCCTGATTGCCTTTGGTTGCATCAAAATAAATTGTCACCGACTGGTTATCAGTAGGGTAAGCCGGGTCAGTTGTGATTACCTGTGCCAGAACAGGATTGCAGAGTCCGGTAAAAATCAGGACTACAACAAAAAAAACATGTAAATATCGCATGGTTATTTCTTTAAGGTTATTGTATGCTATACTGCTCCAAAGGTAGTAAAATTATTTGCA
>CAZKCK010000026.1:359-7572 GCA_964550695.1 uncultured Bacteroidales bacterium | reverse complement strand
ATATGCTTGAATCACTTGCAGGAAAAATTCCCGGTTTGATTCACATCGAAGCCGGAATTGACTTTTCTGGTACTGATATGAGTAAAGATATTGCCCTTTATGCAGAATTTAAAACAAAGGAAGCATTGGACATTTACCAGAAACACCCTTTACATCAGGCAATGATGCCTTTTATCATGGAAGCCCGACAGGAACGTCATCTCATTGATTATGAAACTTTATAATTAAGGAGCATAAAAAATGGGGCCTGAAAATAAATTCAGCCCCACTCATTAATCGGCTTTTTGTGCTATTGACGTGTAAAATACACTGATTCACCTGAATCACTGTCATCCCTGAGTTTAATCACTTCATTTGTGCGCTCAATCAGCAACCATTTGTGATTCAAATGATCAAGATAGTTTGTAACATCCGGAATGTCAATTGTTAATTTATTTGAACTTTCGTCCACAATCCAGGTACCTGCATTCGAAGTTCCGCCTTTTGCAGCATTCAGAATGTTTCCCGATCTGAATTCAAACACATACCCTGAAAAATTTGAGGTTTCATCCTTACCGCCATCAGCATAATAAGTGATGGTCCAGGTATTGTCAGTCAAATGATTGGTAAATGTTTTATCAGCTTCATCTTTACTGCATCCTGAAATAAGTATAACGCCAAACAGCAGAAAGGCAATTGAAAAAAGAGTATATTTCATAATACCTGTTAAGTAGTTTTTTTGCAGGTAGATGCGCCCAGAGGGCAATATAAGGGGCAAAATCCAAAAATTCCGGTGGCCAGCGGAATGATTGCCACCAAACCCCACCAGCTTTCAAAATAAATACCCAGTGCACCAATTACAACGGCTGCGCCTATGCGGATCATCTTGTCAGTTTTCCCAACATTCTTGTTCATACAAATTTTATTTAATTGATTAATAATAGGTTATAAACAAGGAAGTAACAATATTTTTACAATGGAGTCTAACCTCCTATTCTTCAAAAATAATTATTACACTTGTTGTTATTCAAACATTAGAATGAGTTAAATGTTTAATTATTCTTCAAAAAACACGGGGAATCTTCAAAGAACTTTCTACATTGCCGGTTTTTTAGTATGTTTGTTTGTTAAAATAATTCAAAATGAAAATGAACAGTAAAGTAATCGCGATGCTAGGTACTGCCTTATTGATAGTGGTTTTTGCAGCTTGCAGACATAAACCCGTTGTGTATAAATCTGTTGACGAATATCCGGTATACGAAGGAACTGATTTGGAACTTACCTATTCTGAAGAAAAAGCTTCATTCAGAATCTGGTCACCCGAAGCAGAAGAAGCAGAAGTAAGGTTATATACCAGCCAAACTGATACAATTCCAACCGAAACACTGGCCATGGAACCCTCAGATGAAGGCACATGGACTGCTTCAGTTAAAGGAAACAAAAAGGGAATGTTTTACACTTTCCGGATCAGATTTAAGGGTCAGTGGCTGGCCGAAACACCGGGTATATGGGCGAAAGCAGTCGGTATAAACGGCATGAAGGCCTGCATTGTTGATATGAAAGAAACAAATCCTGCCGGTTGGGAAAATGATAAATCCCCCGTTCAGAAGAGTTTCAGCGATATCATTTTGTATGAACTGCACATACGTGATATAAGTATCAGCAATAATTCGGGCATTATCAATAAAGGGAAATTTCTGGGACTTACTGAAGACAATACCCAGAGTCCGATGGGAGTCAGTACCGGTCTTGCCCATCTGAAAGAAATGGGAATTACACATGTTCATGTATTGCCCGCCTTTGATTTCAAATCCATTGACGAAAGCGTACCCAACCAGACAAAATACAACTGGGGTTACGATCCTCAGAATTACAACGTTCCCGAAGGCACTTATTCTACCAATCCTTCCGACCCGATTGCCCGTATAAGTGAATTCAAACAAATGGTGATGGCACTGCACACAAACGGTATCAGGGTAATAATGGATGTAGTTTACAACCATACCGGCGGCCAAAATGAACTTTCCAATTTCAATCTCTCAGCTCCCGGTTACTATTATCGCACTGATAAGGACGGGAAATACACAAACTCATCGGGCTGCGGCAACGAAACCGCCTCCGAAAGGCCCATGGTCCGCAAATTCATTGTTGAATCGGTAAAATACTGGGCTACTGAATATCATGTGGATGGATTCCGTTTCGACCTGATGGGAATTCATGATGTGGAAACCATGAACAAAGTCCGTTCTGAACTCGATGCCATTGATCCGCAAATATTTGTGTACGGTGAAGGTTGGCTTGCCGGTGATAGCCCGTTGCCGGAAGAAAAACGTGCCATCAAGAAAAATGTACCCCTCATGCCCCGCATTGCAGTTTTTAGCGATGAGATAAGAGATGCAGTAAAAGGACCCTGGAATGATGGAAAAGCAACAGCCTTTGCCTCAGGCCGGCCGGGCCTGGAAGAAAGCATTAAATACGGGGTTGTTGGTGCAATAAAGCATCCTGATATTGATTATTCAAAAGTCAACTATACCCAGGAACCCTGGGCCACTGAACCCCTGCAGTGCATCGACTATGTGTCGTGCCATGACAATCACACCCTTTGGGACAAATTTATGTTAACATGCCCCAAAGCCACACAGGATGAACTTGTACGGATGAACAAGCTGTCAAATGTAATCGTGCTGACCTCGCAGGGAATTCCATTCCTGCACAACGGTGTTGAAATGCTGCGGTCAAAAAAAGGTGTCGAAAATTCTTTTGAATCATCTGACAGCATCAATCAGATTGACTGGAACTGGAAATACATTTATAAAGATGTGGTTGAGTTTCACAAAAACCTTATTCAGCTTCGCAAGGCCCATCCGGCTTTCAGACTCGGGACTGCTGAAGCTGTAAAAAACAACGTTCATTTCATATCTGTGAATGATCCCTGTGTGGTAGCATTTACGGTTGACTGCACCAATACCGCTGATACATGGTCAGAAGCTTTTGTAGTATACAATGGAAGCAATAAGGCTGTCAACATACAAATCCCTGATAAAAACTGGAAAGTATATCTGGATGGATCAACTATAGCTCTGGAAGGTAATCCGTTCAATGCAAAAAGAATGATTACCGTACCCGCAATTTCAGCTATAATTCTTGGTGCTAACAAATAAAAAAAACAACATGAAAAACCGCCGCTTAAAAATAGTTGAAAATGATCCCTGGCTTGAACCTGTTGAAGACGAGGTAAATGCCCGGCACGAAAGGTTTACGGCCAGATTAAAAGACATCGAAACCTATGCCGGAAGTCTGCTCAAATTCGCAGATGCATACAATTATCTCGGAATTAATTATGACAGCAAGGCCAAAGGCTGGTACTACCGTGAATGGGCACCACGGGCACGTGACCTGTGGTTTTTTGGTGATTTCAACAACTGGGACCGTCATAGCCACAGGATGACCAAACTACCGACAGGAGTCTGGGAAATTTTTATTCCTGAAGATCAGTACAAAACCAAATTTGTGCATGAAGGAAAAGTCAAAGTCCTGGTTCATGGCGAAAACGGATGGTATGAAAGAATTCCGGTCTATATCAGACGGATTGTACAGGATGTGAGCACCCGTGATTTTTCAGGACAACTCTGGTTTCCAAAGAAAAAGTTTAAATGGGAGGATACCGGTTTCAAAATTGACCAGTCAAAAGACCTGCTGATATATGAATGCCATGTGGGTATGGCTCAGGAAACTCCCACCGTAGGAACTTACCTTGAATTTGCTCAGAATGTCCTGCCGCGAATCAAAAATGCCGGTTACAATACCATTCAGATGATGGCAGTGGCTGAACATCCGTATTACGGCTCTTTTGGATACCATGTGAGTAATTTCTTCGCACCCACCTCAAGGTTTGGAACTCCCGAAGAACTAAAATTTCTGATTAGCGAAGCGCACAAAATGGGAATCGCTGTTATTATGGACATCGTTCATTCACACACAGTTAAAAATTTTAATGAAGGGCTGAATCATTTTGATGGAAGCGACGGACTGTATACACATGCCGGCGAAAGGGGAAACCACCCGCATTGGGACTCAAGGGTTTTTGATTATGGGAAGACTGAGGTTTTACAATTTCTGCTTTCCAACATAAAATACTGGCTGAAGGAATTCCATTTTGATGGTTTCCGTTTTGATGGTGTTACAAGTATGTTGTATTTTCACCATGGCTATGTTGATGCATGGGACCGTGATAAATATTATACCGAAGGGATTGAATGGGATTCAATTACCTACCTTACACTAGCCAACACATTGATACACAAAATAAGACCCGATGCCGTAAGCATTGCCGAAGATGTAAGCGGAATGCCCGATTTGTGCCACACGGTGGCCGACGGCGGAATGGGCTTCAACTACCGGCTTGGAATGGGTATCCCCGACTTCTGGATTAAAATGCTGAAAGAAAAACGCGATGAAGACTGGGATATCACTGAATTATACAACACCATGCTCGATCATAAGTTCGACATTAAAACCATAGCTTACTGTGAAAGCCACGATCAGGCATTGGTTGGCGATAAAACCATTGCTTTCAGGATGATGGATCAGGATATTTACTGGCATATGGCCGAAAATGACCAGAATCTGGTGATCGAACGAGGGATTGCACTTCATAAAATGATCAGACTGTTTACACTATCACTTGGTGGTGAAGCATGGCTGAACTTCATGGGCAATGAATTCGGGCATCCTGAATGGATTGACTTCCCCAGGGAAGGAAACAAATGGAGTTATTGGTATGCCCGCAGACAATGGTCGCTGGTTGATGATCCCAGCCTGAAATATAAATTCCTGGCAGCTTTTGACAAAGCCATGATTAAGCTGGCTACTGATTTTCAACTCATGCGTTCAGCTTATCCGGTTCAGCTTAACCTTGACCATAACAACAAAACCATTGTTTTTGAGCGTGCCGGACTGGTTTTCATCTTTAACTGGCATACCAGCAATAGCATACCTGATTATGCTTTCCCCGTTCCTGAACCCGGAAAATACAAGGTCATTCTTTGCTCTGACGACTGGCAGTTTGGCGGACACGGGCGTATACACTCAGCTATAAATTATATGGCATTCCCCGGTCCCGATGGCAAGGGTGTTGCAAAAATTTACAATACAAACAGAACTGTTACCGTCTTGCAAAAAATCTGAATAAAAGCTTTCTAAACCTGTTTTTTATCGTATATTTGTTATCAAATAACACATCATGTATAAGTACAGTTTAGTTGTACTGTGCCTGAATCTGGCGATTTTAGCCACTTCCTGCCAGAAAGATCCGCCTTCAGAGGCTTTAAATCCAACCTTGATGAAGGATTTAAAGGCTTCTGCGTTTTTTTCATGGGAAACTCACAGAGTCATTAGCCTTAAAATCACCAATGCCCCTAAAGGCATAGTCGTTATTTCAAATAATCAACATACACAGCGCCTCGCTACACTCTTTTCTGATGGCTCCGGAAAAGCATTATCCATAACATTAACACTGCCTGCATATTATACCTCCATCTCAGTCAACGGGCAGAACGTAGTACTTGAATCACCGGCATTGGAAGTCGATTTAACACCCTCCAAGTCGGTTTCTATCAATTATTCAATGTTATTTAACGGTTTAAACCAATGGATTAAAGTGCCTTCTTCGGCTTTTCAATACACCAATCAACTATCATTTGCAGTATGGGTTAAGGCAACCGGGCATAAATCAGCCAAAATCCTTCAGAAAGGCGATTGGGATGGCAGCGGACTCGGGCAGGATTTATGGGAAGGCTGGCAGGCATCTTTTGCCATGAACGACGGCACATCAACTGATTTAAACATTGCACAGCGACCCGTTACCGGACAATGGTATCACCTTGCTTCAACCTATGATGGGTCAGTGGCACGCTTATATATTGATGGTTCATTGGTGAAATCGATTGCTGTGAATAAAACCCTGCGACAAAATAACCGTGACATTTCAATTGCCGCTGACAATGGAAATCAGAAATTTTTCGGCGGAAATCTGGATGAACCGGGTATATGGAATACAGCGCTTACAGCAGCACAAGTACAATTGTTGATGACAACAGGTACTTCTGCAGTCACAACTGGTCTTGTGGCGTGTTATAGTATGAACGAAGGCAGTGGATCCACTGCTTACGATGCTTCACAACATCAATACAACGGGCAGATAATTGGCGCAACATACAGTACCGATGTTGGTTATGGCGGTTCTCTTGATAACGATGGTGATGGCATCTCCAATGGTTGGGACGATTATCCGGAGGATGCAACCAGGGCATTCAACAATTACTGGCCCCAAACGGGCTGGTCTTCACTGGCTTTTGAAGATTTATGGCCTGCACAGGGCGATTATGATTTTAACGATCTGGTGACCGATTATCGTTTTACTGTGGTGACCAATGCCCAGAACAAAGTGGTTGAATTGTTTGCTGCTTTTGCTGTAAAAGCTATCGGAGGAAGTTTTCACAATGGATTTGGATTTCAACTCACATCCTCTTCAATTTCACAGGATCAATGGGCTGTGTCAGGCAGCATGTTGACCTCGGGCTATATTTCCTTAAACCAGAATGGACTGGAAACAGGGCAGACGCGTGCAACTTTCATAGCTTTCGATGATGCATGGTCACTGGCTTCGCCCTTATCCGGATACACAGGTATAAACACGTCGCCGGGTTCCCCGGTTGTTCCCATTGATACCATTAACCTTCATATTACACTTCCTGCCGGGGTTTACACCCAATCCAATCTCAATCTGCCATCATTTAATCCTTTTCTGATTGTGAATGGAATCAGGGGAAGAGAAGTCCATCTCCCTGATCATGAGCCTACTTCATTGGCTGACGTCAGTCTTTTAGGTACCGGAGCAGATGATTCATACCCTGCTACAGGCCGATACTACAAAACTACCGGCAATCTCCCCTGGGCAGTGAATATTGCTGACAGATTCGAATACCCCATTGAAAAGGCTGACATACTTGCAGCACATCTTAAATTGGCTGCCTGGGCACAAAGCAATGGTAACCTTTTTACCGATTGGTATCTGGATAAACCCGGATACAGGAACCCCTTGTTTATTTTTTACCGCTGAAATTAAAATTGTTTCCTTCTGAAATGGTTTGTTTTTGAATGCACTATACAAACGCAGCATTAATTTCAAAATCAATATTTTACATATTATATTGAAAGATTGTTAAAGACACTT
>CAZKCK010000026.1:0-349 GCA_964550695.1 uncultured Bacteroidales bacterium | reverse complement strand
GAAATGGTTTTTTTTCGAATGTTTTTGCAAATCAAACTATTGTCTCAAAATCAATTATTTACATATTTTGACGAATGTAAGTTGAAGATTCTTCACTATAATTAGTTACGAACAGAAAAACAGGCATTTAGAGTAATTATTCTTTACATCCTTAAAGGTCATGATATGTGGGTAAGTGTTCTTTTTACACTTACAACAATTTTCTACTACCCAAAAATACAATCAAAATATCTAATTTAGAATTTATCTAAATAATAACATAGTACACTTGTGACAAACTATTTACAAACATATAATGGAAAAAATTATACTTCACTGTCAAAAAAAAAATAAAAATAAATTGAACAAC
>CAZKCK010000025.1:0-32919 GCA_964550695.1 uncultured Bacteroidales bacterium | reverse complement strand
TTTCGCTGCTGAACAAGCACATATCTGACCTGACCGAAAGGTTCGGATAAATCAAGCGTTTCTGAAGACGAGTCCAGGCTGTCAGCATTCATTGCAAGAACATCGGCCCTGCCTGATTTTAATATTTCAATGGCTGCCCATTTGTTGTTTTCAACAATTATCTCAAGATTTACACCCAAATCATCAGCAAACTGTTTCAATATTTCATACTGCAAACCATGAGGCTGACCGTTGTAGATAAAAAAATCTTCAGAAACTGAATTTGTAATGGCGACTATCTTCCCTTTTGCTGAAATTTTATCTAAACCTGAACTACCCGGCCAACAAACTAAAAAATCGTTATAAGATACTGTATTTGAATACTTAAAAGAAAAATTTATAGAACCTGAAACAACAAATAAAAGCACAAAAACAAATCTCCTAAACGCATAATTCATTGTAAATGTATAAGTTAATACTTTTTTGAATTGGACGGCAAATTTACGACAAATATTTATACATCATGAAAAATTTTTTAAAAAAAGAAATATTAAATTGAGCGTTTCAATATTATCTTTGACGGTTCAATAACCAAGAAACTCTTAAGAAATTATTAATTACATATGAATAAGCTATTTACTTTATTAACTATAGGTTTTTTACTAATTTCCCTGAAAATATCCGCACAGGGTGAACAAGGATCGTTTAATGTAACAGGTGCCGGAATTGCAACAGCGTTGGTTAGTGACTATCAATGCCTTGGTATCAATCCATCAAATTTGGGCTGGTCAGCCGACACCCGGAGTATACACCTTGGTCTTTCTGAATTTTCAGGATCAATTTATACCGAACCACTGACAAAAAAAGACATTAAAAGACTTTTTACCGGTGAAGCCTATTCCTATGACGAAAAGGTGGATGCTGTCAGGAGATTTGCCAATGCGCGGTCAGCTTCTGATTTAAATTCGAACAACCTTGCATTTTCTTATCAAAACCCTGATATTGGGGGCTTTGCAATTGCAATACGCGACAGAATTTCATGGAACATGAAACTCAACAGCATGGCCGCAGAATTACTTTGGCTTGGTTTTAATGCCGATTATTTTGATGAAAAGATTATTGATGAGATTACCGGTGATATAATTGCAGGAATTTCCACAGAACCCAAATCAGTGAGTTCTTTGTTTTCAGGAACTTCCCTTTCAACATTGTGGACGCGTGACTTGTATTTCGGATATGGTACAAAAATCATTCAGCTTGACGACTTAGTTTTATATGGAGGTGCTGACTTAAAATACATTCAGGGTTTTGCTATGATTGATGTCAATATTGATGACAAGAATATTTCCGGTACTTCATCCTTATCTCCCATGTTTGGGACCGATTATCCACAACCATCACCATCATCAATTACCGGTGGGGCACTTACTCCTTCCGGGCATGGATTTGGATTTGATGTGGGATTTTCGATGATATACAAAAACAAACTCCGGTTTGGGATTGCAATGAATGACATTGGCAGTGTTAACTGGAACGGGAATGTATATGAAGCCCAATATAGCGGAACGATCAAACGGGTTGAGACCCCGGGTCTTGGAACAGAGAACATTGACGATATCCTGAATTCAATTGCAGTTGAAAATGAATTATTTGAATGGACTGGTTTGGAAAACAAATCAATAAGTCTGCCCACACACATGCGGATGGGCGTTGTTTACCTGCCGGCAGCGGGGTTGGAGGTTGGAGCTGATCTGATTTTGCCCATGAATGCTGCGCCGGGATGTGCTGAGAAAGCCAGGTTTGGTTTAGGAACACGTTACAATGCCGTAGGACGGCTCAACATCTCCACCGGATTAACCACAGGAGGGAACTACCGATTAAATATACCTTTCGGCATTTCGGTTGGTGTATTGAAAAGCTGGGAGATTGGCATAGCCACCCATGATATTTCAAGTCTTTTCAGGCAGGAAAATCCCAATGTGTCAATCGCATTTGGATTTTTACGGTTTAGCTTCGGGCAGTATCTTGTTGAACTGAACCCGCTTCCTTCAGGATCAGAAAACCTTTAACTTTCCAACAAGTTCAAAGTCAATTTGTTTGCGCTGTATATCCACATTCCTGACCTTGATTTTTACTGGTTCGCCAAGCTTGTATGATTCACCATACCGCTGACCGATTACCTGATAATTCTCTTCGTCAAGATAGTAAAAATCATCCTGAAGGTCGCGTAAACGTATCATTCCCTCACATTTATTTCCGGTTATTTCAGCATAAATACCCCATTTGCTTACACCCGAAATAAGTGCATCAAACACCTGCCCAACCTTATCGGCAAGGAATTCAGCCTGTTTGTATTTTACCGAAGCGCGTTCAGCTTCAACTGCCTTGCGCTCCATTTCAGAAGCGTGCACACACATCTGCTCATACGTTTCCTTGTCAGATGCCGGCTTTCGGTTCAGATAATCAAACAGCAGCCTGTGAACCAACAAGTCAGGATAACGGCGAATTGGCGAGGTAAAATGGGTATAGTATTGAAAAGCCAATCCATAATGCCCGATGTTATCCGTAGAATACACGGCTTTGGCCATTGTACGGATGGCAATTGATTCGATCATATTGGCTTCTCCCTTGCCTGCCACATCATTAAAGAGCTTATTCATTGAACTTGCAAGTGTTTTGCGTGAACCCAGTTTAAGGGAATAACCGAGTTTACTCACAAACAACGAAAAATTGTTGATTTTTTCGGGAGAAGGTTCATCATGCACCCGATAAACAAATGTGCGGGGATTGGCATCACCCTTCTTTTTGCCCACAAGTTCTGCTACACGGCGGTTGGCCAGCAGCATAAAATCCTCAATCAGTTTATTGGATTCTTTCTGCTCTTTGATATAAACACCAATAGGTTTACCTTTTTCATCAAGCAGGAACTTTACTTCCTGCGATTCAAAATTAATTGATCCTTTGCGATAGCGTTCTTTGCGAAGTTTTGTTGCAAGGTCGTGCAGTACCATGATTTCAGGTTTAAAATCCCCTTCACCACCTTCTATAATCTGTTGCACTTCTTCATAGCTATACCGCCGGTCAGAGCAAATAACAGTTTTGCCAAACCATTCATTTACAATGCCTGCATCGGCATTCAGTTCAAAAACAGCGGCAAAGCACAATTTATCTTCGTTGGGGCGTAGCGAACAAACGTGGTTGGATAGTTTTTCGGGAAGCATGGGGATCACACGGTCAACCAGATAAACGGACGTACCGCGTTCAACAGCCTCGGCATCAATCGCCGACCCGGGAATTACGAAATGCGACACATCGGCAATATGTACACCTACTTCCCAGTTGCCGTTGCTGAGCTTTTGCAACGAAAGCGCATCATCAAAATCCTTTGCATCTGCAGGATCCACAGTAATGGTAAGCACTTTGCGATAATCGCGCCGCAGCTTTATTTCCTTTTCCGGTATTACTTCTGAAATCTTTTCAGCTTCCTTTTCTGCTGCTTTTGAAAAACTCAGCGGAAAGTTAAATTCAACCAGAATCGATTGCATTTCAACATTGTTATCGCCGGGTCTTCCCAGAACTTTTACAATTTCACCAAAAGGATTATTTGCATGTTCTGGCCATTCAGTGAGCCTGGCTACTGCTTTATCGCCGTTTTTTGCATTGTTCATTTTATCGCCGGGGATAAAAATATCCACAGCCATTGAAGCATTGTCAGGAATCAGAAAAGCATAATTTTTGGAAGTTTGAACGGTGCCAACAAACTGGGTTTTAGCTCTTTCAATTATCTCAAGTATCTGCCCCTCAGTCTTACGACCTGACCTTTTAGGGAAAATATATACTTTTACCTTATCTCCATGCAAGGCATGATTGGTATTCGAAGCTGAAATATAAACATCCTCACCCACCTCTTTTGAAATTATATAAGCCTTGCCGGTTTGTTTCATGTCAACAATTCCGGTAATATATTTTTTATGTGTACTTACCTCCTGAATATGCGATTGTTCAAGCCGGAATTTGCCGGGCTTAATTTCATCGAGGATACCCTGACGGGTTAAATCGCCAAGCACACTGTGAACCATTGATCGTGATGCGTTATCAGTAATGCCCATTGCAGCGGCAATCTGCTTATAATTAAATGATTTGAAAGGTGTATTCCCAAAAACCGCAAGGATATTTGTTATAAATCTACCGCCGGATTTGGCTTGTTTCTTTTCTTTTTTCATTTATTTTTGAATTTCAGGAGTGTATTTATATATAACAAGCTCATAAGTTTAAAAAGTGTATAAACAGGCTTTAAAAGTTAACTTTCAGCCGGAACCTCCGGATATGAGCAATCCGACTGTAAAGATACTGCTAAAGGAGGCAGAATGTATACAAAACAAAATATCACGATTGAATGATTTTTGTTTCAAATACCGTATCTTTGTTCATGAAGTGAAATATGTAATTTGATGAAAACACCAAACAAACCGACCATTCTGATTGTTGATGACCTCAGGGAGAACCTGTTGCAGCTATCGCAATTGTTGAAGCCATTATCTGCAGAAGTTTTTCAGGCTTCAAATTTCAGTGAAGCGCTCGTAATAACAAATGAAAAGGATCTCGCGCTCATTATACTGGATGTTGAAATGCCTGATGTAAACGGATATGAGCTGGCCAATATGATTAAAAAGTCAGGAAGAAATAATTTTACACCTATCATTTTCCTTTCTGCCGTTTTCTTTGATGAAATGCATATTTATAAAGGATATGAGACCGGTGCAGTAGATTATCTTACAAAACCATTGAATCGGGAGATACTACTCAGTAAGGTTACTGTATTTCTGGGACTTGAACAAATCAGATCAGATTTAAAACGATCAGAAGCATTGTATCACAGCATTGTAGAAGATCAGACTGACCTTGTGTTCAGATCAGGGCCCGATTACAATATTACATACGCCAATGTTGCATTTTGCAATCTGCTCAATAAAAGTCAGGAGCAGCTTATTGGCACCAACATGTTCGAAATCGTGGCATCCAATGATCTGGATACAGCCCACAATGCCTTAAGAAGCTTGTCGCCGGCAGGCAGCATCGCCAAATTTGACCATCGTATTGAAACATCCGGTGCTGAAGAGCTATGGGTAAACCATAGTTTAAGGGCTTTTTTCGATCAGGACCAAATCATTGAATTCCAATCTATATGTCATGACATTACGGACCTGAAACACCTGAATGCGGAACTCGTTGCTGCGCGTGAAAAAGCTGAAGAAGAAACAAAACTCAAATCGATGTTTCTTGCCAACATGAGTCATGAAATAAGAACCCCCATGAGCGGAATTCTGTCGCTGGCCGAAATGCTGAAAACCACTCCGCTTAACGAAGAGCAGGCTGAAAGCACCAACCTTATCTGTCAGTCTGCCGCCACCCTGTTATCAATTATTAATGATATACTTGACTTCTCAAAAATTGAAGCCAATCAGGTAACCATTCATCCGACGGAATGCCGGATTGCCGACATCCTTAATGACGTTGCAGGGCTTTTCCGCACAAAAGCTGCAGAAAAAAACAATCGCATTTTTGTTGCAATTGACCCCGAAATTCCTGAAAGAGTTATTTTAGATCCTTTAAAAACAATCCAGATACTCAACAATTTGGTAAATAATGCATTAAAGTTCACCCAAAACGGTTCGGTAAACATTTCGTGCGCAATTCTTTCAAAAGAAGATTCAGGATTAAAACTAAAATTCAGCATACAGGATACAGGTGCAGGTATTGAATCCTCGCAATTATCACGTTTGTTCCAGCCATACGTGCAAGCCAATCACAATCAGCTTACCAATGCCGGGGGCACTGGCCTTGGACTGGCTATTTGCAAAAGACTGGTTGAAAAAATGCATGGAGAGATCGGTGTACAAAGTACGCCGGGAAAGGGTTCAGCGTTCTGGTTTACAATTACGGCTGAAGTTGCCGGCATCCATAAAGAAATTATTACAACAGCCACTTTTCAGGGCATTTACAATTCCGGAGCACAACCACTCCATGTGCTGATTGTTGAAGACAATTTGCTTAACCAGAAAGTGGCCTCAGCAACGCTGCGCAAACTGGGGCACACGACCGATTTTGCCGATAACGGACAAATCGGGTATAACAAGTTCTTAATCAACCACTACGACCTGATAGTAATGGACATTCAAATGCCTGTGATGAATGGGCTTGATGCTACAAGGGCAATCCGCCTGATTGAAAATGAACGGAATACCGGCCACACAAAAATAATTGCTCTTACCGCCAATGTTACTGAGGGATACAGGCAGGCATGTATTGAAGCAGGGATGGATGATTTTATATGCAAACCATTTCGTTTTGATGATTTTGCAAAAACAATTTCAAAGCATTATAACGCATCAAAAATCAATGAATAACACAATATTTCACCTTCAGGAATCGCCGGCTCCCGGGGGGGAGAAACCATTTTTGCTGGCCGAAGCAGGCAACCACAAAATATACTGGCTGGGTATTCCTGAAGACAATGCCTTTAGAACCAATACTTATTTGGTTATTGATAACAATGAAGCATTGCTGATTGATCCGGGAAACCGCAGCTATTTTAATTTTATCAGAGACCGTGTGGCAATGATTACAGATCCCGCCTCGGTATATGGGATGGTTTTATGCCATCAGGATCCTGATGTGGCAGCATCGATGGTAGACTGGCTGGATCTTAACCCGAAGATAAAAGTAATTTCATCGGCTCGCACCAATGTCCTTTTGCCACATTACGGTAAAAGCGAGTATGACTTTTATGACATTGCTGAACACAAATCATTTGTCTTTTCTTCGGGTTCAGTGATGCAATTTATTGAAGCTCCTTTTATGCATTTCCCGGGAGCATTTACAACATTTGACTTAACTACCGGCATACTGTTTTCAGGTGATATATGGGCTGCCCTGGATATGGATATGACCACGGTAGTTGAAAACTTTGATGAACACTCCCTTAAATTAAACCTGTTTCATCTTGATTACATGGCAAGCAATGTAGCAACCAGGGGGTTTGCACGCAAAATCAAACATTTACCGATTCAGGCAATCTTCCCGCAACATGGCGCCCTGATTACCGAAAAACATGTTCACAATGCTATTAATTATCTTGAGAACCTGCAATGCGGGCTTGACCTTATTTATCCATCATATTAACTATTGCTTGCATGAATATTGAAGATCTCCAGGCACAACTTACCGCCCTCGAAAAAGAAAACAAACTGCTGAAATCAGCTTCACAGCAATGGGCGATCATTCAGAAACTTTATCAGGATTCACAACGCAAACTCAGCGAAATTACACAACGTGCCAACAACATCATTGAAACGACCCCCATAGGTGTAATTTTTGTAACAGCAGCAGGCTTAATTGACAGATGCAACCCGGCTTTTTCCAGACTATTTAACTATACACCTGCACAGGTTACCGGTAAGCCATATACAATTCTGCTTCATGAGGATGTGTCGGTTGAAACCATGGAAACTTACCACCGGTTTTTTACATCAGCCGGTGAATTGCTACACGACTTTCAGGGGCAGACATCCACAGGAACAAGGCTTATTCTGTTTTTATCAGCCACAGATATCACAGGCGAAAACAGCCAAAAATTGCGTGTTATTTTTATAAATGATATAACCGAAAGAACTACCTTGCTCCAAAACCTGCAAATAGCCAAAGAAAAAGCAGAAATGGCCAGTCAGGCAAAAAGCGTATTCCTTGCCAATATGAGTCATGAAATCCGAACTCCTATGAATGGTGTAATGGGTATGGCTGAAATACTTAAACAAACTGAGCTTACTGCAGAACAGCATGAATATCTGAATATTATACACACTTCTGCCAACAATCTGCTTACCATCATCGACGATATTCTTGATTTTTCAAAAATAGAAGCCGGGAAACTGGAACTTGAAGAAACTTCAGTAAGTATAAATCAGGTAATTGAAGAAATTGCCGACTTGCTTAATTTAAAGGCTGCAGATAAAGGAATAGCACTTTACACTTTTATTGACACCAGACTGCCTCAGTATGTACTCACAGATCCTGTCAGACTCAGGCAGATATTACTGAATTTCAGCAACAATGCAATAAAATTTACAGAACAGGGAGAAGTAATTATTTCCGCAGAATTGTTATCAGAAAAAGATGGTTGGGTTACGATAAAATTCATGGTGAAAGATACCGGAATTGGCATAACAGAGGATGGTCTGAAAAAGCTCTTCAGGTCATTTTCGCAGATTGATGCATCAACAACCCGAAAATACGGTGGAACCGGACTTGGACTGGCCATCTCCCAAAAACTGGCAGGGCTGATGAAAGGGTTGATTGCAGTTGACTCCAGACCGGGTCTGGGTTCTTCTTTCAGCTTTACTGTTGATTTACAAGTAACTGACAGCAATTTGATAATAGATAAAAACCTTTTTGAATTTACTGGACTGCATGTGTTAATTGTAGATGACAATTACACAAACCGGCAAATTCTCATTAAATATCTGCAATACTGGAATTGCACCGCCGATGAAGCCACAGGCCCGGAAGAAGGATACGAAAAGCTGATACAGGCAGAGTCCAGTACACAAAAATACGATGTGGTTCTACTCGATCAGCAAATGCCGGGAATGTCAGGAATGGAACTTGCCCGTAAAATAAAAGCTAATAGTCAAATCAGTTACAACAGGCTTGCAATGCTGTCGTCGGTTGCTGATCTTGTAAATAAAAGCGATCTAGCTAAAGCCGGCATTTCGTGTTACTTAAACAAGCCTGTGAAAATAAATCAGTTGCACAACTTACTCGTTTCTATGTTACCTGAGGAAAAACTAAGGTCAAAACATTTGAATACGCCACCTGAATTGAAAATACAATCCCCTGGCACTGGCATCAAACCCAAAATAAATCCCACCGAAATAAAGATATTGCTGGCTGAGGATAATTTAATCAATCAAAGAGTTGGCATGCTGACATTGCAAAAACTAGGATTTAAACCTGATCTTGCAGTTAACGGCCTTGAAGTGATTGAATTGCATAAAAAAAACAATTACGACCTCATTCTGATGGACATCCAAATGCCGGAGATGGACGGTCTGGAGGCAACTATTGCCATCCGAAAGTCAGAAAACAGCAGCAAACTGATCAAAAGGACCACCATTGTTGCCATTACGGCAAATGCCATGAAAGAAGACCGGGATATCTGCTTAAATTCAGGCATGGACGGATATATAACGAAGCCATTCAAAAGTGAAGAAATCGTTATACTGCTAAATCAGCTTTTTCAATAAAACCCATGTTACCGCAATTATACGCTTGTTTAACCATTACAATACAATAAATTAAAGTAACCTTTTAAAAACATGGTTGTTTACTTGTTTAATTATTACAACCTTTGCAGTTTGAATTTTTTGAACCTTTCCTGAACCATGCGAAAACTCTCTTTATTTGTCTTTTTATTGACTTTCGCCGGAACGTCTGTTGGCAGCAATCCCATAAAAATTGCAGATAGTCTGTTCGCGTTATTTCAGAATGCATCTGTTGACTCTACGGCCACAATGAGATACATAGCTGTGGCCGAACAACTTAATAAAGAGCATTTGCCGGAGCAGGCGATTTATTTTGCTACTAAGGGCATTGGCATGGCCAAATCATTAAATTCCGGATATTTAAAGACCTACTCGGCAATTGTTCTCAGTAACACACTCATGATTACAGGGAATTATGAAGCTGTAATAGAATTATCAGCGGAAGTACTTGCTTATTTCAACGATGCGGCACGGGCACAAAAGAATACTGAACTGTGTGTAAATGCTCACACAAACCGTGTTAAAGCACTGATCCTGAATAACAATATTGACGAAGCATCCGTTGCTGCTGACGAAGCCTACCAATTTATAAACTTGCCTGGCAAAGAAGTTTTGCTTGCAAATTTTGACCTGTCAATTGCACAGGCATATTTTAAATCGGGAAACCTTTTAATTGCCGAAAAGTTTTTTAGCAAAGCTGCTGAAACATTCAGAAACATAGGTTTTTATAATTATTTGGCTGAAACACTTGCTGAAATGGCCAATTGTCAGTACTTGCTTAAAGATACATCAGATGCCGCGGAAACCTTTCAGGAAGCACTCAATTCCGCTCAGCAGAAAAATGATTCCGCTCTTATTGCACGACTCCTTCTGAAGTCTGTTCAATACGGATTTGTGAAAAACCAGGGCGACCCGATTGTTGCCCTACAAAATGCTTACAGGTTAATAAAACAAACGAATGATTTTGAATTGTTAAAACAAATATGTACCAATTTATCAAGCCTGTATGCAAGAAAAAACGATTACAAAAATGCATTTGAATTTACGATTCTTGCATCTGTATACAATGATAAAGCATTAAAAGCTGAAAACCTGACTGAAAAGACAGGAATTTACAATCGCTTAATTGGGCTTGATTCTGAGCAATCACTCATAGGCGGGACACAAGAGTCCCGTATCCCGGGTAGCAATTTGATTCTCGTTTATTTGATTGCGCTTGTATTCCTATTCGTAGTTTTAGTTTATCAAATATTGCAGCGCCGGAAATCATCAGGCCTGCTCAAAAAGCAGTACCGCGAAAATGAAGCCCAGCAGGCTGAAATCAAACGGCAGAATATCAGGCTTGAAAGGATCAATGCTGACTTAAATGAAGCCAAAAGCCGGGCTGAAGAAGCAACACAGTCAAAATCGTTGTTTCTTGCCAATATGAGCCATGAAATACGCACACCCATGAATGGGATTGTGGGTATGGCCAATGTGCTAAAAAATACACCACTAACCAAGGAACAACGGGATGCTCTCAACATCATTCTTAACTCATCTGACAATCTGTTGATTATTATTAACGAAATTTTAGACATCTCGAAAATAGAATCCGGCAAACTTCAATTTGAAAACATTAGTTTTAATATTCACCACGAGATAGAGAATGTTGTTAAGTTGCTTAAGCTCAGGGCCGATGAAAAGGGGCTCGACGTATCTTACAACATTTCGCCATTTGTTCCACAGGTTGTAAAAAGTGATCCTACACGTTTGAAGCAGATTCTTATCAATCTGGTAAACAATGGTATAAAATTTACAGAGCATGGGAGTGTAAAAATGTCAGTGAGCGTTGAAGATAAAGTTGGCAGCCAAAATATTTTGCGCTTTGAGGTAGAAGATACCGGAATTGGTATTCCGGAAGACAGACTTCAGAGTTTATTTAAAACCTTCTCACAAACTGACGTTTCGTTTACACGCAGGTTTGGTGGAACCGGGCTTGGCCTTGCAATATCTAAAAATCTGGTTGAACTCATGGGTGGGCATATTGGCGTTGAGAGTTCGGAAAATGAAGGATCAACATTCTGGTTTACACTAAATATGGAAGATGGTGATGCCCAAAGCATACCCGCAATACCTGAATCAAACCCGATTGAAACACAAGACATGGCCGATAAAAAGAAAGCCCCGAATACAAAAAAACTGCATGTACTCCTGGCTGAGGATAATCTGATCAATCAGAAAGTTGCAGTAATGGTAATCCAGAAAATGGGGTTTACTGTTGATGTTGCCAGCAATGGCAAAATTGCTGTGGATAAATACAGCCAAAACCACTATGATATGATCCTGATGGACATTATGATGCCTGAAATGGATGGAATTGAGGCCACCAAAATCATCAGAGAGCTTGAGAAAAACAAAACACCCGGCAGCAGGATTAAAATTGTGGCATTAACTGCCAATGCCATGAAAGAAGACCGAGAGAAATGCTTGTCATCGGGCATGGATGATTACCTGAGCAAACCATTTAAACCGGAAGATCTGGAGTTTTTGTTATCGTAAATTGCTTTTTTCTTTAAAAGGGAAGAATTTGTCGTACATCAAAAAACACATTGACAATAAGATACGCTCCAAAAATAATCAGTATCATTCCAACAATCCTGTTCGTCCAAACAATTACTGATGGGTTCATCAGGTGTTTGATTTTGTTGGCGATAAAACATTTCAGTGTATCAGTTGCCAACACCGTTGCGATGGCACCAATAAAAAAATACAGCAAAGCCCTGTTATTAACACCATAAGCCGAACTGACCCCGACAAGTGCCGTTAGCCAGACAAACCATACGCCCGGGTTGGCGATATTTAAGAAAAAGCCTTTTAATATATATATGATTGGTGCAGGAGCTTTGATTTTGACTTTCATCTCTCCTTCAGAATCGCTTTCATCCATTTCCGGTTTGCGTGTAAAAGTAAAAATTCCAAAAAGCACGAGTACAATTCCACCAATAAGCCCAAAATAAAAATTCTGACGCGGGTCGTCACCCAAAATCTGGGTTACACCAGTATGGCAAAGTACCAATACGACCACATCACTCAGAAAAATTCCAAGGGCTACAAACACTCCTGACTTGAAACCCCGGTGAATACTGGTCTGAATAAGCACAAAGAGTGCAGGACCAATCAACAACGCAAGCGTAATTCCGATGGCAATACCATTAATTAAAGGTCTTAAAAAATCCATTCGTTGGCTATGTACAATTTATAAATAAAAAGGTACCGGGGTGATGACTCATGCAAACACATGAATAAAAACCATTTTGTGGCGCTAAAATTATAAAAAAGTACCTAATTTTGGAACAAATTCATGAATCATTATGCTCAGGCGATTAATACGGATCATTTTACAACTTATAATATTGCTGACCGTGATCATCGCCAGCTTTCTTTTTTACATCTATCTCACTGATTATAAACCATCACCAACAGAAACACTCAGCATCAGCACAAACACAAAGCCCATAAATGATTCCATAAATATTTTCAGCTTTTTTTGCTGGAACATCGGATATGCCGGGCTCGACAAAGAAATGGATTTTTTTTACGATGGTGGTAAAAAGACTCGTACATCATATGAATCCACCATTAGAAACCTCCGGGAAATTGTCAAAACCATCGCTGAATCAGGCCATCCTGATTTTATTTTTTTGCAGGAAGTGGACTCCCTTGCGCGAAGAACCTACAATATGAATCAATATGACAGCATTCGCAAAAGCTTTCCGGAATATTCATCCACATTTGTAAAAAACTATGATGTAAAATTTGTACCCATGCCTCCTGCAAAGCCAATGGGAAGGGTGATAGCCGGTTTAATGACACTTTCTGCGTATAAACCTGCTGAATCGTACCGTGTAGCGCTGGATGGTGAATTTTCTTTTCCAACAGGCTTATTTATGCTCGACAGGTGTTATCACTTTCAAAGATTTATACTCAACAACGGCAAATCACTGGTTATCGTAAATACACACAACACTGCGTTTGATGATGGAAGTCAGCGGAAAAAACAAATAGAAAACCTCAGGGAACTGGCATGGAATGAGTACGCAAAGGGCAATTTTGTAATCATTGGAGGTGATTTCAACACAAATCCGCAGGATTTTGATCCTGAAAAAATATCCTCATCCTACAATTCATATAAACAGGACCCTGCAATCAACACCTGGGATTTCGGTTCCGGATGGATTTTTTCGTACGATGCGGAAACACCCACAAACAGGAATCTCGACAATGCCTATGTTCCGGGTAAAACACCGGTAACTTCCATCGATTTTTTTATTACTTCGCCAAATATTAGCATCATCGAATCAAAGACTTATGATTTAGGATTTGAATTTTCAGATCATAATCCGGTTGCCATTAAAATTAAACTCAATAAATGAAACCTTTAAAACATTTCAGCTATTTACTGCTTTCCATCCTGATCCTTCTGACCTCATGCATAGGTAAAAGTACCCTGACGATGCAACAAAAAGAGTTTAGTGGTCAAACCTGGCAAAAATTTGAACCGGTAACTTTCAGTTTTGAATCGCAAGGCAGCAATTCGCCATATCATGTTTTGTTTAACATCAGTTATACTGACAATTTTAATGGTACCGAATTGCCATTCATCTGTACCATGACTGCACCTTCGGGTGAAGAAAGAATCATTCAGAAAAGATTTTGGTTAAGGTCAATTGACGGATCACACAAGGGAAACAAATCCAATGGCGTATACATGGTAACCGACGTTATTTGGACAGAAATGGCTTTCCGTGAAAAAGGAACCTATAAACTCATGATTGCCTGCGACCATCCAAAATTACAAATACCGGGAATTGCCTCATTGGCGCTTGAAATTAAACGTGGGAGCTATAAAAAAACAAATTAGGCCCTTGGTCTGAAAAACAAATATTCAGTAAGAAATATCAGCAACATGGTAAATGAAATACTTAACACAGCCCTTACCAACGTAAACCCGGCTTCCTGAAATCTGAAAATCTCCATAAAAAAGAAGCTGAAATGATGTAAAGAGACGATAATGCCGGAATAGGCCAGATACCAGCCAAGGCCCATATCTCGTACAGATGGCTGAATACCAGACTCAAAACTCCGTTTTGATGAAATCAGGGCAATAACAAACGGACGCGAAAAAGCAGCAAATACGCAAGTGGCAGCATTAATCCCGGGCGTAGATGTAAAAATATCAAGAAGGAGGCCCAGCGTGAATGCTGAAAATAATAGCAGATATTTAGGCGTATTGAACGGTAGTTTTAAAATAAACAAAACAAATAAATAAGGATTAACCATCCCGCCAAGGTTGATGTTATTCAATATAAACAACTGAATAACAACAAGTAAAATAAAGCGTCCGATATTAATCCAAATCATGGGTTGTAAAATTTCAGAACCACAAAATTGCAATAATTACTGAATCATTCCAACGCCAACAGTTTCGTTTGTAGCTTCATCAATAAGAATCAGGCTGCCGGTTCTACGGTTATGTATATAAGCATCAAAAACAATTGGTTTGGTAGTTTTAATTGCGACCCTCGCAATTTCATTCATTTTTAATGATTTATCATCCAAAAGTTTTTCAAGACTTGTAATTTCTACTTTATAAACAATTTCCTTTATAACCGCTCTTACGTCGCTGGTTGCATGCTTCATGGCATAAATACCTCCGATTTTAATTGGTTTGGGATTCATCCAGCAAATCATTGCTTCAAATTCATTCCCGACATTGGGCAGAGCGTCATTCTTTACAATCATATCTCCCCGGCTCACATCAATATCGTCTTCAAGCTGAATGGTTACCGACATGGGAGGAAATGCCTCATCAACAGATGACTGATATGTATCAATAGATTTAATAACACTTTGCAAACCAGCGGGTAAAATAGTAACTTTTTCGCCTTTTCTAAACACTCCACCGTCAACCCGGCCGGCGTACCCACGGTAATCATGGTACTGGCTGGTATGCGGGCGAATGACATACTGCACCGGAAACCGGGCTTCGGCATAATTCAGGTCATTTCCGATTGGAATACTTTCGAGTATTTGTAAAAGCGTCCCCTCAGTATACCAGTCCATGTTTACTGACGCATCCACAACATTGTCACCCAGAAGCGCACTGATGGGCACAAACCGTATTTCACCAAACTTCAGGTCACGCGTAAAACTGATGAATTCGTCCCTGATTTCATTGTAGCGCTTTTCATCAAAACCAACAAGATCCATTTTGTTGATACCTACAATCAATGAGGGGATACCCAACAGCGAGGCGATGAAGCTATGGCGCCGTGTCTGTTCAATCACCCCGTTACGGGCATCAATGAGTATAATGGCTGCATTGGCAGTAGAAGCGCCCGTAACCATATTGCGGGTATACTGTACATGACCCGGCGTATCTGCAATGATAAATTTTCGTTTGGGAGTATTAAAGTAACGGTAAGCCACATCAATTGTAATCCCCTGTTCGCGTTCTGAACGGAGTCCATCGGTAAAGAGGGCAAGGTTAATGTATTCAGATCCCTTTTGAATGCTTACCTTTTTAACAGCTTCCAGTTGGTCTTCAAAAATTGACTTGCTGTCATAGAGCAACCTGCCAATCAGTGTACTCTTACCGTCGTCCACACTGCCTGCCGTTGTAAAGCGCAGGAGTTCCATGTCAAGATATGCTTTGTTCGTAAAGTTTGCCATTCCCTGATGATTAAAAATAACCTTCACGCTTTCTGTCTTCCATCGCGGCATCCGACCGCTTGTCATCAAAACGTGACCCACGTTCGGTAACCCTTGAAGCTGCGATTTCCCCTATGATATCCTCAATATTGTTTGCCGCAGACAGGCTTAATCCGGTACAGGTGATATCTCCGATGGTCCGGCATCTTACCGTACGCACTTCAACCTGCTCATTCGCACGAAGTGACATAAAGGGTGCATTTGCAAGCCAGACGCCGTCACGGCAGAAGACTTCGCGCGTATGGGTAAAATAAAGGCTGGGCATTTCAATTTGTTCAAGATAGATGTATTGCCATACATCCATTTCGGTCCAGTTACTGATTGGAAAAACCCTGAAATGTTCGCCCATATGTTTACGGCCATTGAAAGTATTCCACAGTTCAGGCCGTTGGTTTTTGGGATCCCATTGTCCAAACTCATCACGGTGCGAAAAGAAACGTTCCTTGGCCCTGGCCTTCTCTTCATCACGTCTTGCGCCACCCATTGCCACGTCAAACTTATAGTTTTCAATGGCATCGAGCAATGTTACGGTTTGCAATACATTCCTACTGGCATTGAAGCCTTTTTCGTCGACTGCACGGCCTGTATCAATTGACTCCTGAACTGATCCAACAATGAGTGTAGCACCGGTTTTTTCAACCAGTTGATCACGGTATTCAATTGTTTCGGTAAAATTGTGCCCGGTATCGATGTGCATGAGGGCGAAAGGAAGTTTAGCAGGCCAGAAGGCCTTTAAAGCCAGATGAACAAGCACAATTGAATCTTTACCACCAGAAAACAACAGCACAGGTCTTTCGAACTGTGCCGCTACTTCCCGGATTACAAAAACCGATTCCGATTCAAGTTCCCTGAGATGGTTCAAACGATATTTATCCACTACTATGTCTGATACTTAGACGTAATTATGATTTCTTGAAAATGCGGGCCATCAGGGATTCCTTTTTGGCTTCCTTGTCGTCAGAATAATAGCCATAGCCGTAGCCATAGCCGTAACCATAGCCATAGCCGTAACCATAGCCGTAGCCATAGCCGTAACCATAACCGTAACCATAACCATAAACGTTCTTGGCCAGTTTAACGTCGTTCACAAGAATGCTTACGTTTTCAATATTACGCTGTTCCACATCCTTAATAATGGCGCCAAACACCTTCTTGTTGGTAACGCCCTGACGTACAACGAAAATACGGTTATCGGCATATTTCATCAGCAGGAATGCATCAGTAACCAGACCTACAGGAGGGGTGTCAATGATGATATAGTCATACCGTTCTTTGATCAGCCTGAACAACTCGTCAGTCTTTTCGGAGGCAATCAACTCAGCAGGATTGGGCGGTACAGGACCGGCCATGATGACATCCAGGTTTTCGATCGGAGATTTCTGGATTATATTTTCAAATTTACTTTTGTTGATAAGAAACGAACTAAACCCTTCTGTATTTGACAAACCAAAATCCTGATACAATTTAGGTTTACGTAAGTCGAAACCAAGCAGAACCGTCTTCTTCCCGTACATGGCAAAGATGGTAGCCAGATTGATAGAACAGAAAGTTTTACCGGCACTTACGATATCAGAAGTAATCAAAATCGTCTGCGAGTCCTTTCCTTTAACAAGATACTGTAAGTTCGTACGTACTGACCTGAATGATTCGGCAATGGATGATTTGGGTGATTCAGCCACAACCATCTTGGTCTCACGGGTACTGTGCACAATATGCCCCACAATAGGGAACTTGGTAATCTTTTCTACATCTGACTTCTCAATAATTTTATCGTTCATATAATCCTTCAGATAGATATAAACTGCGGGTAAAATCAGACCCAGAATCAAACCGATCAGGTAATTAAGACTCTTTTTGGGGTATACAGGATTTTGCCCCTCGGCAGTAGCTATATCAATAACCTCATTGTCAGAAAGGTTAGATGCTTTTGTGATCTGAGCTTCTGCCCGTTTCTGGAGTAAAAAGAGGAACAGATTGTTCTGCAGGTTGAATTCGCGCTCAAATCCAAGAAGTTTCCGCTGACTACCCGGAAGGGTATTGATACGAGTATTCAGGCTGCCGATACGGTCTTCAATGTCCTTCAGTGCAATATTGGATGTATTAACAGTATTGCGGATATTCTCAAGAAGATTGGATTTTGTATTTCTGATTTTATTTTCAATCTGACTGATTGCCGGATTTTTAGCTGTGGAATTAAGCAACAGTGAAGACTTTTCTTCATAAAGTTTCGTGATTGATTCAATCAGGCCTGCCAGCACTGGATCTTCGATACCCATGCTTGAAGGCACCAGTATCTGATCAATATCGTTACGGTCTTCAATATATTTTTTTAAATAATTGTAGTACTTGCTTTTAACCAACAACTCGGCTTTCTGTTTATCCAATTCTTTCATATATTCAAATACGCGCTGGGCTTCAGAATTCAGCTCCATAATCTGCGTTTGCTGCCGGAAGCCTTCAAGCTGTGATTCAGCCAGATATAGCGAATCTCTGATACCTATAAGTTCAACGTCGATAAAAGAAATGGTCTTTATGGCAATCAGGTTCTTTTTATCCAAACCCCGGTCCAGATATTTCTGTGTGAGGGTATTCAGGAAGTCAACTGATTTCTGAATATTTGAACCTTTCACTTTTATTTCAACAATTGAAGCTTCACGTTTGATGGGTTCTATTTTAAAGCTGCCGAATTCTTTTGTAAGGCCCGCCAGATCGTTAAATACAAAATACAGGCGTGCATTGACGTGCTTGCCGGGATCAAAGTTATAATTCAAAAGGACCCTGAAATTATAAAACTCTGATTTAATCTCATCGCCAAAATTATAAACCTTATTCAGGTTGATATTTTTTGCAAGAAGCTTTTGATTATCCTTTTCAACGAACTCATTTTTCCGGAAGTCATACAATCCGATGTTTTCACCTTCTGTTTCAATTTTAAACTGCTTGTTGTTCATGATGGTAATCATAAACCTAAGGTTCACAATCTGTTGTTGGGTGGTGTCCATAATCACATCAAACGGAGCATTTTTATACAATTCCGTTGTAATGAAGTTACTTTCAGCAAAATAACCAACACTCAGATTCAGCGCTTTTACAGTATTTACTGTAAGCGAATGTGAATTCAGGATACCTATTTCGTTTTCAAGGTTTTGCTGATCGTTCATAAACCCGAGGCCTATCAGCGATTGCGCATCCATTGATTTATTACTTTTATCAGAAATCAGCACCGTGGACGATACTTCATAAACTGGCTTGGTATATTTGTTAAAAAGGAAAGAAATGATGAGTGCTACAAAAACGGTAATGGCAAAGAAATACCAAAAACGGAAGAACTTAAAAAACATCGCTTTGAAATCAACCGATTCCTCGTGTTGAAAATCTTGCGGGCTTAGGTTTTGATTGGGTATATTATTCACAGTATTGATGTTTATTTAAAGTAATTCATTATTAACAGTGTAGAGGAGATAACTGATAGCACGACCGTGTAAGGGAATGTTGAGAATGCCCACTGCTTTTCCTTGAGTGGTTCAACATACACGATATCGTTTGGTAAAAGATAGAACTGCTCTGAATTGAAGATATTTGCATCGTTCATATTCATCCTGTACATCTTCGCCCCTTCACTTGTCTGCCTCACGAGCACAACCCTGCTGCGGTTACTGAAATCAGTCAGGTCACCGGCACGTGCCACGGCTTCAAAAATATTCAGTTTATCCTGATAAATAAGGTAATATCCCGGATTTTTCACTTCACCCAGAATCGTAACCCTGAAATTTACCAACTTCACAATGATGGTGGTTTCTTTGAGGTATTGGTCAACAATTCCCTGGATTTTGGTACGAATCTCATCAACTGTGAGCCCGGCAACCTGTATTCTCCCGACAAAAGGGAAATCGATGTACCCGGAATCGCTTACAGCATAACTGGCAAGGTAAATACTTGCTTCTGAATAGCCTGTACCGGTATTTCTACTTGCATCGTCATAGTTAAAAAACTTATACGTTTTTTCATCAAGGCTCTGAACCTTGATATACAGGTTGTCGCCATTTTTGAGCTTGTAGGCTTCCCTGTTGGAATAAGAAAATTCCTTTAAGGAATCATTAACTGCCTGTGTTTGAAAGTACTTGATTTTTTTTTGAGATACGCATGAGGTGAACAGCACTGCGACCATGAGTGCGGAGAGCAATATTCCTGATGCCTTTTGAAAACATTTTTTCATTAGAAACTGTTTAATTATAAGTTTAATTGGACGGTGAAACTGATCAAATTTAACTCTTTCTGCAAAATTATGAGTTTTTTGTGAAAGTAAAAGCACTTTTGATGTTAATTTGTTCAGTCCATATAAAATCATTTCACAACCATTTTGTAAACTACTGTTTTTTAAATATTTGAATATCAACATTTTTTTATTAATCAATTACCCAAAAAATTAAATATTATGGCATCATCATTAATGGACCCGATTGGTAAGCTGATGGGTTTAAGGTATAAATCACATCCGTGGCATGGTGTGGAACTAGGTGACCGCGCTCCGGAAGTAATTACATGTTACATAGAAATGGTACCTACCGATACCGTGAAATACGAAGTTGACAAGGCTACAGGTTATCTGCGGCTCGACCGACCACAGAAATACTCAAACACCGTTCCGGCTTTGTATGGCTTTATCCCGCAATCATTTTGTGGCGAAAAGGTAGCCGCCATGGCTTGTGAAAAAACGGGAAAAACTGACATTAAAGGTGATGGCGACCCGCTCGACATTTGCATCCTGACCGAAAAGGAAATAACACATGGTGATATTCTGGTAATGGCCAGGCCTATTGGTGGCTTAAGAATGATTGACGGCAATGAAGCCGATGATAAAATAATCGCAGTTTTGGATAATGACCTTGTTTATGGTGACTATAAAGATCTTTCAGATCTCCCGAAACTGGTGGTTGAACGCATCAGGCATTATTTTCTCACTTATAAAGACATGCCTGGCCAGGATAAACGGAATGCAGAAGTTACACATGTATACGGGATTGAAGAAGCACATGAGGTCATCCGTCGTTCGATTGAAGATTACAAACTGAAATTCGACAACCTGCGTAATCTTTTAATGGACTATTGATTAAAGTCTTAAAAAATGCCCGGAAGTACGGCTTGTGCCGGGCATTTTTTAACACATAAACGTTATTCAACCATTTCGCCTATCAGTGTTGCCGACGTACACGCAACTATTTTTACGCGGGCATATTTTCCGGGCTTCAACCCCTTTGCATCAAACACCACAACTTTGTTCTGGCTGTTCCGGCCAAAAACATGAACCTCTGATTTTTTAGAATTGCCTTCAATCAGCACTTCAAATATGCCTCCAACATCATCCTTATTGCTCCGGTGAGAGAGTTTATGCTGTAAGTCAATAATTTCCTTAAGTCTGGCTGACTTCACTTCTTCAGGAACATCGTCAGGGAATTTTTTTGCTGCAATGGTGCCGGAACGTTCAGAATATTTAAACATAAACGCATAATCATATTTTACCCATTCCATCAGTGAGAGCGTATCCTGATGATCCGCATCGGTTTCACCGCAGAATCCGGCAATAATATCGGTTGAAATAGCACAGTCCGGGATAATACTGCGAATGGAGCTGATGCGGTCCATATACCATTGCCTTGTGTACTTGCGGTTCATGCGTTCGAGCACCTGATCGCTGCCTGACTGAACAGCAAGGTGAATTGATTTGCAGATATTGGGGTAAGCAGCAATGGTTTGCAATAACTCATCAGAAAGATCACGCGGATGTGAAGTTGTAAACCGAACCCTCAACAGGGGGCTGATCTGTGCAACGGCAGCCATTAGTTCAGAAAACCCGGTAGTCCGCTCAGCACCCTGAAAATTATAGGAATTTACATTTTGCCCAAGCAGGGTAACTTCGCGAAATCCACTTGAAAAAAGATCGGCTGCTTCAGCTACAATGGTTTCCGGATTGCGGCTTCGTTCCTTACCCCTCGTAAAAGGCACCACACAATATGAACAGAAGTTTTCACATCCGCGCATAATCGAAATAAATGCAGTGATTCCATTCGAATCATACCTCACCGGTTCAATATCCGCATAAGTTTCTTCAAGCGAAAGCTGAATGTTGGCCACCTTCTGTCCCGATTCAGTTTCTGCAATCAGTCCGGGCAGGTCACGATAGGCATCCGGACCGGCCACCAGATCAACACGATGTTCAGGATCAAGCAATTGATCTTTCAAACGCTCGGCCATACACCCAATAACACCAATTTTTAAAGCCGGGTTTTTCTTTTTCATCAGCTTAAGTTCCCTGAGCCGTTTCCAGACTCTTTGCTCGGCCTTATCACGTATTGAACAGGTGTTGATCAGAATCAGATCGGCTTCTTTTGCATCGTTGGTTGTACTGTACCGGTTATCGGCCAGGATTGATGCAACAATCTGGCTGTCAGAAAAATTCATCTGGCAACCGTAAGTTTCAATATATAGTTTTTTTTCGACTTCCATGGCAATGTAATAGTAAAGAATCCCTGAAGGATTAGATTTAAAAAGGGGGCAAAATTAGTTATAAAAGATACGTTACCAACACAATAAACCGGGAGGTGTATAAAATGATTTGAATTATACATTTATTATGTTATACCTTTGCCCCCCGAAAAGATTGATATCAAAAGCACTACAAAATGTCAAAAAATCTTGTAATTGTTGAGTCACCGGCAAAAGCAAAAACCATAGAAGGGTTTCTGGGCAAAGACTATCTGGTGAAGTCAAGTTTTGGCCACATTCGTGACCTGAACAAAAAACAAATCAGTGTCGACATCAAAAATGGCTTTAAACCCGAATATGAAATTCCTGAAGATAAGGCTAAAATAATCAGCGAATTAAAGAAACTTGCGAAGGCTGCCGAAATGGTCTGGCTTGCTTCCGATGAAGACCGTGAAGGAGAAGCAATTTCATGGCATCTTTATGAAGCACTTGGATTAAAGGAGAAGAATACAAAACGTATTGTATTTCATGAAATTACAAAAGCAGCTATCACCAAAGCCATCGAAAATCCAAGATTTATTGATATCAATCTGGTGAATGCCCAGCAAGCCCGCCGGGTACTCGACAGGCTTGTGGGTTATGAGTTATCACCCTTATTATGGAAAAAAATAAAACCGGCACTTTCTGCCGGCCGCGTGCAGTCGGTGGCAGTTCGTCTGATAGCAGAGCGCGAAGAGGAAATCCGTAATTTTAAAAGCACTTTTGGTTACCGGGTTACCGGAAGATTCTATGTAAAAAACGAATTTGGCACAGGCGAACTTATTGCAGAATTGTCGAGGCGTATCCCAACGCACGATGAAACACTGGCCTTTCTTGAAACCATTGCACACGCTGAATATTTTGTACTTGATACTGAAAAGAAACCGGCAAAAAAATCACCGGCTCCGCCTTTTACCACCTCCACACTGCAGCAGGAAGCAGCACGTAAACTGGGTTTCTCTGTTTCAAAAACCATGATGGTTGCCCAGCAACTTTATGAGGATGGGAAAATCACCTATATGCGAACTGACTCGGTAAACCTTTCTGAAACAGCTCTGGCCATGGCCAGCAAAGAGATCCTAAACCTTTACGGTCAAGCCTATATCAAAACCCGTAACTACACAACCAAAACAAAAGGAGCTCAGGAAGCGCATGAAGCCATCAGGCCCACCTATATGAACCAGCAATATGCAGGTGCTGATGAATCGCAACGCAGGCTTTACGATCTGATATGGAAACGTGCCATCGCATCACAAATGAGCGACGCCATTCTTGAAAGAACAACCATTAACATCGGAATATCAAAAGCTCCTAAAGATGAATTTATTGCAAAAGGAGAAGTGATAAAATTTGATGGGTTTTTAAAAGTTTATATTGAATCGACTGATGATGAAATTGGCGAAGACGAAAGCCGCCTGCTGCCTCCGGTTGTTAAGTCAGAAAAACTTGACATGGAAACCATCACAGCCACACAAAAATACACCCAGAGCCCGCCACGCTATGCTGAAGCCAGCCTGGTAAAAAAACTTGAAGAACTTGGTATCGGAAGGCCATCAACCTATGCACCAATTATTTCAACCATACAAAAACGGGAATACGTAGTAAAGGAAGACCGTGACGGAACAATCAGGCCATTTGAAATCATGACCCTGAAGGCCGGGAAAATAAAACTCGAAAACAAAACCGAGAAAACCGGCTATGAAAAAGCAAAACTCTTCCCAACTGATATTGGAATTCTTGTAAACAACTATCTGGTAAGCAATTTCAGCGAAATCATGGATTATAATTTTACTGCCAGTGTTGAAAAAGATTTCGACGAAATAGCCGATGGCAATATAAAATGGAATAACATGATTGCCGGCTTTTACAAACCGTTCCACCAGTCAATTGAAAAAGCGTTCGAAAGCACTGAGAAAGTAAAGGGTGAAAAACTCCTTGGCATCGACCCGGCAACCGGTAAAAATATTTATGTAAAACTAGGACGCTTTGGCCCCATTGTGCAATTAGGTGAAACTGAATCAGAGAAAGGCGAAAAACCAAAATTTGCCGGACTACGCAAAACACAAAGCATCGAAACAATCACACTTGACGATGCACTTGAATTATTCAGATTACCACGTTTGGTTGGCAAACTCAATGAAATCGAAATAATTGCAGCTATTGGCCGGTTTGGCCCTTATATTCAGTACAACAAAGCTTTCTACAGTCTGTCAAAAACTGATGATCCGCTTACTGTAACCATTGAACGTGCCGTTGAAATTATGGCCGAAAAGAAAAGGAAAGATGCTGAAAAACTGCTGAAAACCTTTGCCGACCGCAAGGATATTATTGTACAGAAAGGAAGATTCGGCCCTTACATTTCTATCGGTCCAAAAAACGTTCCCCTGCCAAAAGGAACTGATGTTGAAAGCCTTACAGTTGAATCATGTTTAGCTATTGCCGATAATTACAGCAGTAAAGATACCGGAACCAAAACAAAGAAAACAGCTGCAAAAAAAACTGAGACAGCCGAAAAAACAAAACCCAAAACTGTTTCAGCAACCAAAGCAAAAGCTAAAACCAAAGCTTCTCCAAAAGCTAAAAGCACTGGCAACAAAACTGTTAAACCAACTGCTGCTAAAGCTTCCAAAATAAAATCTGCTAAATAATTATCAGAACCTTTTACCAAAAAACAAGTATAATAGCAAACATCATCCACATAATCTCATGGAGTTTACTGAATATTTGTTGCCAATAGATCTTAAAGCCCTGGCTAAGCCTGACAGGTTGCGCCCGCGTTTTGGCCATCTCATACAAAAGTATACCGAAGGCAGTCCGTTTCCCGACCTCGAAAATATAAAAATTGCCATACTGGGTGTTCCTGAGTCGCGTGGCAGTTCCGACAATAAGGGTTCTTCCGGAGGTCCTGATAAGGTCAGGGCTTTCCTTTATGACTTGTTTCCGCAAAGAAACAAATTACCTATAGCTGACCTGGGCAACCTGAAAACCGGTTTAAGCGTTGAAGATACCTATCATGCCATTGGAAGCATTGTTTCAGAACTGATTAGTGCCGGAATTATCCCGCTTATTATCGGAGGCAGCCACGACCTGACCTATGGAACTTATCTGGGATATGAAAAATTAGGGCAAACCCTCACGCTGGTTTCTATTGACCGCATCTTTGATCTTGGTGAATATGAGCACGAAATAGACTCGTATTCATGGTTAAGCCGCCTCATTATCAAGCAACCCAATTACCTGTTCAATTTTACGAATATCGGATACCAGACATACTTCGTTGATCAGGAAGCCGTGAAACTGATGAAACAAATGTTTTTTGACGTTTACCGCCTCGGACAAATTAACGCCAACCTTGAAGAATCTGAGCCCCTTGTGCGGAATGCAGATGCCATAAGTGTTGACATTTCGGCTGTAAGAGCCTCGGATGCACCTGGTTGTGCCGCTTCAACCCCCAATGGTTTTTATGGTGAGGAGATGTGCCAGCTCATGTGGTATGCCGGTATCAGTGATAAGGTTTCATCGATAGGTTTTTATGAAATGAACCCTGACTTTGATCCAAACGGTCAAACAGCACATCTTACAGCCCAGATGATCTGGTATTTTATTGACGGTGTGTTCAATCGCCTGAACGAAATGCCTTCAACTGACAGCAATGATGAAACCCATATGCGATATTATGTCAAAATTGAAGGGCAGGATGATGAAATTCTGTTTTTCAAAAGCAGGAAAAGCGACAGATGGTGGATGCAGGTCACATGCCCGGTCAGTCTTCAGTCAAAATATCACCGCCATGTGATCGTACCATGCTCATACAACGATTACAAAACAGCTACTGAAAACGACCTTCCCGACCGCTGGTGGCAGGTTTATCAAAAAATTATGTAACCTCCGCCTATTTATTGCTGACTCTTTTGGGATTTCCGGTCACGAATGCCTTCCATCCGGTGTAAGATTTTGATTCCCCTCCGGTATCTTTCTGAAAATAATGACAAACCGCTGCTGCAAGGCCGTCCGTGGCATCATTCGATTCGGGTATTTCTGAAATGGTCACCAAACGATTCAGCATGGCAGCTACCTGTTCTTTGGAAGCATTTCCGTTTCCGGTGATCGCTTGTTTAATTTTTTTTGGCGAATATTCAAAAATAGGAACCGATCGATAAAGTGCAGCCGCCATTGCAACTCCCTGAGCACGACCCAGTTTTAGCATACTCTGAACATTCTTGCCATAAAACGGTGCTTCAATGGCCAGTTCATCGGGGTGGTATTCTTCAATCAGGCCAAGGCAACGTTCGAAAATTTTCTTTAATTTTAGGGGCTGGTCAGCATATCCTCCAAGCTTCAGCACACCCAGCGTGATGAGTTCAAGTTTGGTATTTGTACACTTTATTAGGCCGTATCCCATAATAACTGTACCAGGATCAATGCCCAGAATGATGCGCTCTTTTATCAATTCAATCAGGTATTTGTTGAAATGACAAATTTAACCAAAACCTATAATATCCTTATCAGAACTTTGATCATAAGTGTAACTTATGGTTTTATACTGTACGAAATTTTCGGACAACAGTCTGTAATTAAGCCGCTTATTAATCTTCAACAACGTTTTTCTGACAGCGGATTTGCCATGAGCGCCACATTGCTGATTCTGCTGATGGTTGTAAACTGGAGTCTGGAAGCCATTAAATGGAGATTTCTGATATCCAAATTTGAAAAAATATCTTTTCTAACTTCGATGCAGGCCGTTTTTTCAGGCCTGACTGTCAGCATTTTTACACCAAACCGCATTGGCGAGTATTTTGGAAGAGTGTTTATACTTAAGCAGATCAATCCATTGAAAGGAATCCTGATTACAATTCTCGGCAGCATGGCACAACTGGTTGTGTATTTACTGTCAGGGTTATTCTGTTTTGTGTATTTTCTTGATCATTATGTGGGTGCACCGGCATTCTTTGGAAATTATTTTTCAGGCATTGCCTATCTGAGTGTCATTGGCTTTGCGCTCATCATTACCGGATTGTTTATGAATGTTTCATTCATTACTGGCATTGCAAACAGGATTCTTTCGCGTAAATGGCGCAAACTGCGTCATTACTTAAAAACGTTTTCGTTATTTTCGAAAAGGGAGTTGCTGATTGTGCTATTAATCAGCGCTTTGAGATACTGTGTTTTTACTTTTCAGTACTATTTTCTTTTAAAGTATTTTGGTATTGATCTTCCTGCATTTCAACTTATTATCGCAATTGCAGTAATTTTCTTTATTATGACGGCTATTCCGACTTTTGCGCTGGCTGAACTCGGAATCAGGAGCACCGTGGCGGTTTGGGTGATAGGAACAATGCTCAAGGTAAATGGTCAGGATGCTTCCTCCGCAACCATTGCCATTATAACCTCAGCCTCAGCTTTGTGGGTAATAAATCTGGGAATTCCAGCCCTCATCGGAAGTGCTTTTGTGATGAAACTCCGGTTCTTCAAAAAAACCAACACCATTTAAACATGTGGACGATCGGTTTATTTTCAGTGATCGCAGCTGGTTTATACTTTGCTTTGGTTGCAATTCTGACCATCGGATTTATCAGGTTAAGAAATATAAAAGCGATTACAGAAGCTCATCTGCCCACCTTAAGTATTATTGTGGCAGCCCGTAACGAAGCGGAACATATTGGCAATTTACTCAATGATCTGTGCGCCCAAAACTATCCGCATGACCGATACCAGATTCTTGTGGTTGATGATCATTCTGAAGACAATACACCTGACATAGCACGTGGTTTTGAGGGTGTTGAAATGATTTTGCTATCACAGTTGCAGGGAAAAAAGACCGGAAAAAAAGAAGCGCTGAAAGCTGCTATCCGGCAGGCATCCGGCGAAATCCTCCTGTTTACGGATGCTGACTGCAGGGTAGGTCCTGGTTGGGCCCGAAGAATGGTTTCAGGCTTCAGTGATGAAAAAACACATATGATTTCAGGACCTGTAATACTAACCGGAGATGGAGGAATTTTTCAAAGTCTTCAGCAACTTGAATTCATAAGCCTGATGGCATCAACCGCCGGAAGTGCTTCGCTTGGCTGGCCATTGATGGCCAACGGTGCGAACATGGCTGTAAGGAAAGCAACCTGGAATAACGTCAACAACCTGATAACCGGGCAACAACATGCATCGGGCGATGACATGTTTCTGATGCTTGCAATCCGGAAGTTTTTAGGGAAGAAATCTGTTATTTTTATGAATGATGCTGATGCCATCGTAACAACACCGGCTGAAGAAAATTTTTCTGAATTTTTCAGGCAGAGGCGGCGATGGGTTTCAAAATCAAAATATTACAAAAACGTTTGGATTAATTCGGCCGGATTAATTGTTTTTGCACAAAGTATTATACTGACAATTACACTGATAGCAGGTTTTTTTGATCAAGCATTTCTGTATTTCGCTGCACTTTTGTTCAGCACAAAGTTGATAGCCGATTTCCCGCTGCTACTTTTGGCAACCAAATCATATAAAAAACAAACGCTGATGTGGTGGTATTTCCCTGTTCAGATAATTTACCCATTCTATATTCTAACCAGCGCATTAGCAGGTATTATTTTCAAAGTCAACTGGAAAGGGCGCCCTGTTCAGTAATGGGGGCATCAGGTAATCAGCAGCCATACCTTTATGCGTGTGCAGGTGTGATAGTTTTAGGTAATTTTGCCGCATAAACTCATCTCATGGCATGTATTCTTTGTATTGAAACCTCCACCCAGGTCTGTTCGGTAGCCTTGTTTAACAACCACACGTTGCTGGGATTAAAGGAAAGCACCGAAAAAAATGCCCACTCCGCAATTTTAACCAGCATGATTTCAGGCCTGATGCATGACTTTTCACTGGATTATAAAGATCTTGATGCTATTGCAGTGAGCGAGGGGCCCGGCTCTTACACCGGCCTCAGGATAGGTGTTTCGGTAGCGAAAGGATTGTGTTATGCCGTCTCAAAACCATTGCTGGCAGTCAATACACTTCAATGCATTGCTTCCGGGGTTACAGAAACGCTGGTGTTTGAAAACGACCCTGATAAAACCGATGTACACATCATTCCTATGATAGATGCGCGCAGAATGGAAGTTTATGATGCAGTTTTTAATCTTCAAAATGAAATGATGAGTCCGGTAAAAGCCGAAATAATTACGGAACATGCCTTTGAAAATCTGCCCGGCCGCATTATTCTTTGTGGTGATGGGGCCGAAAAATGCAAAGAGGCACTCCGGAATAACAACCGGATTGAATTCATGACCAGCATAGTGGCATCTGCAGGTCGCATGGGAAATGCCGCTTACAGCAAATTTGAAAAAGGTTTATTTGCTGATTTGGCATATTTTGAACCCTTTTACCTGAAGGATTTTATTGCCGGTGCCCCACGCGTCAAAGGGCTGAATTAGCCAGTTCAAATAATAATTTTTTGTTAAAAACCAAGTAATGATCAATATAGCAATTTTTGCCTCAGGAAATGGAAGCAATGCACAGGCGATTGCCGATTATTTGTCAGAGCATTCAGCCATCAGCATCAAACACATTTTCTGTAACAAACCGGATGCTTATGTGATTAAACGCGCTGAAAATCTGTCAATTCCGGTGACAGTTTTTAACCGTACAGATTTTTACGACACCGCAAGTGTTGAAGAACTGCTTAAAAAGCTTGAAATCAACTGGATAGTACTTGCCGGATTTCTCTGGTTAATTCCGGGAGGTTTAATTTCCCGATTCAGGGGTCATATTATCAATATCCATCCGGCCCTGCTCCCCGATTTTGGCGGAAAAGGCATGTATGGTCATAAAGTACATGAAGCCGTAATTGCTTCCGGCAAAACTGAAAGCGGTATTACCATCCATCTTGTGGATGAAGAATACGATCATGGCAAAGTGCTGTTTCAGGCTAAATGTACAGTTGAATCATCTGACACTCCTGACAGCCTCGCACAAAAAATTCATCAGCTTGAACACCTCCACTTTCCTGCAATTGTTGAAAAAACCATCCTTCAAACCTGCTAATTTTGCCAAAGCATTTCAACATTCCGGTATTTATTGCTGAATCAGGCTGCCCTTTTCAATGTGTGTTCTGCGACCAGCGAAAAATCTCAGGGAATACACATATACCTTCGGTAAGTGATGTAAATGAAATTGTTGCAAAACACCTAGACACCATTGACTGGCAGCACAACCATGTTGAAATTGCTTTTTTCGGAGGAAGTTTTACAGGCCTGCCTTTGCTGGAACAAGAACATTACCTTAAAACAGCCACAGAATTTGTTCATGCGGGTAAGGTAAAGAGCATCAGGCTTTCAACCAGACCCGATTATATCAACCACGAAGTCATCAGTTTACTCTCACAATACCCGGTTTCAGCAGTAGAACTCGGCGCTCAATCATTTGACGATGATGTTCTGCGGCAATCAGGGCGCGGCCATACTGCTGAACAAACCCGACAAGCTTCGGCCATGCTTAAACATGCAGGATTTAGCCTTGTGTTGCAAATGATGACCGGACTTCATGGCGATACTCCTGAAAAAAGTATGGATACTGCTTCTGAAATCATCAATCTGGGCGCAGCTGCAACCCGCATCTATCCCTGTGTGGTGATTGAAGGCACAAAACTGGCCCGGATGTACAAAAACCATGAGTTTTCACCGCAAACACTTGATGAAGCCACTAATCTGGCAGCCAGACTCATTTTAAAATTTGAAGCTGCGGATGTAAAAATCCTTCGTGTTGGCCTGCATCCGTCTGAAGAATTAACAAGCGCCACAAGTTTGATTGCCGGCCCGTTTCATCCTGCATTCAGAGAAATGGCCGAAAGTACAATCTGGAAGCATCTTCTTGAAGCCGGTCTTAACTTTTCCGCTGATAAACATCTGACAATATATACTGCCGCAAATCAGACGGCAAAAGCGGCGGGTTACCACGGCAAAAACCGCAAATTTCTGGAACAACATTTTAAATCTGTTGGGTTTAAAACAGATATCGCCTTACAAAACAGAGCATTTTATGCTGATTATTGCTGATGCACGCCTGCCGTATGCGGCCCTGAATCGGCTTGGTGACTTTGGCACCGTGTTTCCGCTATTGCCACAGCAATCAGCTTACCCGGCCATTGCAGCACATCCTGATATTTTCTTTTGCCCGCTTGATAACATGCTGGTGGTATCACCTTCTGTTAATGAAAATACTTTAGCGCATTTATCAAACAACAATGTACAATTTATCATGGGGCAAACGCATTGTGGTACCCGTTATCCCCAAACCGCAGGTTGCAATGCCGTTGTAACCGGCAATATGATCATTCACCACAAACTTTACACTGAACCGGCAATTCTTCAGAATTTACCCGGACATGAATTTGTGCATGTAAATCAGGGTTATACGCGTTGCAATCTGTTACCGCTGGGCAACAATAATTTTATCACCTCAGATGCGGGCATTTACAAAAAGCTGTCAAACATTGGGAAACGCGTTTTTCTGGCTGATTCCAGACAGATAATGCTTGAAGGTTACCCGCACGGCTTTATTGGAGGAACAGCGGGTGTGTTTGAAAAAACGGTTTTCTTTGCCGGTAGCCTGAAATATCACTATCAGGGAACCCAAATCAGAAATTTCATTGAAGGAAACGAGAATAAAATTGTTGAACTTTATGATGGACCGTTGATTGACGGGGGCAGTATCTTGTTTTTAACCAATAATTAGTGAAAAAGAGTTGCTTTACAGATTACATATACAAATAACAACTTTGATTTATATTTTTGGTTTGTGCTTTTAAAGAACAAAATTTCTTCTTTTGGACTGTATATTTAACATCATCGACAAAGAACTAGTCTGTATATTAGATTTGCGAGGCTTGGCAATGCAACAGCAAACACGCAGTTATTTAATAACTTGATTTAGAGTAACAATATTGACATCCGGTAAAACATTTTTTTGGTGGCCAACCACCTAAGTCAATTGATTCAGTGCAGCCACATAATTTTCTTTTAAATGGTTGTTTTAGTTCAGTTTTAATATGATTATCATGTATCTTCTGTAAAAACTCTCCATCAATACATTTTGATATTGGTAATCCAGGCACAGAACATGCAAACACTTTAATAGAATATTTAGCTTCAATTTCCTTCATCCATTTCACGGTATTCGCTCTCTCTGTATCATTTGGGGGTGAAATGGCTATGCCAATATCTTTAAATCGCTTATCGACTTTTCTATGAGTTTCACTTTCAAGAAAGCTAAAACTAAAATTAGATATACCATATTTGCTGGCATTTTCAACAATTATTGGAAAATATTTAAGGTTTGAAATTATACTATTATTGGCATCAATTATTCT
>CAZKCK010000024.1:17680-33372 GCA_964550695.1 uncultured Bacteroidales bacterium | reverse complement strand
AAGGGGTCGCGAGTTCGAGTCTCGCCGCTCCGACCAAAACTAAAAAGACCATCTTCTCGGGTGGTCTTTTTTTTTGTAAGTATGAATAATTGGAACTGGATAAAGCAATCTTTTCGTCCCTTTCTACGCCCCCTTGACAGCCCTAAAACAAAAACACCTTAACAATCTATTGATTATTAAGGTGTTCTAAATTAAATTCGTACCCGAGACAGGACTTGAACCTGCACATCCGTAGGATACTAGTCCCTGAAACTAGCGCGTCTACCAATTCCGCCACTCGGGCCTGTAAGAACGTCGGTGAAATGTGCCCAGGACAAGACTCGAACTTGCACACCCGTAAGGGCACTACCCCCTCAAAGTAGCGTGTCTACCAATTTCACCACCTGGGCTTAGGGACTGCAAATATACGAACTTTTCCAATTCTGCAAAGGGTTTGACGCGTAAATGTATTTTTTATCACACATTTTTTACACAAGCTACCATGTAATTATTCTAACTATTTAGAATTATGTGATTTATATATTTCTTTTAAAATCACTTCATGTTGTAGTTTCGGATTTCCCATTGTAATAAAGGCAAAAAAAATGCTCTTCAAATCACCAGGAAGTAAAAACCGCCGTCCAGAAAAGCAAAGGAACAACCGTTCCCCAAATTACCGCTTCACGCTCACGGGCAGCATTGTACCGTATTTCTTCATCCTCTTTCCGCTGGTCAGTATTCTGGTAAGAAGTTGATTTTACTAAAAACTTCTGCATTTGTGTTATACGCTCCATAGCTTTAGAATTTCCGGGCACATCAGTCAGCACCTGCTCAAAATCTGTAAGGGCTTCCTGATATTTCCCTACATAATAATAGGCTTCTCCGCGCAAATACCTGACTTCGGCCTGATATGGCTGCTTTAGCAACACAATTGTGAAATCGCTGATTGCATTTTCATAGTGCTTTAATTGCATAAGGGCGTAACCCCGATCCTGATAGATTGCAGGATAGTAAGGCATTACCGAAATAGCTGTGTCAAATAAGGCCTTCCCTGCAAGGTAGTTTCCTTTTAAAACTTCGGTACGGCCGAGGTCAAGATACTTTTTATAATTTTCGGCTCTTTGGGCTGTAATAAATTGGGTTAACCATAATAAAATCAATAAGATAGCTGTTCGTTTCATGGTGAAAAATTTTTGAAAATTGCACAAGTTTTATACCATAAACCATCCTGGGAAATTTAGTGATGGTTTTAGCAACTTAATATGAAAGTCAGGTATTTATTGAAATTCTATGTGAAGGGTCGAATCTCAGATAATTTTCTATGTACAGATTAACCGAGTAAAAAACTCAGATCACTGGCTGGTTCAAATTCCCGCGGTTCGTCAACCGAACTGAAAATACGCATCTTACGCGAACCCAGCAAACTCATATGATTGCCATGAACCCTCAGCAAAGTTGCTTCACGCAGGCCAACCACCTTCATTTCAGGGTTTACAATAAGAAATTCCTCTATCCTTGCTTCGCGGGTTTCGCCTCCATGACCTTCCGGATTTTTATCGAGGTAATGCGGATTAATCTGAAACGGAATCAGCCCCATACATTTGAAACTTGGAGGCTCAATTATAGGCATGTCATTGGTAGTCATCAAAGTTGGGCATGCAACATTGGATCCTGCACTCCAACCGGCAAACGGAACACCTGTCAACACACGTGATTTAACGGCATCCATCAGGCCCAGTTTATGCATCATGCTTACCAGATGAAAGGTATTCCCGCCTCCAATGGCAATTGCTTCGGCATCGGCTACAGCCTTTATTGGATCGGCTTCATGATGAATGGAATAGATATCAAATCCCAACTGACTAAAAACATGCTTTACATTTTCCTCATACCTGTTATAAGAATCGGTTAAAGTTGAAGCAAGTGAAATGCCGGCATATGGAATAAATAAAATTCTGCTCACCTGATAACCTTCAAAAAAGTCTTTGATATATGGCCGGGGCCATCCAAGGTATTCTTCACCCTGATTCGTTGAGTTGCTGATTAACAAAAGATTTCTGGTCATAGTTAAATAAATTTTCTGATTTTGTTTTATAAATTGAATCCGGCCATAAACATAAGCATTTTTTCATTGAAAGTGCTGCTCCCGTTCACCGAAGTTTTGAATATCAATCCAACTTTAATATTTGCCAATTTCCGGGTCACACCTGCAGTAATACTATGCGACCATGCTCTGGAACCCTTTAACTGATCGAGTGTGGCTGTTTCTTCCAGATAACCTTCAGGTAAAACATTGCTGATAATATCTGCTGATTCGCCATAAAATTCATATCCTATTGCAGCATTATACAGTTTTAACCTGAACAGGATACCGGCATTTACAGTAAAAAAACTTCGTAATCCAATACTGGCCTGAAATGAACTGAAAGCATCAGACGAAGCAATTAAGGCCTGGCTCTCAGCAATCAGTGTTCCGTTTCTGGGAACCCGGTACAATGCAACCACATCAGTGTAAACTCCAAACACAGGTTGTGGCCTGTAAGAAAAACCCGCATCTATTCCAAGGTTCCAGAATGAATCATTTCCAATGTAAATTTCGGGAGAAGCAAAGGCACTTTTTCCTTTCTGAACCGGAATTCCGGTGAAAATTCCTGTGTAGTATTCAAGTTTTTTGTGCTGGGAAGCATAGCCTATCCGCAGCTTTACTTCAGGAATTCCACGCGAAGAAAAAGTACCGGCCGGATAATAGGTGGTATTGCGCTTCACTGTAAGATAGATATAAGGTATTGTGAAACCCACATTTATCTTTTTATATAACCTGCGATCAATTGAAAACCAGGTGCCTAACCTGTAATAGTCACTAAAATTCAGTGATGACTCATATTTTCCGTTTCCCTTGAACGCTGAGCCTGACTGAGACATAAAAAAGCCGGTATGTATTATTGCATTATCTATAGAGTCAGTAATACAACTCCCCTGCATAAACATACGTTCAAGGCCGGTTGGAATGCCATGGCCCTGAGCTACAAAAATCAAGGGAAAAATCAACAGAATAAAACAGATAGCTATTTTCTTCATGCTTACAAAAATACAAAGCAAACCGATTCATTGTATCTTTATTTCTTAAGGTCATGAATTTTATTCCTGATTTGTTTTAAAACCGGTATTTTTTGATTGGTAAAAGCTTCATTGAAGATTCTAAACCATTGTTTATCAGTAATAATTGTAGCAAGAAACTGCTGAACTTTTATTTCAACCGGTTCAACAGAAGTGGCGTCGGCCATTGCAATACCCAGTTTTTCCTGAAATTTTGCAGTATTTTCAACTTTATAACCATTCAATCTGCATGCTTCTAGAACCTGCAGACAAGCCATGAAATTGCTTCTGGTATAAAAATGCTCCAGATAGTAATCAACCAGGGCGGTTTGCTGATGCGTTCCTATAAATTCAACAATACCTGGTTTGGCAAATCCTGTTAGCTGAGCGTTATATAAATTGAAGAAAGATATTACTCTTTGCAAGTTTGCATCTACTGAATCAGGCCGTTGTGTTGAATAAACAATTTCAAGCTTTTTTAGAAGTCCGGCATATTTGATTTTGTATCGGTTGTTCTCAAGCAGCATTTTCAGACCCGATTTATTAAGTGTGCAAAATAAATGCGGTTCGTTAACTGCCAATGCAGAGTCTGCCGCCGAAGCACCTTCCGCATACAGTCCAGCCGAAAACCTTGCTTCAGCAAGCGTGGCAAATTTCTGGTATTTGTTGACGGCAAGCCGGCATTCCAGGTTTTCAATTTTCTTCTTGTATGTATAAAGTATATTATTTACTTCAAAACAATCCATCAGGCAGAATTTTGAGGATATCCATTCAGCCATGTCTAATTTTTCATAAGCGTTTTCAGGATCATAATCCCAAATTGCTGACCCAGTAGCAGTAATTGAATTGTCAAATAACTGATTACCAATGCTCATAAGCTTTGTGCAAATTAATGTATCATCAGTTATGGCCAGCGAATCTGCAATAAACTGTGCTCTTTGCGCCAGTTCAAATGCAGTGTCTGTTTTTTTAGCTTCCATCAAATCGATAGCCTGTAATAATGTAGAAATTACAAAATGCTTCCGTTCAATAAGATACAAACTATCTTCCTCACTTCTTTTGAGAACATATCTTATATTTTTGGTTCGCAGGCCCAATGCATCCCGGTAAAACTGAATTCCCTGATTTATTTCACCTGATTGAATGGCTAATCCCGAAGCCATAAGTTTTTCATCGTACAGATGTTGATGTGCGTTTTTAATTTCTTGCTCCAACTGATTTGCTCTGGTATAGAAACCAATACGAATGGCATATTCAACAGCTTTATTCAAAAAGACGAGAGCATTCACATAATCACCATCATTATTTAATGCAGCACCTTTTTCGAGGCATGCATTTGTAAACAATTCAAATCCGGGGTTGAGGCTCATATCTGACATTACCACTCCGGAATTCTGCGTCTGATATTCAATTGCTTTTTGCAGGTACTTTTCTGCCAGAGCCATATTTCCGCGCATAACAGCACTTTCGGCAACCTGAAGAAATGAATTGTATATTCCGCTCGTAGCAAGTGATTGCTTACGGCTGAGTGCATCTGCTTCATCATACATGCGCAGGGCTTTGGCCAAACCAATCGCATTGGCAACAGATATGCCTGATTCGGTAAACCGTTTTTCAGCAAGTTGTTCATCCGAAAGTTTTACCAGCTTATCAAACAATTCCTTACCAACTTCTTTGACCTTCTGCCGAAAATCAAAATCATATTCTGACTTTAAGAAATTCTTAAGCATCGGACCAAATTGTGTGCACCATACACCTTCCCATTCAATCATGGCAAAGTCAGCAAACATCTTACTGCTTGAAGGATTTGAAAACTCCGGATGTTCAGGCCATGAACGGATCAATTCAATACAAAGATTTATAATGGAATCATTATCAATTGGTAACGAATTCTTATTATTTGCCAATAAGCGGTCAATTGCAAAACTTCTCCTGAAGCATTCAATGGTTAAACTTCTGCACTTTCCGAGCAACTGGGCCGGATCTTCCTGAATAAGTGGCAAACTATCTGCAAAATGCAATGAGTCAATCTTTTGCAGAATACGTAAAGCCTCAGCATAATTTACCAGTGAAACATACGGATTTCCATTATCAAAATCAGAAAGTTGTACAGTTTCAAGACCTTTTTGAGCAATTGTTGCAAGCGCATAATAATCTTTAACAAGTAACAAAATCCTGCTAAATTCTTCGGTTCTGTTCGTTGCAAAAACCGGATGTTGAACCCTTACAGTTATGTTTGTACTATTAACCGGAAGAATAATTGTGGTGATGCTATCAGTCTTTAGTTTTGCTTTTAAACTACTGAATTCCAAACCATTGATGTCAGAATAGGTAACTTCTGCAAAAAAATTATCAGGTTTAAGAAATGAAGCCACGTTGTATTTCCGGTATCTTGTAATACCCAGAATAGTATCAACCTTAAGTGTACAATACAATAATGTTGAACCATCATGTTCTGCTGAATAAAACTTTTTAGTAACTACAAATTTCAAATTGCATTGCTTGACCGACAGTCCATTGTCATTGGCAAGTTCAGCAATGATGTAATTCCCGGATTTATGTAATGACAGTGTATCATAATGATAGCGTAATATAACAGTATCATTGGAGGCAAGGCCAAATAAACAAACAAATGAAAGAAAAATAACAGAAACCGTTGACTTTATATATTTTACAACCATTAATTTATCAATAGTACAGTTTAAGACTGAGTTCCGAGATGTTGCCTTTCTGATCAGTTACTGTAATCTTTAATAGATTTTCACCAGACAAAAGTTTTTCATCAATTTCATAGGTTAAAAGTGCCTCTTTTACATCATATTCCATTAATATCCAACGATTATTTAAAGTTGCGCGATATGATTTTATACCTGAAAGATAATCTTTGATAAATACCATGATATCTTTCTGTTTTTGAAGTTTTTTTCCTTGAAAAATGTTCATGGGTTTAATGACCGGGCAAACAGTATCAATCAATATGCTGTAGGTACCAAAGGTTTTTAGTTGGGTTGAAACCCAACCGTTTTCATACTTACCACCAGCCGAAACCGGTGCGCCCCTGTCGTTAATTTTCACAATCAGTGCTTTATCGTACAATTGAGGGGAAAGACCTGAAGGTTTTAGCATGATGGTACAAGCTGTTTGGATGGGGGTGGTTTTACGGTTTACAACATGATAATCAGAAAAATAAGCTTTGGGTGCTTTCTTTGTGTAGTAATAAAAATGAACCGTATCATAAAATGCTCCTTTTGGTGCAATAAACCTGAAATTATCAGTTTCATATTTGCCCTCGTCGTTCCAGTTGAATGTTTTAACTGAATGATCGGGGAGACCCTGAACAGGTTTTATTGGTTTACAACCCTTTACAATAAACCGAAGCACCGACTCATTGTTGTAATAGTCGCGGATGACATATTTAAGTTGATAAACAACATTTTCTTTAAAATGATATATGCCATTTCCGGTAGTTTTGCGATAGATTGATAATTTGTTACCGGGCTGAATACGTGTTTGGGGAATCCATCGGCCACTGTTCTGATATTCTGCAAAATCGCAGAGGCTATGTATATAACGCGTTTCATCAAAAGGTAATTTGGCAAAATCGTATGCATAAACCAGAGTGCTGTCAATAAACAATTGCGAAGCGTAAATTCCGTTTTTATTGCTTTCATCATTGAGCAGGTCGTATGACATGAGCCCGAAAGATGCATTCCCTGAAATACTTATGGTGTCATTATCACGCAGCCTGTATTTTGGACCCCAGCCATTCAGAAAAAACTCCATGGGTTGCTGCATTCTGTTTACACCAGCCCCAGCACCAACCGGATAAACTTTGAGCAACGTTATCGTGGGCCTGATAAAATCCTTTACAATAAAACCATTCGAAAGCGGGTCCACAGGAATCTGGGAAACTGTTTCTCGTACTTCGAAATGCAGGTGCGGACCTTCCGAACCTCCTGTATTGCCGGATAAAGCAATTATATCTCCTTTATTGACTGGTAGTTGAGATTTATCAGGGAACAATTCAATTTCAAAGGATTCGCGTGCATATTGAGCATTCACTACATATTCCTGAATTTTATCAGAGAATTGTTGCAAATGAGCGTAAACGGTAGTAAAACCATCAGGATGAGCTATATATAATGCTTTCCCATATCCGGAAGTTGAAACAACAATGCGTGAAATATATCCTTCTGCCACAGTTCTTACTACCTTACCCTCAACTGATTGGGTTTTGATATCAAGTCCTGCATGAAAATGATTCAGCCTGAGTTCACAAAATGTGCCTGAAAGTCTGATGGGTATGTCGAGCGGATTGATATAACGCGATTTTAGCAATGGCTCCTGAGCATAACTACCCATAGCTATAAGTAGCAAAATAAAAATGGAAATTGCTTTATTCTTCAGCATATAATTTCATTTAATGCCAGCAGGTTTCATAAAAAAATAATGTCCTCCGTTTTTCAACGGAGGACCAATAATCAACAAATACTAATTAATTGATGGCAAAAATGAAAAATTCTTAGAATAATACATCATTTGCTCAATATAATCTTCAGGATAACTGATCTTTACATCAATAATTTTTCCATCTTTTTCAACAGGCTCAAAAACAGGGTTCATGAATCCGCCATAAGGAGCCAGTTTGAGTTTGGCATAACGTTCCAAAACTTCTTTGTGAAGACCGGTATCAACCTTTACACCGTATGTTTCAACCAAAGCCTTGCCGGCCTGGTAATCGCCTTCAGATTTAATGCGTTGAACCTCACCCAATAATTTTCCAAAAAGCTGACGCAATTTTTCATAATCATTAATCACAAAATAGGTTTTTCCATCTTTCACTTTCCGCTCGATTACCTTTTCAGCATTTCCGTTTTCATAACACCATGATGCAATGAGTTGACGGTTACGCATATGGGCCTGTTCAATATTCTTGCCCGGTTCAATGCGGGTTAACTGAGTCATCAGACCATTGCGGATATATGAATTGAATTCAGCTTTGGGTGTTTCAATGGTTTTAAACAATCCCAGTTCTATCAGTTTTGGATCCATCAGGTAGTAAAGTGCAAATAAATCGGCACGGGTTTCTTCAAGAACTGACTGGTAACTTTTCAGGGCCTCGGTAGTAACACCCGGTAATAATTGTCCTGAACCATGTCCAAGGCATTCGTGCAGGTCAGTATGCAGGTTATCTGCCAGTGGTCCAAATTCTTTTGCAAGTGTAACTTCTTCAGGTGAATAGCAAAACTCTTCAAGCAAACCACTTCCCAACGAAGCCTGGTTATACGAATAGGTAATGTTTTCCATTGTAACCGATTTACTGCCATGCTCTTTCCTGATCCAGTCAGCATTGGGGAGATTAATACCGATGGGCGTAGCAGGGTAACATTCGCCGCCGAGTTGTGCAACGGTTATTACCTTGGCAGAAACACCTTTCACTTCCTGCTTTTTAAATCTTGGGTCAATGGGTGAATTGTCTTCAAACCACTGGGCATTGTTACTGATGATGATTGTGCGGCGTGTGGCTAAATGGTCTTTAAAATCCACAACTGATTCCCAACCGGCTTTCATACCCAGGGGGTCGCCATATACTTCTATAAATCCGTTTACATAATCAACATCAGATGAATCCACAGCCCAATTAATGTTGTATTCATCCCAGGTGCGGAGCGATCCTGTTGTATAATAATCAATCAGAAGCTCCAGACCTTTGCGCTGGTGTTCATTCTCAGCAACCGTTTTAGCTTTTTCGAGCCAGTAAATAATTTTTTCAATTGCCGGTCCGTACAAACCGCCTTTAATCCAGGGCTTCTCAACAATTTTTCCGTTTTCTTTTACCAGTTTTGAATTCAAACCATATGAAACAGGTTGACTGTCGTTGGGTTTACGCATCGCACTGTAAAAGGCTCCTGCTTCTTCCTCGGTTACACCTTCATAAAAGTTACATGCTGAAGTCAGCAGTAAATCAGCGCCTTCTTCCTGGTTCAGGCGTTTGGAAGCTACTGTAGGGTCAAAAATAATGGGAGTTATCCAGGCTAAAAAAGCATCCATATCCTGACCTTCCAGCATCGGGAATCCCGTATTGGTCTCTTTTACAAGTGTTTCAAAATAAGACTGGCTGAATGCCGGCAAAAACTTATCGTTTGAATAATGATGGTGTATCCCGTTCGAGAACCATACACGCTTCAAATAAACCATAAAATTGTCCCAATCAGCTGTTTTTCTGTCACCATTGTAACCTTCATAAATGGTTTCAAGTGTGCGGCGTACAGTCAGGTTGAATTTATAATTCTGATCAAACGCGATATCACGTCCACATAGTGCGGCCTGACTCAGATAATACACAAGTTCTTTCCGTTCAGTACTTAACGAGTCCCATCCGGGAACCTGATACCTGAGGATTTTCAGATCAGCAAACTGGTCTACCTGCCACTTAAATGCTGTTTCAGCGGCATCTTTTTTTTCGTGCTCTTTGCACGATACAATTGATAAAGTCATCATTGCGATAAATAAATAATTCAGTTTCATATAATTTAGTATTACGGATAGTTGTTCCAAGGTTTAACTACGGTCCGGTATCTCAGCAAACGCATTCACCAGTATATTGTTTTTAAGTACCGGAACAGATTTGCAGGCATCGATGGTAAAAGTGTATTCAAAAACATTATCCAGTCCCAGGTTTTGCAGGCGTTTGAGATGTGTTGCATCCTTAAGGGATTCTAACAGATTATTTTTTGACAGGTCCCATAAACTAATTGCTGCCCGTACGGAATCACCCTGAGGGGCGTATTTATTGGTGGCGATCATTTCTGAAGCCAAAGCACCTGCAAATAAAGTGTCTTCAAGGCAAAAGTCATTCATCCAGCCGGAACATAAAATTAGCACATCTTCTTCTAATCCAAGTAAATATGAAGATAATGCATGAAGATTGACAAAAGCTCCAAGTACCACATGTGCGCAATCTGCAACCAGTTTTATTGCATAGGTTCCGTTGGTGGTGGTGTGTACAACTGTTTTGCCTTTAATTTCGGGTACCATAAAATCAAAGGCCGAGTTGCCTAAATCAGCAAAATCAAGGATATGGCCATTTCGCTCTGCTGCAACAAGATAACCTTTATGTTTGTACAATTGTGCCTCTTCCAGATCTGCAACCGGAATAATGCTGCCAACGCCATACTCAAAAGCTGTTATTGCTGTGGTAGTTGCACGCAAAACATCCGTTATCACTACGGCATGCAATTTTTTATCATGAATGCCATTGAAAAGTGCGGGTGAAAAACAGACTTCAATGTTGTACTTGGCTTCGGGTTTCAATTGTTTGAAATATCATGTGTGAATTGCAAAATTAATGAAATACCTGTTGATACCCTTTTCGAACGAACCAATTACATGATAAAAGGAACTTTCAATCCACACTGCCCGCATGAATGATCTTTTATTCCGGTTACAGCTATTTGATAACCATGCCTTTGAACCAATAAATGGCCACATGAGGGGCAATAACTATTTGCAGTTTTCCCGATTTCGATATTTCCGGGATAGACATACAGCAAATACCTGCTTGCCAGATTATACATTGCAGTCATTGTGACCAGTGGTGTAGGCTCAAATAGAAAGTAATAATCAGGGAAATAGCGGCTTAAATGCAATATAGTTTCGTGCCCGAGATTTTCGTATATCCAGGTCAGCATTTCTTCAAAAAGTTCTATGTCGTCATTGGTTTCAGGAATAATGAGATTGGTAATTTCAAGATGTTTTCCTGAATCCCGGATTGTCTTCAGTGTATCAAGTACGGGTTGGAGTTTGCCATGGGCAACTGTTTTATAAAAATTCTCTGAAAAACCCTTCAGGTCAATGTTAAAGGCATCAATGAATGGTAAAAGTTCCTGAAGTGGTTCCTGATTAATATAGCCGTTTGAAACCATTACATTCCTTAGATTTGCGGCTTTTGCAAGTTGCGCTGTATCAACCATGTATTCATACCATACAACAGGCTCATTGTAGGTATAGGCAATTCCGGTATTGTGTGGGATTTCGGATGCTTTTTTCACAAGTGCCTGGGGCGTTGTAACCTGATTTTTTTCATCCCGAATAATTTCAGGTACCTCTTGCGATATGGACCAGTTCTGGCAGAACGAACATTTAAAATTACAACCCCAGCTCCCGGCGCTCAGTATTTTAGTACCCGGATAAAAATGATACAAGGGTTTCTTTTCAATAGGATCGGATCTCAGGGAAGTTAATTTTCCATAATTGTCAGCAATCAGTTTGCCTTGAAAATTCCTTCTTACTTTGCACAACCCGGTTTTTCCTTCAGAAATTTTGCATCGGTGCGGGCATAGGTTGCATGTTACAATACGTTCATTATTAACAGTATAAAATCTTGCCTCGAACATAGTATTTAAATTGACCTGCCTCAAAGATAATCTACTTTTGGATAATAATCTATCTTTGCGGAAACTTGATTTTTTTAATGAAAAACAAGACGACCATTATTACCGGAGGAATCGCCATCAGTTTCGCAGCCATGCTGTGGGGATTTGATGGTATTGTACTTACTCCCAGATTATATAATCTTGACGTTGGGTTTGTTGTATTTATGGTACATCTTATTCCGTTCGTGTTCATGCAGTTTTTCTTACATAAATCATATGCCGAAATTACCAAATTCAGTAAAACCGAAATTATTTCGCTGCTCCTTGTTGCGCTTTTCGGGGGTGCCATTGGTACACTGGCTATTGTAAAAGCTTTGTTTCTTGTTGAATTCAAACAACTTACAATTGTTGTACTTTTACAGAAGCTTCAACCCGTTTTTGCCATTGCACTTGCAACAATTATTTTGAAGGAAAGATTAAAACAGAATTTTTTGCTTTGGGCATCCGTTGCAATCATTGCCGGCTATTTTCTGACCTTTGGACTCCGACTCCCAGATTTTGGCTCAGATAAACTAACCATTTATGCTGCGGCCTATTCATTACTTGCCGCTTTTTCGTTTGGCAGTTCAACCGTGTTCAGTAAGCGCGCACTTCAAAACATAAATTTCCAGACCGCCACTTTCTACAGGTATGGTTTCACTTCTGTTATCATGCTGATTATTGTGTTGATAACAGGCAAATTATCGCAATTTACTCAGGTAACACCCACCAACTGGTTAATTTTTTTCGTGATTGCACTCACAACCGGCTCTGGGGCAATTTTCATCTTTTATTATGGGCTTGTCAGGGTAAAGGCCATTGTTGCAACAATATGCGAATTGTTTTTTCCAATTTCGGCCATTATTTTCGATTATCTTTTCAACGGCAATAAACTTACTGTTATACAATGGATTAGTGCTACAATTATGATAATTGCCATCATTAATCTGAACCTGCCTGATAAGGCAAATAAATAGTATGTGATGGAAAACTCGGGTACAATTTCCAATGTAATTAAGAGCCTTGAAATATTCAGTGAGGTTGAAGATGAAGTTGTGCAATTTATCATTAGTAAACTTACTGAGGTCAGGTATAATACCGGAGAAGTGGTTTTCAGCAAAGGCGATGAAGGTGACGCATTATTCTTTATTGTTGAAGGTGGGGCAAACGTTCATGACGGGGAGCATCTTTTTTCGCAATTATTTGCCGGACAAGCATTTGGAGAATATTCACTGCTCGACAAAGCAAAACGATCAGCTACAGTTACTGCCAATAGTCCACTGTTGCTTTACAGGCTCGGAAAGGATGATTTTACAAACATTATTCTGTCAAATACAGCCTTTTGCCTTGGTGTTCTCCGGATGATGGTCAACAGAAGCCGCAGTATGAATCTTCTTGAAGAAAAACTTGGAAAAAGTTATCTGGAAATTCAAATGCAGAAGCTTGAGATTGAGAGGCAGCACAAAGCCAACCTTCAACAAAAGCAACAACTCGAGACCATTAACCATGAACTGATTAAGCTAAATCAGGAAAAAAACAGCCTGATAAATCTTGTGGCACACGATCTTCGTAATCCGTTGACCAGCAGTTTATGTGTGATGGAAATGTTTATTGAAAATCAGGGCAACCTCACCGAAGACCAAATGGAGTATCTTAAAGTAATTGAATCTTCGTTGAAACGTATGCATGGCCTTGTGAATCAAATACTTGATGTTGAAGTTATTGAGTCACATAACATTAATCTTAACCTGAATCCCGAGCCCTGGTCACTGATTCTGAAGGAAGTTGTAAATACGCTAAAATCAGTGGCATCGCGAAAGGGGATCAGCATCATGCAACTTGATGAACCAATTACCGCAGTTACTGACAGAAATTTGCTTGCGCAGATATTTGATAACCTGATAAGCAATGCGATAAAGTATTCGCCATCCGAATCTGTAATTCAAATCAAGCTACTGAATATTGCAGGCATTATCCGTTTCGAAGTCAAAGATCAGGGGCCCGGCATACAGTACGATGAAATGCCAAGGTTGTTCAATCAGTACCAAAAGCCATCAAATAAACCAACAGCCGGCGAAAAATCTACCGGATTGGGTCTGTCGATTGTAAAAAAATATGTTAATGCCCTGAATGGCGAAGTCTGGTGCGAGAGTACCCCGGGCAGAGGGTCAAACTTTATAGTTGTATTTGAACAGGAAAAATAAAACCCCTGTAGATTGGCATCATACAGGGGTTTGTAACATTTTGGTCTGAAAGTTTTATTTCAGCTTTTCATCCATTTCTTTTACTTTATCCATCATGCTCTTACGTGCGTAAATCTCTTTTAATGAACGGATTGTATTTTTATCGGCAGGATCCATCGCATGAGCTTTTTCGAGATAAGGTAATGCTTTATCCAGACTTGCATCTGCTTTAGCCTTCATGGCCAGATATTCTTTTTCTTTATCCGGAGGAATGGCATTGGCATCTGTCATTTGTTTTGCGGCATTGTTCACATGCAAAGCACCAAGATTGTAAATGGCATCAAAATAATCAGGTTTTAATTCCAGTGCAGTTAAATACGCTTTTTCAGCTTCATCTACATTGCCTGCATTATCATACTGTGCACCAACTGCAAAGAAAATAGTCGGGTTTGAAGGATCAAGTTTCTTGGCCATTTCAAGATTGGCGAGAGCTTTTGCAGATTCACCCTTGGCCAGATACAAATTTGTTTCAGCAAAAAGTACTTGCAGGTCGTTTGGGTAAAGGGCTCTACCGGCCTGAATAACCTTGAATGCCATAACAGTATCTTTCATTTCTTTATAAACACTTGATAAAGAAGCATAAATATCAGGTTTTTTATAGCCGGATTCCATTACTTTGGTAAGCATTACTTTGGCATTTTCGTAATTTTTTGCCAGTTCGGCACTCTTACCAGCGTAATAATAAGCAACTGAGTCAAATACACCAACTTCAGTTCTAACATCTCCGGCACCAACAAATAATTCATATGCTCCGGCAAAGTCATTCTCATTATATTTACCAACACCATAGTACAGCATTCCATCTGCTATCAGGCCCATGTTTGAATAAATATCAACTTTAAATTCATTTGCACCTTCAAGGGTCAGGGCTTTTTTGTATGACTCATATGCAGTCTGGTATCCATTTTTTGCAAGCTTCTTATATTCAGAAGTATCAAGTGCAATCTGCAGATAGATGTTGCCACGGTAGAACCATGTTTTTGGTTCATTCATGGTTTTTTCATTGGTAATGCAAGGCTCAATATTTTCGAGCGCTTTGTCGAGTTTACCATTTCTGAGGTAGTTGTAAGCGGTTGTTCTTTTGGATGACTGTGCAAAGGTAACAGCACACAGGAGCACCATTGTCAGAAGGAATGAAAATCGTTTCATAGGTAAATGTTTAATGATTTAATTCTAAAACTTTTGCAAAGATATAGGTTTATCACAATTAAAAAATAGTTCCAATAAATGTACCGCTAATTATCAGCAATAAATAAGCTGTAAAATACTCCTTTGCGGCACAACGAAGAAATCTTAAAACGGAGTTATGTATTTATTTTAAATCTTCTCCTTCTTCAGTATCTTCATCTTCTTCAGCATCATTGCCTTCCTCAGCATCCTCAGCCAATTCTGTTTCTTCATCCTCTGTTTCAGATTCAGTATCAGCCAGTTCAATGGGTTCTATTTCAAAACCAGTCTCTGAAGGTATTTGTTCTTCTGCCTCCGATGCCTTGTGCAGGCGCAACGATTCGTTTTCAGCAGTTTCTTCCTCGGTTTCTTCTGCATCAACTTTGGTAACGGCTGCAATGGCATCACCATTGCGAATATGAATAAGTTTTACGCCTTGCGTGGCTCTTCCCATCACCCTCAGGTCTGTTACCGGAGTGCGGATAATGATGCCGGATTTATTAATGATCATAAGGTCATCAGTATCCACCACATTATTAATTGCGATCAAATCACCTGTTTTTTCGGTTATATTCATGGTTTTCACACCTTTACCACCACGGTTGGTTTCGCGGTAATCATCCAGAGGTGAGCGTTTGCCATATCCATTTTCTGAAACTACAAGGATGTTTTCTTCAGGATTATCGATGCAAATCATACCTACAACTTCATCCTGCTCATGGGCAAGCCGTACGCCTCTTACACCCGTGGCATTACGTCCCATGGGCCTGACCTTTAACTCACTGAACCTGAT
>CAZKCK010000024.1:2179-17580 GCA_964550695.1 uncultured Bacteroidales bacterium | reverse complement strand
GTACCTTCAGGTATTTCGAACACCCTCATCCAGAAACATTTACCTTTTTCAGTAAAGAAAAGCATGTAATTGTGCATGGTGGCAATAAACAGGTGTACCACAAAATCCTCATCCCGTACTTCGCTTCCACGGGCGCCATGTCCGCCACGTTTCTGGGTCCTGTATTCGCGAAGCATGGTCCGTTTGATATATCCCATGTGCGAAATTGTAACCACCACACTGTCGTCAGCAATGGTATCTTCAATCCTGAAATCCTGCGCTGTATATTCTATCTCGGTTTTTGGTTCATCACCATATTTTTCTTTGATTTCGAGAAGCTCGGTTTTAATGATTTCCATACGGAGTCCCTTATCGGCGAGTATGCTTTTGTAGTATTCGATCATGCGGCAGAGTTCATCAAATTCAGCCTGCAGTTTATCACGTTCCAGTCCGGTAAGCGCCTGAAGCCTCATAGCCAGGATGGCTTTTGACTGTATTTCTGAAAGTTCAAATTTCTCCATCAGGCCATTTTTGGCGTCTTCGGGAGTTTTTGAAGCACGTATCAGGGCTATGACTTCGTCAATATGGTCGAGGGCTTTCAGCAGACCTTCAAGTACGTGAGCTCTTTTCTCAGCCTGATCCAGTTCATATTTTGTGCGTCTGACCACAACTTCGTGACGGTGATTGATAAAGTGAACAATCATGTCCTTCAGGTTCAGTGTCATTGGCCGGCCATGAACCAGGGCAATATTGTTTACATTGAATGAAGTCTGAAGTGCGGTATATTGATACAACATGTTCAGAACCACGTTTGTATTGGCATCCCGTTTTAATTCATAAACGATCCGCATTCCGTTGCGGTCTGATTCATCTCTGATATCAGAAATGCCTTCAATCTTTTTATCGTTTACCAGATCAGCTGTCTTTTTAATCATCTCCGACTTGTTGACCTGATAGGGGATAGAGGTGATGATGATTTTTTCCCTGCCGTTGTCATCGGGTTCAATTTTTGAAACCCCACGCATGATGATACGTCCGCGGCCGGTTTCACAGGCTTCCCTGACCCCGTCATAGCCATAAATAATACCGCCGGTCGGAAAATCAGGACCTTTGATAAATTTCATCAGTTCGGGGATGGTGATGTCATTGTTTTCAATGTATGCCACGCAACCATCAACAACTTCCTTCAGATTATGCGGAGCCATATTTGTAGCCATACCTACAGCTATCCCTGAAGATCCGTTTACAAGCAATTGAGGGATTTTTGCTGGAAGAACCGTTGGCTCCTGCAGCGAATCGTCAAAATTATTCTGAAAATCAACAGTGTCTTTATCAAGATCTGCGAGCATTTCTTCGGCTGTTTTTCTCAGCCTGGCTTCGGTGTAACGCATCGCTGCAGGCGGGTCCTGGTCAATTGACCCGAAGTTACCCTGCCCGTCAATCAGCGGATACCTTAACGACCAATCCTGCGCCATACGTACCATGGCATCATACACTGAAGAATCGCCATGAGGATGATACTTACCAAGTACTTCCCCCACAATACGGGCTGATTTCTTGTATGAGCGGTTTGACAAAATGCCAAGATCGTACATTCCGTACAAAATTCTGCGGTGTACTGGTTTCAGACCGTCCCTAACATCGGGCAATGCTCTTGACACTATAACCGACATTGCATAGTCGATATAGGCCCCCTTCATCTGATTCTCGATGTTTACCGGGATAATTTTTTCGCCTGAATTCTCCATTTTTTTATATTAAATCTTTAAAAATTAGCAATTTAAAATTTGCGCTTTGAATCTACGAAAGTACACAATTTCTGTGAATCTACCTAAAAAAACCATAGTTATTACTAACAAATCCCTGTTGAAAAAAAAAACTTCCAACCAATTCAAACCTCGCTTTTCTGGCGTAATTTTGACAATAATTATGATTGATAAAGCTTTGGTAAAGTTTTTGATAATCAGAGATTTCTTTATCATTTTTTCTCGTTGAAACCATTTTTTGATTTCAACCCAACGTATTGAAAATTAATATCATTATATAATATGGAAGCCAAATTTTCACAAAGGGTCAAGGATGTTTTAACTTATAGCCGTGAAGAAGCCGTCAGGCTTGGGAACGATTATATAGGCGTAGAACATCTTTTTCTGGGTATTTTGCGCGAAGGAGAAGGTATGGCCATTCAGGTACTTACATTTCTTGGCGCTGACCTGACTGCTATCAGGACCACACTTGAGGCGGCAATCATTTCAAATACCTCCAAAATCAGGAATACCGACAATATACCGTTGATAAAACAAGCCGAACGTGCACTTAAATTTACTTATCTTGTGGCTAAAGAGTTTAAAAGTGAGTTGATTGGAACTGAACATCTGTTGATGGCCATATTAAAAGATTCTGACAATCTGGTGGCTAAATCACTTGAAAAGTACAATATCAATTTTGAAAACATCCGATCCGAAGTCAAGACCATGCTTCCGGGTGACGATTTGTCAGAACGCAGGAAAATTGACCCTACAGCAGATCTTCGAAAGGGCGGCGCTCCGGATGATGAGTCAGAAGAAGATAAAGAGTTTCAGAATATCCGAAAAAATGCTGACTCAAAATCAAAAACGCCTGTGCTCGATAATTTTGGCCGCGATATTACCAAAGCCGCTGAAGAAAACAAACTCGATCCCATTGTTGGCCGTGAGAAGGAAATGGAACGTATTGCCCAGATTCTGAGCCGGCGTAAAAAGAACAATCCAATTCTTATTGGTGAACCGGGCGTTGGAAAATCAGCTATTGCCGAAGGACTTGCAATGCGTATCAACCAAAGGCAGGTTCCGAGGTCCTTATTCAATAAACGAATTGTTACACTTGATCTTGGATCATTGGTAGCCGGAACTAAATACCGCGGGCAATTTGAAGAAAGGATGAAGGCTGTTTTAAATGAATTGGAGAAAAATCCGGATGTCATTCTGTTTATCGACGAAATTCATACGTTGGTCGGAGCAGGAAATGCCTCAGGTTCGCTCGACGCTTCAAATATGTTTAAACCAGCTCTGGCAAGGGGTGAAATTCAGTGTATTGGTGCAACAACCCTCGATGAATACCGACAGTATATTGAGAAAGACGGTGCTCTTGAACGTCGTTTTCAGAAAGTTCTTGTTGATCCGACAACACCCGAAGAAACAGAGCAGATTTTAAACCTGATCAAAGAGAAATACGAAGACCACCATCTTGTTTCGTATGATGACGAAGCTATTAAAGCCTGTGTTTATCTGACTATGAGGTATATAACCGATCGCAACCTTCCTGATAAAGCCATCGACGCACTCGATGAGTCTGGTGCACGCGTACACATGAAAAACATTAAGGTTCCGGATGATATTATTGAGATTGAAAAACAGATTGAAGACAGCAAAACCCGTAAAACGAAGGCCATTGCCAGTCAGAAATTTGAAGAGGCCGCCGATTTCCGCGATAAGGAACGCAAACTCATAGCAGAACTTGAAAAAGCCAAAAAACGCTGGGAAGATAACTCAAGGGTGAATCGCGAGCATGTAACTGAAGACAATGTTTCGGAAGTAGTTTCGATGATGACCGGTATCCCGCTGCAAAGGGTAGCCCAGAACGAAGGAGAGCGGCTCATCAATATGGAAATTGAACTTCAGAACAGCATTATTGGTCAGAATGAAGCCATTAAAAAGGTTGTAAAAGCCATACGACGCAACCGGGCAGGGTTGAAAGATCCCAATAAACCCATTGGTACGTTCATTTTCCTCGGCCCCACGGGTGTTGGTAAAACACACCTTGCAAAAGTATTGGCAAAGTATCTGTTTGATACAGAAGATGCTCTTGTGAGGATTGACATGAGTGAGTACATGGAAAAATTTGCAGTGTCAAGAATGGTAGGTGCACCTCCGGGATACGTTGGTTATGAAGAGGGGGGGCAGCTGACGGAAAAAGTAAGAAGGAAACCTTATTCGATTGTATTGCTCGATGAAATCGAAAAAGCCCATCCCGATGTATTTCATTTACTGCTTCAGGTACTTGATGATGGTGTGCTGACCGATAGCCTTGGCCGGAAAGTTGACTTTAAAAACACCATTGTGATTATGACCTCGAATATCGGGTCAAGGCAGTTGAAGGATTTCGGACAGGGCGTAGGTTTTAGTACCGCTGCCAAGTTGTCACAATCAACTGAATATGCGCGCGGAGTAATTGAAAATGCCCTGAAAAAAACATTTGCGCCGGAATTTCTGAACCGCATCGACGACATCGTTATTTTTGAAAACCTAGAGCGTGAAGATATTCACAAAATTATCGACATCGAGCTCAGGCATTTGTATGCCAGAGTTAAAACCCTGAACCTGAATATTGTTATTACACCTGAAGCCAAGGACTTTATTGCCGATAAAGGCTGGGATCCTTTGTTTGGCGCAAGACCGCTCAAAAGGGCTATCCAGAAGTATATTGAGGATACGCTTGCTGAAGAGATTATTAAAACCAAACTTGCTGAGGGCGATCAGGTGATTGTTGACCTTGACGCTGAAAAACAGGAGATTAAAATTGTGATATCTCCCTTTGTGAAGCAATTGGCTGCCGGATCAGATGTTATTCCTTCTGAATAACCGGCATAGGATTTTACACAAAAAAGAAAGGCAGCCATTCGTGACTGCCTTTTTTGTTATTTTGAATGGTATCGTTAAAGTTCAGGTGTAAATTCTTCTCCTTCCTCAAGCATCACAATGGGTTTGTATTCAAACCATTTCTCCATAATTTCGCGGTTTTCAGGTGTATTGGGGTTAAAGTAAGTAAACACAAGTGAAAAGCCATCGTTCACGATATACATGGTTGAACCGAACGGATCACGGATATAAAAGTTATCTCGTGCTTCAATGTTTGTAAGTTTATATTTTTCAAAGAGTTTGGCAAAAATGGGCTCAATATTACGGTTTTGTACTTCAGCAAAGACAAACTCTCCCATTACAAAATGCTGGTTCAGAAAAAAGTAAAATTCTTTATTACGTTTTCCAAAAGCAGATGATAGATAGCCGTAAACTGAAATTAAATCATTCCCTGCCATATATACACTATAAGTATCAGGTTCCATTTTTTTAATCTCGGAATCTTTGAACCTGGTATTAAAGGGCATTTTTGAAAATACAATTTTCTCTTTGGTATTAAAAACCAGCGGGTTTTCGACCTTAGATGAAAATGGCAGAAAATGAGAGAGATAATGATCTTTAAGACAAGATTTTACATCAGGCCGCAGGTTGTTTTCCTTAAAAAAACTGATATACTCCCAGCTGTATTTTCCGTAAATTAACTTAATCAGAAATATTCGGAGATATAGATAGTAAACCATTATTATGAACTTTTTGTCAAGATTTTTGAGGGGCTAAGTTATGAAATTTTAAAATTGCTCAACTCTTTCGGATCAAAATTAATTATATATGCCGATTTTTTCTGATTATCAGCCAAACCACGATGTATAAATATTGAAGCTGATTTGCACAGATCATCATTTCGGTTGGCATCAAAGAGCAGCAGATATCCTATGATGATATTTCCGGCCATTTCAACCAATCGGCGGGCATGGAAATCAAGTAGTTCACTGTCCCTGGCTTCCTCAACGCGTTTCACACAATCTTCGTACTGACCTGTCATGGCCACCAGGGTCTTTTTCAGATAATCAAAATCATGATGTATCTGAACAGCCTCAAAATCTGCCATAACCTTTAAATAAACACCACTTACCACGCCTCTGATTGCAGCAACAACCTGAAGCTGTGATGTTCCTTCATAAATACTGGTAATACGGGCATCGCGGTATATCCTTTCGATCGGGAAATCCTTCATAAAACCCGTACCTCCGTGAACCTGAAGTGCATCATAAGCAATTTCGTTGCAATACTCACTCGAGATCAGTTTGAGCAAAGGTGTGAACATATCGGCCAGTTTCTGATAATTCTTCTGATCGTTGCGTTCTTCTGATTCAAGTTTACGGTGTTCAGCCACAATGCCATATGATTTATACACATCAACGTATCTGGCTGTTTCATACAATAAAGTCCTGATTCCGTCAATTCTGACTTTCATCCAGGTCAACATTTCGTACACTGCCGGATATTTGATGATGGCCTTGCCAAACTGTTCACGTTCATAAGCATATTTAAGTGCTTCACGGTATGCAGCTTCAGCAATACCAACTGACTGGGCACCAACACCTAAACGTGCAGAATTCATCAATGACATTACATATTTAATCAACCCCATTTTGCGGTCACCGATCAGTTGAGCCGGAGCATTTGTAAATACAAGTTCACAGGTTGGTGATCCCTTGATACCCAGTTTGTTCTCAATGCGTCTGACGGTCATTGCCTTTGATTCACGGTCATAAACAAAAAGTGATAAACCGCGTGCATCATTGGTTCCTTCTTCTGAACGTGCAAGCACAAGTGAAATATCGGCGTCGCCATTGGTGATAAAACGTTTAACTCCGTTCAATTTCCATATGTTGGCTGTAGCATCCCAGGTAGCTTTAAGCTGGACTGCCTGAAGGTCAGAACCAGCATCGGGCTCAGTGAGGTCCATGGCAGCAGTTGCACCTTTCGGGAAACGTGGCAGGAAATCATCTTTAATTTCTTCTGAAGCAAATTCATGAATGGTTTCAGCACAATCCTGTAATCCCCATATATTTGCAAATCCTGCATCGGCACGTGAAACAATTTCTGCTGCCATCACATATGGTACCATTGGGAAATTCAGCCCGCCATACTGCCGGGGCAATGACATTCCGATCATGCCGGCATTCTGCAGCGCATCAAGGTTTTCTTTGGTTCCACGGGCATAAACAACCTCATTGTTCACCACATGCGGGCCTTCCTTATCAACAGATTCAGCATTGGGAGCAATGATATCACCACATATTTCGCCTACGATTTCAAGAACTTTATCAAAGCTGTCAATTGCATCTTCAAAATCAACGGGAGCATAATCAAATGTGTCTTTATCAGCATAATTCATTTCCTTCAGGCGGATGATCTTTTCCATCAACGGATGGTTTAGCTGAAATCGAAGTTTATTGTTATCGGTATAAAAATTAGCCATGACGCGAAAGGTATTATTTTGAATTAAGCTTATAATATTTAATCATTTTGGGTAACACAACTGCCAGGTCACCAATTATTGCGTAGTCAGCAATCTGGTTGATGGGGGCGTTGGGATCATTGTTGATTGAAATGATCTGTGCACTCTGGTCCATGCCGGCCCTATGCTGCACCGCACCCGATATACCACAGGCAATGTACAATTTGGGACGAACGGTTACACCGGTTTGTCCGATCTGCCGTTCGTGCTCCACCAGACCTGCATCAACGGCTGCACGTGATGCACCAACCTGTGCACCAAGTACATCGGCAAGTTCATAAAGCAGTTTGAAGTTTTCGGGTGTACCAACACCATAACCGCCTGCAATGATGATTTGGGCATTCTTGATGTTGATTTTCTGTGTTTCGATATGCCGCTCAATAATTTTGACCACAAAATCGGTTTCATTCACATATTTGGCAACATCCAGGTGACTAACTACGGCATTTGGTTTTTTCCCCGGCATTTCTTTCTTCATAACCCCTTCACGCACGGTTGCCATCTGAGGCTTGGTTTCTGGATTGATGATGGTGGCAATAATGTTCCCGCCAAAAGCCGGACGAATCTGATAAAGCAGGTTTTTATATTCGGTTTTGGTTTTGGGTTCGGTATGATCACCAATTTCGAGGCTGGTACAATCGGCTGTAAGTCCGCATTTAAGCGCTGAAGCCACGCGTGGTGCCAGATCACGCCCTACAGGAGTTGCACCGAAAAGGGCTATCTGGGGTTTTTCTTCATCAAACAGCTTTGTAATGATGGCTGCATGAGGCAATGTGGTATAGGGAAAAAGCCGTGAATCGTCGGCAATATGCAAACTATCAACTCCATATTGAAAGATGGTTTCATCAAGACCTTTGGTGTTGTGTCCAATGATGATACCTTCAAGATTTACTCCCAGATCATTGGCCAGCTTACGGCCCTTCGACAACAACTCAAGGCTTACTTCAGCTACCTGGCCATCATCAGTTATTTCACAATATACAAATACGTTATTCACAATCAGAATTTTAATATTAAACAAAAATTAGCCAATTACGTGACTGCCGATCAGTTCTTTCATTAAACCTTCAATATCTTCATCGGTAGTTGAAAGAACTTTTGAGTCTTTATGGGCAAGCACCACATTTTCAATCTTCTTTACCTTGGTGGGTGAGCCCGTCAGTCCGAGTTTATCGGCTTCAGCATTCAGGTCGTCAACTGACCACTCGGTGATATTGAGGTAAGGTCGCACGTTTCTGAGTTCGGTATAGTCTTTTATTTCTTCCTGAAGTTCGGTAATGGTACGTGCGTGTTTAAACTTCATCAGTAATTTGGCATTGCGGGGGCGGCAATCGGGTGCTGAGCTATGCACAGTCAGACACACCGGCAGGGGTGATTTAACTGTTTCAACTCCACGTTCGAGGCGGCGCTTGATGGTAATCTGCTTTTTATCAACTGCAACGAGTTCTTCAGCATAAGTAATCTGAGGAATTCCAAGTTTTTCAGCGGTTTGAGGACCAACCTGTGCTGTATCACCATCAATGGCCTGACGACCAGCTATTATAACATGGAACGGTGCAAGTTTTTTAACAGCCAGTGACAAAGTATAGGAGGTGGCCAGGGTATCGGAACCTGCAAATTTGCGGTCAGTTACAAGGTAACCTGCATCGGCACCGCGGTACATCGATTCACGGATGACTTCGGCAGCTCGTGATGGTCCCATACTTACAATAATTATCTCGGCGTCTTTAACCCTGTCTTTGATGCTGAGTGCCAACTCGAGTGCATTCAGATCTTCGGGATTGAAAATTGCCGGCAAAGCCGCCCTGTTCACGGTTCCGTCAGCCTTCATGGCATCTTTTCCTACGTTACGTGTATCAGGCACTTGTTTGGCCAGTACAACAATTCTGAAACTCATAGCTTATCTTTCGTTAATTAAGGCTGCAAAAATAGCAAAATAAACATACGCAGCAATCGGTTTATAACCATGTGGTTAATGAAAGATACCCCGACTCCGACAAATATGAAACATATAAATTTTAAAAATACAACAGTAAAGTTTTGCTAAGGAAATTATTTGTTTACCTTTGCAGCCGCAAAATTGAGATACAATTTTAGATTGCCGGTGTAGCTCAGTTGGTAGAGCAGCTGATTTGTAATCAGCTGGTCGGCGGTTCAAGTCCGTCCACCGGCTCCTCAGATTCAACCCGTTACAGATAAAAATGTAACGGGTTTTTTATTGATCACTTACAATATCATTTACATTAAAGAAGTAGTTAAGAGGATATCATTATGTCAGATAGCATTAAATTGTGCAGGTTTTTATGAATCACTCAGAGGATTACAAAAGGCGCCTTATGCAGTTTTCTTCTGATTTTGTATGTTTTTTACTGAAATCAGGTAAAAGGATGGAGTTACACCTGTGAACTTTTTAAAGGCACTGTAAAACGATGATTTTGAATTAAACCCGACTGACATGGCAATTCCCTCTATCGAAATATTCCGGTATTTTGTCTCCGACAACAGGTGACGGGCTTCTTTAATCCTTAGCTCATTCAGATACGATGCAAAATTTATCCCGTGCTTTTCATTAATAATACGCGAAACATAAGCTGTATTTGTATTGAGAGAGCCGGCAACATCAGCAAGCAAAAGATCAGGATTCAGATAGTTTTTTTCGAGTACCAGAAATCTGTATAAATCATCCGTAATCCGCTGCGTAACTTCATCAGTTATTGTTGGCCTGTCACTTCTGATGGTTGCAATAAGATCATGTGAAACCTGCCTTGGTGGCTCATGATCATTCCGATCCTTTTCTGCCTTAACCGCTTCCAGATCCATTTCAACAATTTTGCGGTAAGCCTTGTACCGCTGGGCGTACAGATAGGTGATAATTAAAGCGGAAACAACGAATAAGAGTGATATAGCCCCAATGACCCAAATCCACATCTTTTTATTCTGTATTTCATTCTTTTTCATCAAATTATCATTAATTAACCGCTGTATTTTAATTTCTTTTTTTTCGGTTTCATATTTAGTCCTGTATTCTGCTACAGCCTTCATACTTTCTTCACGAAACAGGGAATCGTTCAGGGTGCTGTAAAGGTTAAAATAGCTGTATGCGTTTTTATAATCATGTTTACTTTCATAAATCTGCGAGATCAAATAACAGCATTCCTTTTCCGTTTCCTTCAATGAGATTTCGCGTGCCAGCGCAAGCCCTTTCAGCAGTGTCAGCATCGCAGAATCATTGTCATTCAATTTACTGTAGAGTTTGCCTAATGAGCAAAAGTTATTGCATAAACTGAACTTATTTCCAATCTGTTCTGATTTTCTCACAGACCTGTTCAGATAGTTTTTTGCTTTTGCCAAATCGCCTTTTTGCATTAAAACGTCACCAATATTGCCGAGTACAAAGGCTTCGTTCAGTGTATTTTTAGTGGCAACAAAATGTGGCAGGGCCTTAAAGAAGCATACCAATGCGCTGTCGTATTCACCACTGGCCGCAAAGTTCTGTCCTGTGCCGTTTAAAACATAGCCTATCCCGTTCCGGTTTTTTAACTTTGTAAATATCTCAAACGCCTGCCTGGTGTATTGCTTCGCGATTTCCTTATCAAGGTACTGGTAATAAATGCCGCTGATATTGTGTAAATTATATGCAATTCCGGAGCTGTCATTCAATTTCTGCTGTAATTCAAGACATTTCTTATAATTCAGGATTGATTTTTCATACAAGCCACAGTCCTGATAAATGATGCCTTTTAACTGGTACAGATTGTTCAGTGCGGCTTCCTCACCGCATTCAATGAAAAGCTGAATGGCCGTGTCGCAAAATGAAAGCGATTTTTCTGACTGTCCCAGGCTGTGGTAAATCCAGGCAAAATCCGCATTTGCTGTTGCCTTTGCCTTTTTTGTTGCAGGTTTAAAGGTATTGTAACTTTCAGTACAAAATTTTAGTGCTTTTTCATTGAGGTTCATCGAAGTATATAAATGTGACAATGAAAGCAGGGTATTGGCAATCAGCTTGCGATCATTGAGCTTCCGTCTGATGGTAAGTGCTTTTAAATAGGAATTTTCGGCAGCTTCTGAATTTCCTTTTGCGGCATAACAATGCCCCAAAAGCTGATAAGCTTTGGAGGCTTCAGGCTGATTTGCCGTGACCAATGCGATTGATAAGCCTTTTTCAGCATAAAATATTCCGGAGTCAGGCCGGGCTTGGTATATGTGAAAGCCACGTGCGATGAGCCATGCTGCATTTTTAAGGAGTACGTTCTGCCCGGGAGCTGGCTGTGGTGTTTCCGCTTTAACCATACATTCAGCATTTACTGATACAATCAGCACGATTGAAATGAGGATGATTTTGTGGATTTTTTTAGTAAATAGTCCTGCAGAAGCACGCTTTTGGTATGAAAGCCTTATTTTTTTTGAGTCGGTGAGTAGATTCATAGTCAATTCATTTTGAAGTAACCAGCTCAGATGGGGAGCAATCCTTTAGCAAATTTAACCTGATTTTGATTCAGTTTTACCAATTATAAAAATTTTCCGGCCATTTGCTGAATCGGTTCATGGTTTAACCCGGGGTAGTGGAAATATGAGGTAAAAATCCGTCCTGATTTATAAATCGAAACACTTTTAACTCCTTTAACCAGTATCATTTGCACAAAAACGGTTTTACCTTTACCATCAAAAACCATTTCTACCATTCATCTAACCCCTTAATCAAAATGAAAAAAATCAGTTGCTTTCTTTGTATGCTTGCAATTGTTTGCAGCACGACTTCTTTGTATGCCCACCACCACCGCGTGAGCAATGTTCCGGGTGCTTCGGCAGCATATACTTCAGTGCAAACCGCCCACGATGCTTCCGGTGTTCTGGCCGGCGATACCCTCTTTGTTGAACCATCGGGCCTCTCATACGGCGATTTGACCTGGACAAAAAGCCTGGTTATCATCGGCAATGGCTATCTGCTCGCTTCAAACCCTGAAACACAGGCCAATACCGGAAATTCAAAACTTGGCACTGTAGTGATTTCGGGCAGTACCAGCGGATCTGTGATAACCGGTTGTGATATTAACCAGCTATATCTTACAAACAATGTACATAACATTTTCATTAAACGGAATCTGGCACACAACATAAGTTTTGACAATAACCCCGGCGGAAATATTTTTATCCTGCAGAATTATATTGATGGCGGCATTTACAGCAGCGGTGTATGGACCAATATCTGGATCGAAAACAATATCATACCAGGGGTTATAAACCTGACTCAAAATAATTACGTAGCAACCGCAACCCTATTGAATAATGTGATGGGAGGAACGCTGAGTGCGACAGGATGTACGCTGAAAAACAATATAGCTTATTACTCGAATATGTCTTATTTTACAATGATAAATTGCAGCGTTTATAACAACATCGGGGTTTCAACAAATTTCGGGACTGACAATGGCAACCAGTCGAATGTAAATATGGCTGACGTATTTGTGTGCTGGCCGGCATGCCCCACATATTCAGCCGACGGTCGCTTCCAGCTTAAGCCCGGTTCGGTGGCCACAGGTGCCGGTTTTGGCGGTATTGACTGTGGCGCTTTTGCCGGAAATTACCCTTATGTGTTATCAGGATTGCCAACCGTTCCGGCCATATACTACCTCAATGTGCAGCCTGCCGACAACTCACTGAACGTAAGTGTAAAAATCAAATCACATAATTAATTAACAGCCTTCGTTATGCATGTACATCAGCAAACACCATACACGGGTGTAAACAGGCAGGGTTACCGGCTTGCAGCCGCTGTATTTCTGTTGATTTTCTTCAGCTCTGTAGCGCACACACAAAACCTTGTGCGACTGTGGTACTGGTTTGATGATCAGGGCCAGAGCAACGCCACACAAGTGAATTTTAGTCCGGCCCCCGAGCTGAACCTGAATTTTACGATTCCGCTGACAGGACTTTCCTATGGCTTTCATACCCTGCATTTCGGGGCCATGGATGAAGAATTGTCATGGTCGCAGTTAAACCATGTGATTATTTTTAATGAGCAGTACGTCGATCCGCAAATCACTAAAATTGAATATTTTATTGACAGTGATACGGGTCCCGGCACCGGAACTCCGGTATCGTTTTCGCCGGGTACCAATGTCAGCAATGTAGCTTTTCCGGTTGATTTGGCCGGCATTCCAAATGGGCTCCATCACCTGATTATACGCGGACAGGATCAGAATGGAGTATGGAGTATGAGCAACCACCGCGTGATATTGTGTGAACCGGCTATGCAGAATATTGTGCAGGCTGAATACTTTCTGGATACTGATCCGGGAGAAGGCAACGGAATTCAACTTGCCGTCAGCCCTTCAACAGATGTAAACAATCTGGTGTTCGACCTTGACCTGAATACGGTTACTCCCGGCCTGCATCACCTGTTTATCAGGGCAAAGGATGCGTTTGGCCGTTGGAGCATCACCACCGACCGCATAATTATCTGTGAACCCGCAATGCAGAATATTGTGCAGGCTGAATACTTTATGGATACTGATCCGGGAGAAGGCAACGGAATTCAGCTTGCCGTCAGCCCCTCAACAGATGTAAATAATCTGGTATTCGACCTTAACCTGAATTCAGTTACTCCCGGCCTGCATCACCTGTTTATTAGGGCAAAAGATGCGTTTGGCCGTTGGAGCATGACGAATAATAAAGTGATTGTTTGTGAATCGGGCTTGCTGCCTGACATTGTAAAAGCCGAATATTTTATTGATACCGACCCCGGAACAGGGCTTGGTGCAGATATCCCGGTCACGCCGGGCACCAACATCAGCAATCTCGTTTTTCAGGTTGATTTGTCAGCATATGCAGCCGGAATTCACAGGCTTTTTATAAGGGCCAGGGATATGTATGGCAAATGGAGCCAGACCAATACGGGTGAGTTTGAGTTTATCCCGCTCTCAAAAATCAGTCTGAAAGCCTTTCTGGAAGGTGCTTTTGCTGATGCTGCCATGACCAATTACCTGAATTTGTATGGTTACCTGCCGCTGGAACAACCTTACAATGAATCGCCCTGGAATTATTCAGGTACTGAAAATGTTGCAGCCATACCAGGGCCGGAAATTGTGGATTGGGTACTCGTTGAATTACGTGAAACCACAGGAGATGCTAATTCGGCCACCGTTGATAAAACAATTGTGCGTAAAGCAGGATTTGTGTTGCAGAATGGAAATATTGTGGGATTGGATGGCAGCAATAAACTGTTGTTTAACAACACCATTACCGGAAATCTGTATGCTGTTGTATGGCACCGCAACCATGTGGGAACCATGTCGGCAAATCCGCTGACGGCAAGTTCAGGCATGTATTCGTATGATTTTACCACAGCACAGAATCAGGCTTTTGGTGATAATCTGAAAGAAATGAACGGGTTGTATGTAATTTATTCAGGTGATGTAAATCATGACGGGGCAGTGGATGGACTTGATATGATACCACTCGACAATCAGGCTGCAAATTTCGGATCAGGATATCTGCCCGAGGATCTGAATGCTGATGGCAGCATTGATGCCCTCGACATGATTATTGCCGATAACAATGCTGCATCTTTTGTTTCAGCCGTTCTTCCATGAGAATGCCTTGCAGTTGATTAATCAGCTTAAACAAGCTCCATGTTCTGCCCGAAGCGGTAAGGGTTTTCGCAACTTTCATGCATTGTACGGGTTAAAAGCAATTTAACAATGGAATTTATATATAGAATAACACTATTTAAATGTGGTTTTAGGCCATTTTGGAGTGAACGTGAGCCGCTGACCGTCGGCAATGGTTCCCGCCGGGGGAATGAGTGCCGCTGACCGTCGGCATTGGTTCATGCTAGCGTGAATGAGTGCCGCTGACCGTCGGCAATGGTTCCCGCTGCGTGAATGAGTGCCGCAAGCCCGGGGCGTTGGTTCACGCCGGAGTGACGGTTTGCCGCTGGCCAGCGGCTGTTCAGCGCTCGTAAATTATTTGGAAAATACTGAAAATCAAGTGTATTTATGTAGCCGTAATACCGAAAAAACCCAAACCAGGTGCTTTTTGCTTCCTGAAAAGGTGAAAAATGGGTTGTATCTACAAACTGTACGCAAAAATTTGCCCCCCGGCGACGGCAAATTTTCAAATCTTTTCTATTTCGCTAATTCTAAAAACCAATGAGGCGCAAAATTTTGCGCCTCAACATCTGCATATCTTCAAATTTTCAAATTTTCATATCTGCAAATCTTCAATCCCCGGGCAGTACCACCTGCTCATTCTCATCCAGATCGGCTGACCAGTTGATGGTG
>CAZKCK010000024.1:0-2079 GCA_964550695.1 uncultured Bacteroidales bacterium | reverse complement strand
CCCGGGCAGTACCACCTGCTCATTCTCATCCAGATCGGCTGACCAGTTGATGGTGGCGATTTCTTTGCCTTCATAATAAAAGTCGATGTTCCAGGCTTCCCAGGTAAACCGTTTTTCGCCCCATTCTTCCATTTCACTTTCATAGTCAAACTGTTTCCGGCTGAACATCAGTTCGGTCAGGGCTTTTTCGTTCAGCTTAAAGACTTTCTTTTCGAGCAGTACAGTCTGCAGGTTATCGGTTTCAAGGGCTACCAGGTAAGGTTTTTCGGCCTTACGGAAAAACATGTTGATGCCAATGTCCCAATAGCTGTACACAATGGTGCCGGGGCCGTCTTCATCTTCAAGTTCGTCGGTTTCTTCGGGTTTCCCAAAAATATATTCGGCCTGTTCGGTGGTATCACCAAATTTTAAATCAGGAAGCCCTACAAGGGGGAGAATTTCAATTTTAACTTTGCTCATGATGTTGATTTTATTTAAACGGGGAATCGGGTTCTTTAGCCATATGGTTGTAGCTTAATCTGTCGAGCAGAGCCGGGAACCATTTGCTCAGGAAAACGGTGAATTTGCCTTCGGTAAAAGTAAGAATAATGCTTCGTTTGCGTTTGATAATGGCATGAATTATTTCAAGAGCCACTTTTTCGGCACTCATCATCTTGTTTTCTTTGCGCGGGCTTAGTCCCTGAGCACTTCCATCGGCCAGCAGGGCGGTGTTGCGGATGTTGGATGCCGTGAATCCGGGGGCAGCCACCAGTACATGCAGGCCTTTTTTCAGGTTTTCAACCCTCAGCGTATCCAGAAACCCGCGTATGGCATACTTTGATGCCGAATAACCCGTACGGCCCGGCAATCCGATGTAACCTGCAATTGAAATTACGCCAACAACGCTGCCTTTTGATTGTAAAAGCCATGGAAGTGCATATTTGGTACAATAAACGGTTCCCCAGAAATTGACGTCCATCAGCCGGTGCAATACCTCAAGTTCCACATCTTCAAAAATGGCCCGCATCGAAATGCCTGCGTTGTTGATTAACACATCTATTTTCCCGAAACGCTCAATGGTTTTATGGATAATTGATTTACAATCGCTTTCAATGGCTACGTCGGCCTGCACGATGAGTACTTCGCTTCCGTTGCTTTCGGTTAAGGTCTTTAGTTCGGCAAGTTTTGACGATGAACGGGCAGCCAGTACCAGGATGTACTGCATCTTTGACAGTTCGATGGCCAGCGCCTTACCGATACCGGAAGAGGCTCCGGTGATGATTACAACTTTTCGGGGCATAGTTTGTTAATTTCAGACATCAAATGTAGCAATTCGGCCCATAGCGGCAATTTTAATACCTTTGCATACTCAAACTTATAATAATACATGATCAATACAATATTTTTATTTTTAGACAAACAAAATGAGCCAACGTTGATGTGGGTATTTGGGATAGCAGTAATAATCATGCTGTTACTTGACCTCGGTGTTTTTAACCGCCATACACATAAAATCGGCAACCGTGAAGCAATTATTTGGAGTTCAGTCTGGATAAGCCTCTCATTTGTTTTTGCCGGCATCATATATTACTATGTGGGAAAAGAAGAAGGAACTGATTTTATGTCGGCTTACCTGATTGAGAAAGCCCTTTCGATGGATAATATTTTTGTTTTTATACTTGTGTTTAGCTTTTTCCAGGTGCCATCAAGGTATCAGCACAAGGTGTTGTTTTATGGCATTTTGGGAGCAATAATCTTCAGGGCAATCTTTATTTTTGCGGGACTTGGAATGATCAGAATTACTTATTTACCCGAATTTGAGTTGTTCGGGCATGTGGTTCACCTGAATGGTGTACTGACAGTATTTGGATTGTTTCTGGTATATGCCGGAATATCAACATTTAAGAAAAGTGAGAAAACCGAAAATGATTTCTCAAAAAACTGGATTGTACGCTTTATCAGGTCAGTATTACCAGTATCAAATGAATATGATGGAGGTAAATTTTTTACCCGCATCAACGGTAAATTAATGGCTACACCACTTTTGCTTGTAGTTGCAGTAGTTGAAGGCACCGATATTTTATTTGCCGTTGATTCCAT
>CAZKCK010000023.1:27375-34627 GCA_964550695.1 uncultured Bacteroidales bacterium | reverse complement strand
GGGTTCCCAATCAAAAAAAACAAAAAGCAAAAACAAAAAAAAGATGACATGATGGAAGAGAGACAACAAATATAGTGCAATCCTCACTTCTTTGCAAGCTCTTCTTGGAACTTTTTTGCTCCAACTCGTATATTTCTGTATTTTTGTTCCAATTACATTTCTTGACAGGAAGTTAATACTAACCAAACACCTAATCTTATGAATTTCAGGAAATTGATTGTCTGTGTCATTTCCTTTTACCTCTTTAGCAATGGAATAGTTGCGCAGGTAAAAATGAATGAAGGCAGCAACAAAAATTATACTGCCATTGCCGATGAAAATGGTGATTTCCCTGATTGGATAGAATTGTATAACAATGGGATTGATACTGTGAGCCTGAATAATTATTCAATTACAGATAATGTAAACAATCCTGATAAATGGATTTTTCCGGATGTAAAACTTGCACCGGGCCAATTCAAAACAGTGTTCTGTAGTGGTAAAAATCGCCGCCCCGTAACCGGATTTCTGAATGTAAAGACTACAGGTGCTTATACACCCGCTGTCGGATGGAACACGCATACTTTCACAACTCCGTTTTATTGGGATGGAACCTCTAATATTTTAGTTAATATATGTTCATACAGTTCAACCGGATATACTACCAATTCTGTGTTTAATCAGACCATTACACCATTTCCGTCTACCGTTTTTGCTTATCAGGATGGTAGCCCGGCTGCCTGTTCACAGCAATATGGAACCGTGGTATATCAGCGTCCGAACATGAAGTTTAACGGAATAACCATTGGTCACGGAAATGTGCAGAATTCACCTACCGATTACCCTGCTCCTTATGGCAACTGGTATTGGGGAGCCAAAAACCAGATGTTGATTCTAGCTTCAGAACTCATTGCCGGAGGGTTGACTCCGGGGTTTATTTCGAGTATTGCATTTAATGTGGTACAAACCGATCCGGCCACTGTGTATGACTATATTGATATTAATCTTAAGCTTGTGAATATAAGTGCAGTATCATCTGAATTTGATATTGTTGACCCTAATAACAATCTTCATACAAACTTTAAGATTTCAAGGAGTGGCGAAACCATTTATTTATATTCACCCGATCAGGTTCTGCAAAGCAGTTTGTTTGTCAATTGTCATGGTCTCGACAATAGCCGGGGTTCGTTTCCGGATGCATCATCTGATATTTACTTATTTCAGAATGCAACCCCATCAGGTTCTAATAACCAGTCAGCCACGTACCTGAGCTATCTGCTCAGCCCCGCATTTTCAGTTCAGTCCGGAGTTTACACCGACCCTTTTAGTGTTACAATAACCAATCCCAATCCGGGTGCTTCAACAATATATTACACCCTTGATGGCAGTGATCCAACCGCTGCATCTACCATCTATTCGGGGGCACCTGTCAACATAGCTTATTCTGCAGTGCTGAAGGCCTGTGCCATTGCAAATGATGCATTGCCCAGCCCGACCACCGTATCCTCTTATTTGATTGGCATTGCACATACCACACCCATTTTATCGGTAGCCACCGATGATGCGAACCTGTATGGCGGCGCCGGTATTTTTGATAACTGGTGGACTGATTGGCAGAAAGCATCGTATGTTGAATATTTTGATTCAACGCAACTGCTGGTGTTTTCGCAGAATGCAGGTATGCAGATGGATGGCGGGGCAGGGGGGAGCCGTGCTAATCCCCAGCATTCATTTCGTATTGAACTGGATAATGGCGTCCTGGGTGCCGGACCAATAAATTATAAACTGATTCCTGATCGTCCTGACAGAACAAAATACAGCAAAATCTATTTACGAAACGGCAGCAACCAGTACCTGATTCTCCCTTACAAGGATGCCGCTCAGGTGAAGATGCTTGGTAAACAAACCAATAACTATTATTCTGCATGGCGTCCGGTAACTGTGTACATCAATGGTGGCTATTTTGGTCTGTATGAATTACGCGAAAAAATTGATGCTGAGTATTTTGAAACATTTGAAAATGCCAATCCCGATCAAATTGATCTGTTGACTTTAAGCGCATGGTATAATTTTGTCCTGAGGCCGCTTGAAGGATCCGTTGATTCTTTCTATACGGCTTGTACTGCTTTTAATCAGTTGAATCCGGCTGATACATCTTTCTGGAATCAGGCAGATGCGTATTTTGATATGAGCTATTACAATGATTATATCATCGCTGAATCATGGATGGGCAATACTGACTGGCCCGGAAATAATATAAAGATCTACCGGTCAGCCACAACCGGCAACAGGTGGCGTTTTTGCCTTGTGGATATGGAACTTGCCTTACAGCCTAACGGATGGACGGATTCCTATTTTGATCATATAGCTTATATGTTGGGGCAAAGTACTGCGAACCCTTATATCAATATCTGGCTGAAAGGTATTCAGAACGAAAGGTTCCGTAATTACTTCATCAACAGGTTTGCCGATGTAATGAATACAGCTTATGTGAGCAATAAAGTTGCTGATATCGAAAATAACATGTTCAGCCTGACTGTCCCCGAAATGCAGAAGGAATTTGCAAGATGGGGCGACCCCAATAACTTGTTGCAGCAGATGATCGGTTTTAATAACAATCACCTGTTGTTTGGCTCACAACTTTCTGAGCGCACTACCCAGGTGCGCAACCATATACAAACGGATTTTGGATTGCTGAATCAGCTTGATGTAACATTGGACGTGTATCCGGAAGGTTCTGGCAAAATTTGTATCAGCACCGTCATACCTGATAGCTATCCATGGCATGGCGTGTATTTTAATGGAATTCCGGTCAGGATTGAAGCCTTGCCAGAAGATGGGTATGCTTTTATAAATTGGGAGAGCAATAATCTGATTGACGATACATTAAACCCGGTTTTTAATGATACTTTGAATGCAGAAACTACGCATTTTACGGCATATTTTGCGAATACCACTTCAACCGGTCCGTATAATAAACCCGCTGACTTTGTATTATTCCCCAACCCGGCCAAAAATATATTACACCTGAAAAAATGTGGCAGCAGTTTTCGTTCAGATTTGTCATTCCGGATTATCAATATGAATGGAAGTATATTGAAAGAAGGCACACTGCCCGGCTTCTTAACCGAGTCAGCCATTGATATACATACACTTCCACCGGCAGTGTATCAGTTAAAACTGTTCAATTCCACCGGTACAATCAGGCAGTTACGATTTATTAAAATTCGGGAACAATAGCAGCGTTATATTATTCGCTCTTATAAAATAGAAAAACCCGGAATTACCCGGGTTTTATCGCTTTTTATCGCTTTTCAATATTTTACAATCAGGGTTTGTAACCTTTTTGCTTGGCCATATCTTCCAGACGTTTCTGAAAAGATGACTTTTTAAAGGTCTTTTTGCGGTTTTCCTGTATCTGAGCGTGAAGCTTATCTTCATTAATCGTCCGCCTGATGATATACATCTGAGCAAAGGTTATCACATTGGCCAGGAAATAGTAATAACTCAATCCGCTTGAATAGTTATTGAAAATACCGAGGAACATGATTGGCATAATGTACATCATTGTTTTCATGCCGGGCATTTGCTGTGTCCCGGTGCCCATCATATCATTGTTCATCTTGGTATATATCAGGGTCGAGATCGTCATCAGCAAGGTGAAAAGACTTACATGATCACCGTAGAAGGGAATATCAAAAGGAAGGTTTAAAATAGAATCATAGCTCGATAAATCGTGTGCCCATAAGAAAGGTTCTTGTCTGAGTTCAATGGAAGCAGGGAAAAATCTGAACATTGCTATAAGTATGGGGAACTGCAACAGCATTGGGATACAACCGGCCATTGGATTTACGCCCGCTTTTTTATACAATTCCATCGTAGCCTGCTGTTTTTTCATGCCTTCTTCTTTTTTCGGATACTTTTTAGCCAGTTCATCTATCTCTGGCTTAAGTACCCGCATCTTGGCAGTCGATTTATAAGAAATATAGGCGATCGGAAACAGTACAATTTTAAGCAAGATGGTTAATATCAATATGATAATACCATAATTCAGGTCGTAACTGCTAAGCCAGTCAAATACCGGCAACACGGCATATACATTAATCCCCCACATCAGAAAGAAACTCCAGCCAAGCAGAACCTGACGTTCAAGTTTCAGGTCATATTTTTTAAGTGTTTTATACTTATTGGGTCCAAAATACATCTGCATTGAATAGTCTGCATCCTGAGTTGTACTGTATTCGAGTGGAATCACTGCAGACATTGATTCAAGATAGCGGGGATTGTCTTTTTCAGCAACTTTGTCAAATGTGGAAATATCAGCACCTTCAAATGATTCCTTTGCGATGAGTGCCGCCAGGAAAAATTTGGATTTATATGATATCCACTTAACACTTGTTGAAAGTGCTTTTTTATCATCATCGGTTTCGTTCAGATAATCAACGGCATCATCTTTTGCATAACGGTAAAAAACGGTCGATTCATTTTTTTCATTATCAAGACTCTTCTCCTGACGGCGTAAGTCAGCATTCCAAACCAGATTCACAAAAGTGGTGTTCGATTCAATTACATCTGCAAGTCCGTGAAGTTTAATATCATAACCGAGCATATAATTATTTCCCTTAATAGTATAAAGGAATTCAACATACTTGTCAGAAACTTTTGACGAATCATTGGCATCAACATACAACCGCATTCCAAACTTAATCGTTTCATCACCTGAAACCACCAGTGTTTTTTGACCTTCGTCCTTTTTGCTGTAAAATACAGGTTTAAAATACAGGTCATTGGTGTTGATATTCCTTTTTCCTGCAAAGAATTCCAACCCAAATCTGGCTTTCAGACTGTCAAAGAGTATCACCGGAAGCGTATCAAATGTTTTGTATTTCTTCAGGTTAACAATGTATGGCCTTCCACCTTTGCTGCTCAAAGTGAGCTTAATCAGGTCGCTTTCAATTGTGTAGTAATCATCTTGCCCCACAGCTGACTCAGAGAAAAATCCAAGCTGATCTTTAAGTACACGTTTTACTGAATCGCGTTCATTTTCATTCTGAGGAAGCGTTGTTAACTTAACAGAAGTTTCACTTGAAACCTGAGTCCGGCTTACTTCTGCAGCTTTTGCAAGGGAGTCGTCTGCCTTTTGCTGAATACTGGCTATTGAGTCCTGAACGTGTTGCCGCTTTGCAATTTCTTCCTGTGAGGGCGACATCCAGATACTCCAGCCTATAAAAATTCCGAAAATAATAATTAGTCCGATAATCGTATTTTTGTCCATCAACGTATTAATTTCAAATTCTGACTATTCAATTTCTGCAATAAAATTCTGATTTATTGTATTATACACCCAAAACCACTGATTCTGATAATTCGGATTTCGAAAAATCAGTAGCTGGTTTTAGCACGCAAAGATAGCAAAATATGGGATATCAGGTCAGTTCAGGTCTTTGATTTGCCTTCGTAATATGCCCTTGCAGCTTTTACAAATCCAATGAACAAGGGGTGGGGATTTGCCACAGTGCTTTTGTATTCGGGATGGAACTGAACGCCAATAAACCAGGGGTGATTTTTAAGTTCCACTATTTCAACAAGTTCTTCTTTGGGGTTTATTCCAGCCATTACCATTCCTGCCTTTTCAAATTCAGCCATATACTTGTTGTTGAATTCATAGCGATGACGGTGTCTTTCTTTAATTGTTCCGGTACCATATATTTCCCGTGCTTTTGTGCCAGCGGCTATAGTACACATAAACGATCCCAGACGCATTGTACCTCCGAGTCCCGAAATTTTCTTCTGTTCTTCCATCATGTCAATCACAGGGTAGGGTGTACGGTTGTCGAATTCAGTCGAATGGGCATCCTTCATCCCGAGAACATTCCTTGCAAACTCAATCACAGCGCATTGCATTCCAAGGCAAATGCCCAGAAACGGAATATTGTTAGTCCGGGCATGGTTTATTGCATATATTTTACCTTCGATTCCACGGTTACCAAATCCGGGAGCAACCAGAATACCGCTGAGTCCGGCTAACTTTTCGGCCGCATTTTCGATCGTAATACTTTCTGAATGAATCATTTTTACCTTAACCTTTGCAAGGTTTTCAGTTCCTGCATGTATAAATGATTCAATAATTGATTTATAGGAGTCCTTTAACTCTACATATTTGCCAACAAGACCTATTTCTATTTCACATTCAGGATGTTTCATTTTATACAGAAACTTTTCCCAACTGCTGAGGTCAGCAGGGGGCTCAAAAGGGAGCTGGCATTTGCGTAAAACTTCTACATCAAGCCCTTCTGAGCGCATGATTACCGGTACATCATAAATTGATTCCACATCTATTGACTCAATTACTGCGGCTGGTGCAACGTTGCAAAATAAGGCAATTTTATTGCGAAGCGCCTGATTGATAGGATGCTCAGCACGGCAAACAATAATATCCGGCTGAACTCCCTGTTCGAGCAGCGTTTTTACTGAGTGCTGGGTAGGCTTTGTTTTAAGTTCACCCGCGGCAGCAAGGTACGGCACCAGTGTCAGATGAATTACTACACACCTGTTTCCCAGTTCCCAACGCATCTGACGCACCGTTTCAATGTAGGGCAGCGATTCAATGTCACCTACGGTTCCTCCTATTTCGGTGATAATAAAATCATAATCACCTGATTTGGCAAGGAGTTTAATACGGTATTTGATTTCATCAGTAATATGCGGAATAACCTGAACTGTTGATCCTAAATAATCACCACGGCGCTCTTTTTCAATTACTTCCTTATAAATACGGCCAGTGGTAATGTTGTTGGCCTGCGAAGTTGGTACATTTGAAAAACGCTCATAATGACCAAGATCCAGATCGGTTTCTGCACCATCCTCCGTTACGTAGCATTCCCCATGCTCATATGGATTAAGCGTTCCGGGGTCTACATTTATATATGGGTCAAGTTTTTGAATGGTAACCTTGTAACCTCTTGATTGTAGTAATTTTGCAAGCGAAGCAGAGATAATTCCCTTACCCAGGGAACTGGTTACTCCACCCGTAACAAATATGTATTTGGTTGCTATCATGGTCTTTATATAAAGTCGTTACGGGGCTGCAAGTTAGCTTAAAAATGTCAGAGGTTCGAATTTTTAAATATTTATTTATTAAATTTCTAATTTACTGCAGATTACAATTGAAGTTTGGAATTTTTCATTACATAATTTTACGCTTTCAACTTATTCAAACTTCAGCCACTGGTTTCTTATCAGAATTCTATCGGTGATGAATCCGTAACTTTGC
>CAZKCK010000023.1:0-27275 GCA_964550695.1 uncultured Bacteroidales bacterium | reverse complement strand
GAGATTGCTGAAATGCCCGTAGCCTCTCTCGATGCGTTGCTTGAAAACATCCCGGGCATTGATATCCGTCAACGCGGAATCAACAATACCCAGGCTGACATAAGTATAAGAGGCGGGACATTTGATCAGACGTTGGTTTTGCTCAACGGAGTGAACATTTCTGATCCACAGACAGGGCATCATAATTTTAATATTCCCATCGATCCTGCATGGATTGAAAAAATTGAAATATTGCGGGGTCCGGCAGCAAGGGTTTTTGGTCCGAATGCTTTTAATGGTGTTGTCAATATAATATCAAAAGCCCCGGGTCCCGATCACATTGAAATAGCAACTTCGGGTGGTGACTATGGAACCTACAAGGGCAGTGTTAGTAGTAATCTGAAAATTAAACAGTTTTGCAATTTTCTTGCATTCAGTAATTCAAAATCTGATGGATTTACAGCAAACACGGATTATAGAATACAAAATGGATTTTTTGCTTCACAATGGAATCCACAAAAAGTTTTGGTCAGCCTGAATGCTGGTATAACAAGCAAGAATTTCGGGGCCAATAGTTTTTACTCTCCAAAATATCCTGATCAGTTCGAAAAAACAAAAACGCTGTTTGGAAGTCTGAAAGCTACCTTTGGTAAAAGTGTAATATTCACACCCTCAGTTTACTGGCGCAGGAATTATGACAAATTTTTACTTTTCCGGAATGAATCCCCTTCATGGTACAAAACACATAATTATCATCGAACTGATGTTTTTGGAATAACTTTTCCTGTATCATTTTCGGGGAAATTGGGTATAACAGCTATGGGTTTTGATGTGCGTAAAGAACTAATTTATAGTAATGTGTTGGGATATCAAATCGTAACTCCTGTTCCGGTACCTGATGAATCTGATGCTTTCTATTCAAAATCTGCTTCACGCGAAATTTGTAATCTTTATGCAGAGCATTCAGTTTATTTGGGGAAATTGTATGTTTCGGCTGGATTCCTGTATGGATATAATTCAGGTTTAAAAGCATGGCATCTTTACCCCGGATTGGATGTTAATTATCAGTTATACAAATTTTTAGTATTTCACACCTCTGTCAGCAAAACATTAAGACTACCCACATTTACTGATTTGTTTTATACCAGCCCGACCAATACTGGCAATCCTGACCTGAAACCTGAAGAGGCTATATCTGCAGAATTTGGAATAAAACTTCAAAAGCAGGGCTATCAGGTGGATGCTTGTGGTTTTATGAGTTTCGGCACCAATATGATCGATTGGGTTAAACCGGCAGGAGAGGAGAAGTGGCAGAGTGTGAATCTTACCGAAGTAAATACCAAAGGAATCGAAACCAGTATCTTGGTTAAACCTGAAGTGTTTTTTGGTACTGCTTATCGGTTTCAGACAATAAAATTAGCGTATACTTATCTCTGGTCTGATAAAAATAGTGGCAAATTCATTTCAAAATATGTACTCGATGGATTAAGGCATAAATTAAGTGTAAACCTCAGGCATAAAATCATCCGGAATTTCAATGCAGGATGGGTATTTGGGTACCAATTGCGAAATGGGACCTACCTTGATTTTAACGCCGGAAATATTGAAAAGGAGTATAAACCTGTTGTTTTGATTGATTTACGGATTGATTATACGAAAGCAGCATTGAAAGTTTATGCCGATATTACAAATATGCTAAGCAATGAATATTTTGATCAGGCGAATGTACCACAACCTGGTCGGCTATTCAGTATTGGAATTTTATACCGGTTATATTTAAGTAGGTACAATCAGGATGGTTTACTTAAGAAAATGTAAAATTTCTGTATATTATTCAATCCGTTGATAATTTCTTTAAATGTCATAATTTTCTGTTTGTGAACTATTTATAAACTAAACACCAATAATTTATGTTGATTTTTAACCGGATTTAAACAGTTTATATATTGAAAATGATTAAATTTGCAAGGTTTAAAAACTTATTAATTTTAATGTAATATGGCAAAGATAAAAGTTGGAATCAACGGATTTGGCCGCATTGGAAGGTTAGCATTCAGAGCTGCTCAATTAAGGAACGATATTGAAATTGTTGGAATCAACGATTTAATTGATGTTGAATATATGGCATACATGCTTCGCTATGATACCGTTCACGGCAGATTTAACGGCACGGTTGAAGTAAAGGATGGCAAACTGATTGTAAATGGTGTTTCAATCAGGGTTACTGCTGAAAAAGATCCTTCAAATCTCAAATGGGATGAGATTGGTGCTGAGTATGTGATTGAATCAACAGGATTATTCCTGGACAAGCCAAAAGCTGAGTTACATCTGAAGGCAGGTGCCAAAAAGGTTATTTTATCAGCCCCTTCAAAAGATGAAACCCCTATGTTTGTTTATGGTGTAAACCATAAAGGCTATAAAAAAGAGATGGATATTTTTTCAAATGCATCCTGCACAACCAATTGCCTTGCACCAATTACCAAAGTTTTAAATGAAAACTTCGGACTTCTCGAAGGTTTAATGACCACTGTTCATGCTACCACTGCAACCCAGAAAACTGTTGATGGTCCTTCAGCCAAAGACTGGAGAGGCGGACGTGCCGCTGCCGGCAATATCATTCCTTCTTCAACCGGAGCAGCCAAGGCTGTTACTAAAGTTATCCCAGAATTAAAAGGAAAATTAACCGGAATGTCATTCCGCGTTCCAACCCTCAATGTTTCTGTAGTTGACCTTACATGCCGTCTTGAGAAATCAACCACCTACGAAGAAATCTGTAACGTTATGAAAGCAGCTTCTGAAGGCGAATTAAAAGGTATTCTCGGCTATACTGACGAAGATGTTGTTTCAAGCGATTTTATCGGCGATTCACGTACCTCAATTTTCGATTCAAAAGCAGGAATCATGCTGAACGGAAATTTCGTTAAAATCATTTCCTGGTACGACAATGAATGGGGTTATAGCTGCAAACTGCTTGATATGATTGCCTATGTTGATACCGTAAAATAACCCGTTTTGCAAACTGCTTTCAATTGCTGAAAGTAGTTTTTTAAAGCAATTTTGTTAAAAAAAAAAGACCATCGATTTAAACCGATGGTCTTTTTTTTACTATTCATTAGGTTTATTCACCTAACATATAACGATAGAATTTTGTAACAGTGAGTGATTTATTTTCTTCAATCAGATACTGTCCAACGGTTTTCTTTGCATCACGGATAAAGTCCTGATTCAGAAGAGTGCTGTCTTTGTAGAACTTGTTCAGTTTACCTTCGGCTATCTTTTCAATCATGTTTTCAGGTTTGCCTTCCTGGCGAGCCTGCTCACGACCAATTTCCATTTCGCGTTCAATGGTTTTTGAATCTACATCAGCCCTGTCAATAGCTACAGGACTCATAGCAGCAATCTGCATTGCAACTTCATGAGCAATAGCTTCAGTGTTCCCGGTAACTATGTTTAAACCAACCAGTGTGGCCAGACGGTTACCCTGATGATTGTATGCAGCAACAACAGGTGATTCAATATATTCATAATGGGCAAATTCCATTTTTTCACCGGTTTTGCCAATCATATTTGTAAGATGTTCAGTAAAGGTATAGCCATCAAAGCTAAGTTCAGAAGCTTCAGCCTGTGTTTTTGGTTTAACCTCAATAATTCTGTCCATAAGTTTATGGGCAAGTTCTTTAAATTCAGCGGTTTTGCCTACAAAGTCGGTTTCGCAGTTAACCATAATAACGGCAGCAAAATCTTTTGTAGGAGTAGCTTTTGCAAGCACAATACCTTCAGAAGCTTCACGGTCAGCCCTTTTTGAAGCTACTTTTTGTCCTTTTTTACGGAGGTTATCCACGGCTGCTTCAAAGTCTCCTTCAGTTTCCTGAAGTGCTTTTTTGCAGTCCATCATACCAGCTCCGGTCATTTGACGGAGTTTATTAACATCAGCTGCAGTAATATTTGCCATATCTGTTCATTTGAAACAGAAAATACGTGCAGTTAAAACACGTATTTTCCAAATTATTATTAAAATTTATAAAATTTCGTTTTAACGTTTTACAGGACCTCTTTGTGGTTTTGCAACAACTTTACGCGGCCTTTTTGATTTTCCACCATCTTCCTCATCTTTCAGATCTTTGGCTTTAACTGCTTTATCAAGCTCTTTTTTAGCTCTTAATGCAGCTATTTCGTCATCATCCAGATCAGCATATGCAGGATTTGTATTGTAATCATCAGTTTCAACTTCGTTATCGTCAAAGCCTTTATGATCTTTTTCAAATTTGCGTTCATTCAATCCCTCTTCGATAGCGTCAACCATCACTTTCAGGATCAATGAAATTGATTTTGAAGCATCATCATTTGCAGGAATTGGGAAATCAACCAGTAATGGATTGGAATTGGTATCTACAATTGCAAAAGTAGGGATGTTGAGTCTGCGGGCTTCAGCAACTGCAATGTGTTCTTTCAGGATATCAACAATAAAAATTGCTGACGGAAGCCTGTTAAGGTCAGAAATTGAACCAAGGTTTTTTTCAAGTTTTGCACGCTCACGTGAAATTTGAAGTCTCTCACGTTTTGACATTGTCAGGAAGTTTTCATTCTCCATGAGTTTGTCTATCGAAGCCATTTTTTTAACTGCTTTACGAATGGTTGCAAAGTTGGTGAGCATACCACCCGGCCATCTCTCAACAACATAAGGCATATTTACTGTCTTAACATGCTCAGCAACAATTTCTTTAGCTTGCTTTTTGGTTGCAACAAACAAAACTTTTTTGCCTGATTTTGCAATCTGTTTGATTGCAGCAGCAGCCTCATCAAGTTTAGCAACGGTTTTGTGAAGGTCGATGATATGAATTCCATTCCGCTCCATGAAGATATAAGGAGCCATGTTTGGATTCCATTTACGCCTCAGGTGACCGAAATGAACACCTGCATCAAGTAATTCGTCAAATGATACTCTTGCCATTTATTTAATTTTAAAAATGTTTACTTTCTGTGTATAAGCAATTGTAAAGTAGCACCCGGTAAAAGGGCAGTCTTTGCAATTTAGATACTAAACACCGTATATAATAAAGTCTAGCGTTTTGAGAACTGGAAGCGTTTTCGTGCTTTTGGCTGACCCGGTTTTTTTCTTTCAACCATACGTGGGTCGCGGCGCATAATTCCTTTTTCTTTCAATGCTGGCCTGTATTCAGGATTAATTTCGCAAAGCGCACGGGCAATGCCAAGTCGCAAAGCTTCTGCCTGTCCGTTGATACCACCACCATCAAGGTTTGCAGTAATATCATAGGATTCAGTTAAATTATGTATTTCAAGTGGCTGGAGTACAATGTACTGTAAAGTTCCTGTTGGGAAATACTCTTTATAATCCCGGTTATTAACAGTAATTGTGCCTTTTCCTGGTTTCAGATAAACGCGGGCAATTGCGGTTTTCCTTCTGCCTATGGTATTAATCATTTCCATGGTTTATTCTGCTTCTGTTATTCTTAATTCCTTGGGTTTCTGCGCTTCATGGGGATGCTCATTTCCTCCGTATACATAAAGATTACGAAAAATCTCACTTCCCAGTTTTGTTTTGGGCAACATGCCTTTAATTGCTTTTTCAATTACGCGCTCAGGAACCCTTGCTAAAAATTCACGCGGGGTATTGAAGCGTTGGCCACCCGGATAGCCGGTATGCCTTACATATTGCTTTTCAGTCATCTTATTGCCGGTGAATCTAATCTTTCCGGCATTAATTATAATGACATTATCGCCACAATCAGCATGTGGTGTATAGCTGGGCTTGGTTTTTCCCCGCAAGATTTTGGCAACTTCCGATGCCAGACGGCCAACAACCAGATTCTCAGCATTGATGAGAATCCAATCTTTAACGACAGTTTCTTTATTGGCGCTTACTGTCTTGTAACTCAATGTATTCATTTGAATCCTGATTTCTATTTAAACCAATCGGTATAAAAAGGGGTGCAAAATTATAAAAAATAATTCATTACTCCTACAATCCATTCATGAATTTTCACTTTTTGTAGCAATTTCAGACCAGTACATCTTCATAAACATGTACTTTGAAATCAGGTTTTGCCAGATTGTGAAAACACAATTTATTGTATTTCAGCTAAATAATCGTGAAAAAGTGAACTCTTACTTTTTATAGAACTGAGGTGCAAAGGTAATTTTTTTTCATATCCAAATACCTGATCAAATGTTTTTTATTGATCTGTCTTTGCTTCCTCTCTGATTACAGTCAGTTTTAGCCCGGGTTTAACTGCGAAAATGTACATTGATTGATTCGGAGGTATAGCCGAACTGAAAAATTTGGGCCATCATAGTATTACTGTATCAAAATAAAATAAAAGTTACTTTTGTAGCCTTTACGAAACAGTTACTTTATGTCTATCTCGGTTAACCATATAACAAAGCTATACGGAACGCAAAAAGCATTAGATAATGTATGTCTTGAGATTGCCTCGGGTCAAATCGTTGGTCTGCTTGGGCCTAACGGGGCTGGAAAATCTACCATGATGAAGATTATCACCTGCTTCATTCCTCCAACATCTGGCAATGTTGTGGTAAATGGATATGATATTCATCAGAATGCGATAGAGGTTAAGCGAAAAGTTGGATACCTTCCCGAAAATAATCCACTTTATACAGAAATGTATGTGAAAGAGTATCTGATGTTTATAGCTGGTTTGCATAAGGTGGCGCGACCGGCTGCCCGCGTGGCCGACATGGTTGCACTTACTGGTCTTGAACTCGAAAAGCATAAAAAAATCGGTGCACTGTCAAAAGGTTTCAGGCAAAGGGTAGGCCTGGCTCAGGCATTAATCCATGACCCGGAAGTACTAATCCTTGATGAACCCACTTCTGGTCTTGACCCAAATCAGTTAATGGATATTCGTAACCTGATCATTCAGTTGGGTAAGCTGAAAACCGTTATGCTTTCAACACATATAATGCAGGAAGTTGAAGCTGTATGTAAAAGGGCAGTTATCATTAATAAAGGTGTGATCGTTGCTGATGATTCAACCTCCAATCTTTCGAAACTCGCCAGTGGACAGGACATAATAGTAGTAGAATTTGATAAAATTGCTGATATAGAACAGCTTAAAAGAATTGCCGGGGTCAGGAATATCCGGAGCATTTCACCTGTAAGCTTTGAAATCAGAGCTGGAAATTCAGTTGATGTCCGGCCTGATATTTTCCGTTTTGCCGTTCAGAAAGGACTAACAGTGCTTTCAATGTCAAAGTCGGAAAAGTCACTCGAAGAAGTGTTTCAGATATTGACAAAATCAAAATAATTATTTAAAAATCAAATATTTATAATAATTTTTTTACCCGGCCTGTTCACCTCCATAGAGTTAATATTATCTAAAATCAAATAAATTGTTGTGAAGATGCTGTTTTTGCGTTTGCGGTGTTGGTATTAGTACTACTTTTGTTGCGTCTGAGTGGAAAGATTTGATTGATTGCAACCACAAAAAAAAATGCTAAAGCAAACCCCTTTTGCCTACTTCAATCAGGTTTATCCCCACTCTTTTTTTGAATAATAATTTTAAAAAGAATAGAAATGGGATATTTATTTACATCAGAGTCGGTATCCGAAGGTCATCCGGATAAAATTGCCGACCAGATTTCTGACTCATTGCTTGATGAATTTTTGAGATGGGATCCAAATTCAAAAGTTGCCTGCGAAACATTGGTCACCACCGGTCTTGCTATGTGTAGTGGCGAAGTTAAAACAAATGGTTACGTTGATATACAGGATGTTGCCAGAAAAACCATTCGCAAGATCGGTTATACCAAAGCTGAATACAGGTTTGACAGCGATTCATGTGGTGTTATAAGTACGATTCATGAGCAATCATCTGATATCAATCAAGGCGTTGAAAGGCAGTCGGAAGAAGCTCAGGGTGCCGGTGATCAGGGAATGATGTTCGGCTATGCATGCAATGAAATGGATAACCTGATGCCACTACCTGTTGAGCTTGCCCACATTTTTATGCAGGAACTTGCTGCTATCAGGCACGAAGGAAAAAAAATGAAATACCTCAGGCCCGACAGCAAATCACAGGTAACAGTTGAATACAATGACGCTGGCGCTCCGAAGCGTATCGACGCTATTGTTATTTCAACCCAGCATGACGACTTTGCAGGTGAAATTGAAATGCAGTCAAAAATTCGTGAAGATGTGTTGAATATCTTGATTCCCAGGGTAAAGGCAACTTTACCCCAACGTGTTAAAAAATTATTTGCCGGTGATTATAAATTATATGTAAATCCAACCGGTAAGTTTGTCATTGGCGGCCCTCATGGCGACACCGGATTAACCGGTCGTAAAATCATTGTCGACACCTATGGAGGTCGCGGAGCACATGGTGGTGGCGCCTTTTCAGGTAAAGATTCATCAAAAGTTGACAGATCTGCAGCATATGCTGTCAGGCATATAGCCAAAAACCTTGTCGCTGCAGGTATTTGTAACGAAGCACTTGTTCAGGTAGCCTACGCAATTGGTGTTGCCGATCCGGTAGGTATCTATGTAAATACGAATGGGTCATGTAAATTGAAAAACAAAAGTGGCAAGAAACTGACTGATAGTGAGATTGCTTTGAAAGTTAAGGAAGTATTTGATCTACGTCCATTTGCAATTGTAAAACGGTTCGGCCTTAAAAACCCGATTTTTGCCCCTTCTGCATCGTATGGCCATTTTGGCAGAGATTTCAGAACTGAAATAGTTGAAGTTTATTATCAGGATGAGCATACCGAAATTCGTGAAATCAACAATAAAATCAGGTATTTTAAAAATGTTGAATTTTTCGCCTGGGAAAAACTTGATTATGTAGATCGATTAAAGTTAGCGTTTGAACTCTGATTCACAGGAATTTTATAAAAGTTGAATCTCCGGTTTCGGATAATGATCTGAAACCGGAGTTTTTTTTATGTTGTGTTTATAATTTGTTGTTAATCTGTTGTTTACGATATTTGAAATTTGGTATTCAGAGCTCAACATAATGCCAGTGGATAATACCACTTAGGCTAATTTTTTTTATTTAAAATAAATAGTTGAAAATCAGTGATTTAAATTTTTGGTCTGACTTTTGTAGCCTTGTCTCGGTATTAAAATTAACATATTTTTATGAAAGACAGGCAAGTTTCAAATCTTTTACAGGCGTTCTATAACAAAACTACTAAAGATCAATCAATTGCCAATGTTCTAAATGAAGACAGTGATGATTTTAATCATGATTCACAGAATTTTGATAATTTATCAAAGGTTGATTGCAATTCTCCCGGATTGCAAAAAATCAAAAAATATTTAAATAGCTATGCTTAAAATATTATTGCTTGTATTGTTGATAGCATTGTTTATTGCATTGCTCGTTTATGAATCAAAGCATGCCCCCATTGCCGAAGAACAGGAGGATGGAACTTACAGATATATGAAAGAATTTGAAAAATAGATTTTGTTGAAGGTGTTTTAGTTTAACATAAGTTTTTTTTATTTGTTTTCCCCGTATAGAATCAGTGCTATACGGGGTTTTTTTTTGAAGGGGGTGGAGCTGCGGAGATTCGAACTCCGGTCCAAACACGCGGCAAAAGTGCTTTCTACATGCTTATCCATTCATTGATTTTCGAAAACTAACCGGCAAATGGCCAACCTATTAATTCCTTAGCTTCTGAGTTCTTGTTGTGTTACCGAAGCAATAACACAACCAGCTCCACATTTATGATACTCCTGTCCGAACGCCGCAGAGCAGAGCTTCCGGGAGAGCAGCAAGCGTCCTAATCTTCCAGATTAAGCAGCCAATGCGTAATTATAATTGTTGCCGTTTATAGGCTGTGAGAATTAGTTATTATTCCTTGCAGAATCCTTTTCAGGACGGGCCATATTCACAACGCCCGGCATGCTTACAAATTCACAGTCATGCTGTCAAAACCAATCAGCCCCAGTTGTAAAAGAACAAAGTGCAAAAGTAGCACATTTTTCGCATCCGATTAATTTTTCATTTGTACTTTATGATAGATCGTGGCACAAACTTTGTGATGAACAAAAAATTAAAATTTATGTTTGACTATTTATTAATAAATTACTCTAAAACAAGATTTATGAAACGCAACTTTCTTTTCCTAATGTTTATCTTAGCGACTGTTTCAACAGTTTTTGTATCATGTTCTAAAGATGAGAATACTGATCCTCAGCTTCCAACAATTTCATTTGTTGGCGGAAGCGGATACATTTCGGCTGACGCCACCTATCCGGTAAATACCGCTCTTAAAGTTGGTATTAATGCAGCATCAAATGCTACTTCAGGTGCAAAACTAACCAAGCTTGTCATTACCCGTACTTTTAACAACGTTCCAACTGTCGTTCTTGACAGTAACATTAGTGTTGCCAATTTTAACACAGAGGGTACGTTTAATGCATCTCCGGTAGCTGGTACTGAAAGATGGTCATTCAAAGTTACTGATGCTGATAATCAGTCAAATGAAATCAGTTTCAATATCATAACAACTCCAACCGAGGCCACTGTTAATATTTATACCGCCATTCTGATGGGTGGACAGGGTAATAATACCATTGGCAGTTTCTGGTCATCTTCAAACAATACTGTTTATAAACAGGCTGACGCAACCAACAATCAGAATAAAGTTGATTTTCTGTATTTTTACGGAACCACCAATCTGGCTACCATAGCTGCAACTGACGATGATCAGGCAAACATTGCATGGAACAATATTTTCAATGGCTGGACCACCAAAAATGCTACCCGTTTCAAAAAGGTTACCGGTGTAAACTGGGATGCTATTACAGCAAACAGTGATGATCTGATTAATTCCAATGCCACAGATCTTACACTTTCACGTTCAAACAACCTTGCTGTTGGTGATATCATTGCATTTGAAACAGCTTCAACTTCTGCAAATGCAAATAAGAAAGGTTTATTTAAGGTGATATCAATTACCGGAACCAGCGGTGCTGACAGAGCTATTACAATTGAAGTTAAAATCAAAAAGTAAAAAAACCAACTTCATATAATATAAAAAGGCTGTCTCGGATTTGAGACAGCCTTTTCTTTTATATGTGAAATCCTAAAAGCGTAATCCAAGTCCGGCATAAACTCCCATTACTGAGTTTTTGGCTTCTGTCAGAGATTCATTTTCTTTCAGAATATTTGCAAACCCGGCATTATACCTTGCACCGCCTGAAATTTCAACCGGTCCCAGTTTAAAAGATAATCCTCCACCAACAATTACTCCGTAATCAATATTTTTTAATTCATCTTTTATATCCTCTTCAGCAAAATAATCGTTTGTCTCAAAACCACTAGTGTTGGCAATCGTGATTGTACCGGTTTGAACATGTCTGGCTTTCAACAGAAAACCGGCATATGGACCTGCTTCAAGGTAAAACACAAGAAGTTTTACCCTGGCTAAAACCGGAACTGTTAAATAGTCAATTCCAACGTATTCTTCTCCTTCAAAAATGCCTTCGCCTGAATAAGAAGGTACTTCGGATTTGTAACCCCGGGGGTCATAATTGCCTTCAATCTGCAGTGAAACCAGAGGAACGATTTTAAAATTTAAAAAACCTCCATAAACAGTTGTTTGCCGATAAGCCATCAGCGCATTTTTTAAATCAGAATCAGTAGATCCTGTGAATTTGAGTTTTGCATAATTTAAGCCGCTTCTTATACCTAGTTGCTGTGTAAGAGCCGATTGCAAAATAAAAGTAAATGCAATTGTTAAAAAAACTGATAATCTGAGTTTTTTCATAATTTATATTTGTTTCAACAAAGGTAAGTCATGAATAAAGTTGAACAGACCACAAACCAACAATAATTATCAATAAGATGCAAACAAAGCTGAAATGAAATGTATTGCTAATGAAGGTTTTAGTAATATTGTAAATAATACACCAAATACAGCACCCCAGAAATGCGCATCATGGCCGATGTTGTCAGAAGCTTTGCGTGACATATACCATGAGTAAAACAGGTAAAATCCACCAAAAATATAAGCAGGAATGTCGATAGGGATAAATATAAAGCGGATAGGCATGGCAGGATTAAAAATAATGGAAGAAAACACAACTGCTGAAACAGCCCCACTTGCTCCAACTGCATTGTAATAAATATTGTCTTTTTGTTTTCCGTACGAAGATAACACTGACATGGCTATGCCTCCAACATATAAAAGAAGGTAATAGAAAACTGCTTTTCCGGGGAAGACCATTTTATAATACAATTCAACAGCGGAGCCAAAGCTGTACAATACAAACATATTGATTATCAAATGCATATAATCGGCATGTACAAGGGCATATGATAAAAATCTCCAGCCTTCAGATGAATGCTTTATAAAATAGGCATTAAATTTCAGCCGATTCATCAGTTCCTGGTTTGAAAACGCCAGAATTGAAATAATGCTTGTGATAATAATTAGTAGTAGTGTCATGATATTAAAAACGGAGGGTTACCCCTCCGCAAATATAGTTTAAATGTCAATGATTAATATCAGAATTATTTTCCGGTCTTTATCTGGCCTGAAGAATAATCAAGTTTTGACCCATATTTACTATGAGGAATCATATAAACTGCAAGCATAATGATGCTGGCTATAATTACCCATATCCTGAGTTTTTGATTCCTTTTAAGCATCACTACTGCTATTACCCAAAAGATAAATGCTATAAGTGTTTTGTTATCTGTGAGATCATACCCAAAAGGTATTCCTGTCCAGTATTCTCCAAAAGCATAGTGCTGAACTATAGGTCCAAGAATTAATCCGCCTATTGTCAAAAACAGCAGTGTAAGTCTGGATAATTTTACAATAGAAATTCCTTTTACAAGGGCTTCAATACCCGTTCTAATTGAAAATAACATTGCAAAAAACATAAAGAAAATATGAGGAATTAAGATATATGCGGGTACATCTCCCTTGAATCTTATTTCTACTTTTTCATTGGTCAAATTAACTATATCACTACCTTTTAATAATTGAACTGTGTACTCAAGTTTGCCGGCAGGGGGTTGTTTTGGGAGTTTCGCAACCAGTGTGTCGCCACTTCTTGTAAACAGAATTTTAGTCAATGAGTCATTGGTTCCCAGCCTTTTATAAGAACATATACCTTTAACTGCTGTATCCGGAATCACCAGGTTTATTATTGCATCCTGGTTAGTACTGTTACTTCGAAGCAGTTTCAATTTATAGGTTTCAGAACCAAATGTTGCCTTCACCCTTGCAGGATGGGTTGGACCAGTCATACGCTGATATACAGCCAATGACAGCATCAGTACTGTTGCGAGGGTCCAGAGCAGAACGGTATCATAACGTAGTTTCATAGAATTATTTATTATTGGGATTATTAGTTACAATTGCTTTTACATTCTAAATATTCAAGTTGTAAAGTTGTATGGCTGATTTTAAATTTATTTCTGAGAATCGATTCTATTTTTTCGCGTATTTCTGAAGTCTGACTCAATTTGAGATCATTGTCAAGTTTAATATGAGCTTCAAGAAAAATTTCGGAATCATCCAGATTCCAAATATGAACGTGATGAATATTAGAAACATAAGGTATGCTTATAATACTTGCTTTGATCCCTTCCAAGTCAGTTCCGGCAGGAGCGCCTTGCATCAGAATATTTACGGTCTGGCTCAAAACAATTAAGGCTTCCTTGATGATGATGCCACTGATGAAAATGGTAACAAGCGTATCAATTGCAAAATATCCGGTAAAATGGATCATAATCCCTGCAAAAATTACAGCCACTGACGATAAGGTGTCACCCCATAGATGGAGATATACAGCTTTGATATTCAAACTTTCGGATGATGATTTTTTGAGAAGGAAAACACCCGCCAAATTTCCAAGAAGCCCGAAAACAGCAATGGGTAACAATACTGAAACATCAATTTCATGTGGTTCAATAAATCGGAGTAGCGCCTGATAAACAAGGTATACCGAAATGCCAATAAGGATACCTGAATTCAAAAAGGCTGTAAGTATCTCAACTCTTTTATAGCCAAATGTTTTGTTATTGTTCTTTGATTTTGCGGAAACCCTGATTGCAATTAAACTTAAAATCATCGATAAACAATCTCCAAGATTATGCACAGCATCTGAAATAAGGGCAAGAGATCCTGATATGATTCCACCAACCAGTTCAATAAGGGCAATTGCAAGATTTACAGCCAACGTGGCAGAAAGCCTGCCGGACTGAGAATGGATGGTTATATTATGATTGTCGTGCGTATGCATATAAGTCCAATAAACAATAAAACATTGTAAAAGTTGAGACGTTTTGATGACAATCTTATCTTTTTGAATTTTTGTTAAATAAACTATATGCTCTCTGGTGAATTCTGGTTCTGATATTTAGTTTGTTTATTTTTGTATTGTGCGCATCAGGATTTACACGGTTGCTTAAGAAAATATACAACAGCCCATTGTTAGGATCAGCCCATACATATGTTCCCGTATAACCTGAGTGTCCAAAGCTGTTACTTGATGCTGAAGTACATACAGGCCCATTCGGATCCGGATGAAACGGGGGTTTATCAAAACCAAGACCGCGGCGATTTTCGCTTTTTATAAATGCACGCGAAGTAAACTTATGAACTGTTGTACTGTCAAAAAAGGTCCTCCCTCCATAGTTCCCTTTCCAGAGTAGCATCTGCATAATTTTAGCCAGATCCAAGGCATTTGAAAATAAGCCAGCGTGACCTGAAACTCCTCCAAACATTGCAGCTACACGATCATTTACTTCGCCTGTCAGTAATTTCTTTCGCAATATGGAATCATATTCCGTTGGAATAATCCGGGACCGAATGTATTTTTCGGTGGGCAGAAATCCTGTGGATGCCAATCCCAATGGCTGGTATATCACACTGTCAGCATATTTGTCAAGTGTAGTGGCCGTTACACGTTCAATAGCCTCTTTTAAAAGGATGAACCCAAGATCGCTATAGAGATAAATCCCTTTGGTAGTCAAAGGGTTTTCGGCAATCATTTTTAATATAGTATCTTGATAATCAGTGCGAAGAAATAAACTATCATCAAGTTTTATATTGAAGTTGTTGGTACGCGATTTTTGATAGTATAAAGGGTTGTGATTTCCATTAACCAATGTTTTGTTATAAAATGGAATCCATGCTTCAAAGCCAGCCTGATGACCCATGATATCGTCAATATGAACTTTGTTTTTATTACGCGTATTCATCACAGGAACATAATGGCCAACAGGTTTGTCGAGTGATAGTTTGTTTTCCTCAAACAGTTTCATTACAGCAAGTGTTGTTGCAGCAACCTTTGTTACAGATGCAATGTCGTAAATATTATCAGGTTTGACAGAAACCGTATCATCTGCGGATCGTATACCAAAACATTTGTTATAAAAAATGTTTCCATCTTTCGCCAATAAAACCTGACATCCCGGATAAGCGCCCTGAGTAATTCCTTCGATCGCAATTTTATCAATTTCTAAAAGTTCGGTTCTTGTAATTCCCACTGATTCTGGTTCTATTGTACGTAAGACCTTTGCAATATTTGTTTTTATACCTGAACCAGCTTTAAATCCGGGAGTTGCACTCACAGGAAGTTTTCCTGTAAATAATTCAGAACCAATTATTTGCTTGGCAATCAGGCTGCTAATTTCAGGTTTGTTCTGATAACCGACAATTATGGCTTCTGCTTTTTCCAAGGATTGAAAGAGACTAAGTGCATATGGATTTCCCTGTAGCACAATGACTACTTTGTTAGTTTGTACAAGGGAATCCATAAGTTTGACCGTGAAAGACGAAAGTCCGAAATTTTTGAATCTATATACCGATGGAGGCGAAACTTCAACAATGATCAGATTGAAGTTTTCAAGACGGGTGAAAAATGATGCAATGCTTGCAGAATCTTCAATAGCAGGAGGTGAAACTGTTGTAACAGGCATCTGGAGTGATAATTCACTTTCCAATGATTCATTTGAGCTAACCAATGGTACAAAAGCAGTTTTAAGATTTGTAAAATCATGAAGCGGCAGCAGCTTGTTGCAGTTTTTAATCAGGGTAATGGCATTTTTGTATAGTGTGTTGCGAAGCAGTGAATCTTTTCTGGTATTTAATTCAGCTATTAGATTTTTGACCTGAATTTCAGAGGATTTGAATTTCAGGCTTTTGTATTTATAGGATAGAACCTTTTTACAAGCCGTATTCAGTATTTGTTCATCTAATAAACAAGAATCAATTGCTGTTGAAATTGATTTTACGGCCCGGTCAATGTCAGTTGGTAATAACAGCATATCGTTGCCTGCCAAAAGCGCTTTCAGTTCAAGTTCTGACGGGTTTGAGCTTTTTGTAACACCCTTCATGTCAAGCGCATCGGTAATGATTAAACCTTTAAACCCCATTTTGTTTTTCAGCAGTTCCTGAATAATTTTTTCTGATAAAGTTGCCGGTACTCCCGTAACTGAATCAATGGCCGGAACCATCAGATGGCCAACCATTAATGCATCTGCAAAGGGCAAAGAAGTGCGGAAGGGGAGTAGTTCGGTTTGTTCAAGCATTGCAAATGATTTTGTAATAACTGGCAGATTCTGGTGCGAATCAGTCTCAGTATCACCATGGCCCGGAAAATGTTTCAGCGATCCGATTATGCCGGCTGATTGCAAGCCATTAAGCCATGAAAGCGTTTTAAGTGCTACTAAATCAGGATTTTCGCCAAATGATCTGCTGTTAATTACAGGGTTCAATGGATTGCTATTTACATCGGCAACAGGCGCAAAATTAATATCAACTCCCAATCGTTTGCAATGTTCTCCAATTCTTTGGGCAGTGTAATAAATTAATGAATCATTTGCAATTGCCCCAAGTAAAAAATTATCCGGAAAACTAAATGTGCTGTCGAGGCGCATACCAAGTCCGGTTTCGCCATCGATGCCGATGAATAATGGTACCGTTGATAACTTTTGCCAGCGATTGGTCAGATTAGCCTGACGTACAGGTCCTCCCTGAAAAAAGACCAATCCTCCAATATTGTAGTTCAGAATCAAAGAATCGATGGAAGCGTTAAACTTTTCATCTTTGTTCGAATAGGCCCTTACCATCATTAATTGTGCAATCCGCTGTTCACGTGTCAGTTGTACAAATACTGAATCAACCCACCGTGCAGAATCCGATTTATAAGAATAAATGATTGACTGTGAGTAGGAAGATTCGGAAGTCAACAAAAAGCAAAGCGTGGCAATGAAACTGAAGCGCAAGTATTTTAACATATCAAACCGGGGAATCTGTAAAATCCAAAATTAATGATTTAAGTTTAGTAACGGATAAGTGTTTTAAAGTTGTATTACCACAATGGTTTGTAACTATTAAACGTCAATCATTTATAAACTCCAAAGTGATACAACTTAGTTGTATTTTTGTCATTTGCGGTGGTTAAACCTTTTTTTGATTCTACTGTCTACTATATCTGAAATATCTATTGTTTAATGCAACAGAATGAAAAACAGATTCTTGAACTGATTCGTTCTTCTCAGGGGAAGAATTATGGATTTAACCTTCTGGTGCAGGAGTATCGCGAAAAAGTATACTGGCTTGTGCGAAGGATGGTTGTTAACCATGAAGATGCTGATGATATTACGCAGGAGGTTTTTATTAAAGTATGGAAGAATATTCATTCATTCAGAGGTGATTCTGCATTATTTACGTGGATTTACAGGATTGCAGCCAATGAAGCAATCCGGCATTTGCAAAGGCAAAAGGTAAGGGCCATGTTATCATTCCAATCCTTACAATCAAATCTTGAACAACAATTAATAGCAGATATTCAAATTGATTCAAACAAACAAATAAAGCTATTTCAACAGGCCATGCTGTCACTTCCACCAAGACAGAAGCTTGTTTTTACAATGAAATACTATGACAACCTAAAATATGAGGAAATCTCTGAAATATTAGGCACTTCTGTTGGTGCCCTGAAAGCGTCCTATCATTTGGCAGTAAAAAAAATTGAAATTTTTGTAACAACCCATTAAACCATTATCAACGCAGAGGTTCTTATATAAAGCATGAAAATGAAGAATTTACATATTGATACTGATGATTCAAAACTAAAACAGGAGTTTGGTTCCCAGAATCATTTTACTGTTCCGGAGCGTTATTTTGACGATTTGCCTGTAATTATCCGGAACCGGATTTCAAAGTCAGGATTTTTGCCCGGATTGACATGGCCATTGAGTTATTCTAAGTTAAAAGCCGCCGTGTATGTCGCCTCTTTTGTAATTTTCGCAGGCTTGTTTCTGGTTATGCTTAACCCCTGGACCAGAAGTCAGGCTCCTCTTAACAAACTGTCAGTTAGTTCTTACCAGGCTGATAGTATTTACCTTATGGTAAATATTGATGATTATTCTGAAGTTATGCTTCTCAACATCTTTTTGGATTCTGGTATCAAGGGAGGGCAAGCGGCTCAGCAGGAGTCAAAGCCTCTGATGTTTACCGATATCGATCTTTTAGAAGATGATGCTATTTATGAATACCTTAAAAATGATCCAATTGCATTGGAGCTAGTATGTTTAAATTAAAAATATCACTTATGAAAAATGTTCGTTCATTCACACTTACATGCACTGTAGCACTTTTGTGTATAGTTTTAACAGCATTGCAGGTTTCGGCTCAGAAAAGGCCAATTTCACAGAATAAATCAGATGAAATAAAGGCTCAAAAAACCGCATTCATTACCTCTCAACTGGAGCTAACGCCGGAAGAAGCGCAAGTCTTTTGGCCTGTTTTTAACGAATACTCCGCAAAAAGAGAAGATATACATAAAGAAATGTTTGGTCCTGAAGAGCCTAAAGATCATCCTGATATGGACAAGATGACTGAACAGGAAGCTGAACAGTTTCTTGATAACATGGTAAGGAACCAGCAAAAAATGACTGATCTTGAAAAGGAATACATTGTAAAATTTAAGAAAGTTCTGTCAGCCAAAAAAATAGTGAAGTTGCATAAGGTTGAGCAGGATTTCAAACGTCTCTTACTTAAAAAACTTCGTGATCATAAACGTCCACCCAAAGGAGGCGAATAATTGATTTCCAGTCCTGTTGTCAAAAAATAATCCGGGTTATTGTAATCCGGATTTCTTTTTAAATACAAGTGGTTGAATATTTTAACTATTTATTGCGGTTATACGGTGCTTAATAGTTTAAGGTAAAGTTTAAGAGCTGTCTTTTTTTGCTCGTTAAAATCATAGTCAATTGAGTTTTCAAGATAGTTGATGGCGGAATCAAAACTGATGACATTGTTGTGTATAAGTTTTACTGCTTCCTGTTTGTGGCACAATCCAAAATGCATTGCCTGATCAAACCGGTTAATGAAATCAACAGAAAGAATTGATGCAGATGCCCATATCGCAAAAACAAAAGGCAATCCTGTATAATTATACCATTCTTCTGCAAGGTCATATTGAAAATTATATACGCCATTCATTTCAAATGTTTTATCACCGATAGCCAGAACAGCTTCGTTTTTTTGAATATTAAAATTCAGGAGTGCTGAAAAATTTGGTTGGTTCATCCAATGGTATTTAAAAAGTATTTTAACCAGTCCTACTGAGGTAACAGAATCGCTATCAAGAAATACTGTCCGGATTTCACCAAGCGGGCAGTTGCTGTAGAGCATGACTGTATTCACTTTTTTATGGGCTCCAATGCAATATTTGCTGAAAATAACAGCATCTTTTACGAGTGGGAGGGCTCCTGAGGGCAGCAGAGCAATCTTGCTTCTGTTAGCAATCATGCTTTTTGCACATTCCGAAGGTACCTCGAGTATAAGTTCAGTGTCATTCAATAAATCTGAATGCATAATGCCATACACCAATGGTACTGAGTTTAGATAGGAAACTGCTGATATCCTGATTGACATAGGTTTTTTTTGAAGAGAGTGCAAAAATAGCAATTCCTGACTTGTATTAGTTGCCTGGGGTGAGCTTCAATAAAGGTTTGGGAGGTTGAATGTTGTCATGTGGAGATTCGGGATTGCGGGCATCTATATCTTTAAGCAGACGCCATTTGTCATCTGAAAATATGTAAGCATCAATAATGTTTCCGGATGGTACCATAAACTGTGGTGCATTCATAATACCGGGATTTATTGGCTCGAGACGGTCAAAAACAATCATTTCATCTTTAACAATACTGAAGCCCGACCTAAACCATCGTTTAACCTTGTGACCCTGTACTTCATACCTTAATTTGAATGCAGCATCGGGAGCATACTCAAAAAATATTCTTTTCTTATCTTTACTGTTAAATATTGCTTTTCCAAATAGCGGGTTTCCCTCTGAGTCGAAGCTAAGTACATCAATAATTTTACGCTTAAAGGCTTTTGAATTGCCATCCCATCCTAAAAGGGTATATACCTGTTGTTTGCCTTTTCCGGTTTCAATAAGTTTATAATATAGTGCTCCATACCAGTTTTCAGATTTCAGGATGCTGTGTTCGGGGTTTGGCAGAACATCAGATTGGTCATGTAATTTTACGGTGATAATGCCTGATTTATTTTTTTTCACACACAGCCCGAAATACCGGTAGGTACCATCAGCAAATGGTAAATTCCATGTTAAAAGTCTGAATTGCTTATTTTTAGGCTGAAGTACTGAAATATACGGAACACTATCGAAGCTATAATTGTATCCTGATTCTGAATTTAACAAGGCGGTAAGTCTTGTGATTAATTGTTCGGATGATTGAAGCTTTTGGCTATCACTCTGATTATTTAAAATGTTGTATGAAAGCTGATTCAGTGTGTCATTGAGATGATAGTATTGATTCTGTGAATTGGCTTTTTCAATAAACAAGGTTGTGATTGCAACCGCCAGAATTAAATATTTTGAAACACTGTGCATGCATTTTTAAATTATAAATGTATAAACGGCTTCGTTAATGTTTTATTTTTGCACCTTAAGGTACAAATATGACTATACGCGAAAGACTTGATGCATTTATTGGCCTGGGCAGTTTGCTGAATAACTGTGTTAAAGGTTTCGAAACTACTGATGATGAAGTAGATAATGAATTTAGGGATGTTTTTAATACGTTGATTGAAGAGTCAAAGTATTACAATCCCTGGTTTGATTCAAAGCATGTAAAAATGGCATTTGCCGGAATTTCGTACATGCTTGAAAAGGAAAATCTTGAAAAATGGGTTGAAAGATATCCTGAAGCATGTGGCAATTCAGATAGAACGATTGCCGTGATTATGGCAGGAAATATACCGGCTGTAGGGTTTCATGATTTTTTATGTGTGTTGATTTCAGGTTTTAAGATTAATGTAAAACTATCTTCCGGTGATAACATGATTATTCCAGCATTTGCAAAATATCTTATTAAGAGAAATCCTGAGTTTGCTCAAAAAATTGTTTTTACGGAAGGGCCTGTTAAAGAATTTGATGCTGTTATAGCCACAGGATCAAATAATTCAGCGCGTTATTTTGAATATTATTTTGGCAAATGGCCGCATATTATTCGTAAAAACAGGAATTCAATAGGTGTGATTACCGGAAACGAGACAGCGGACGAAATTTCAGGCTTCGCTTCAGATATTATGGATTATTATGGACTTGGATGCCGGAATGTTTCTCAATTGCTTGTACCAAAGGGTTATAAGTTCAAGTTTCTCTTTAATGCACTTGAAACATATTCTGTAATGTCGCTCAACCACAAATACTATAATAATTATGAATACAATAAGGCCATTTTTCTTGTAAACCGTACAAAGCATTCTGACAATGGTTTTCTGCTTGTTACATCTAATCCTTCGATTGCGAGTGCAATTAGTGTTTTACACTATGAAGAATATGATAATCTGCAGGAAGTTACAGATTATCTTATGTTACATCAGGATGCGATTCAATGTGTAGTTTCAACTATATCGTTTGATATTAAAACAGTTACACCTGGAAACAGTCAAAAGCCCAATTTAGATGATTACGCTGACGGGGTAGATATTATGAAATTTTTGTGTACTCAAAAATAATTTTCTTAAAAATTAGCTTATAAAACAAATTATCTGTACTTTTGCAGTCCTAAAAATTTGAGGAGACTTTTACAATGAAAAAAGGCATTCATCCGAGCGATTACAGGCTGGTTGTGTTTAAAGATATGTCGAACGACTTTTCTTTTATGTGCAGGTCAACCACCAAAACAAAAGATACGGTAGTTTGGGAAGACGGAAAGGAATATCCCCTGATGAAATTAGAAATTTCATATACTTCACATCCGTATTTCACAGGCAAGATGAAACTTGTTGATACTGCTGGAAGGGTTGATAAGTTTAAGAACCGTTATCAGAAGCATTACGAGTCAAAACAGAAATAGTCATATTGCTGATTATTGTACGATTTATAAAAGACCCCTGTGAAGGGGTTTTTTTGTTAGATAGAACTTTCCAAAATTTGGATTGTTAATTAATTACTGATAAAAACTTTCCAAAAAATTTGATTCCTGCCAAAAGAATTTATATTATTGAAAAAAATATTCTAAAAGCTTGAATGTTTTTTAAAGTATTGTATTTCAATCCCGAGCAATCGGGACAAACATAGAAATTATGAACTATATACTGTTTGACGATTATTCGAGAAACAATTTGCTCCCGCTTACTTTTTTAAGGCCAGTGGCAGATCTGCGTGCAGGTATTCTCACAATCAGAGAGAAATGGGAATTGTTTCTGAATGCCAAAACATCTTCATTAACTGAAGATTATCTCAGTGAAAGTTATCCTACTGTCAGGGGTGAAAACAACATTTTGATTAACGGTTCAGTTTGTCCGAACCAAAAAATAGTAGATGAAATACTTCAGTTAAAACCAAATGAAGCTCTTTTAAGCAACGACAGCATTATTGCCCTTCATGTAATAGCGGCTGATCTTGATAAAATTGGAGAAGGTGACACTGAGGGAATTACAGAGAAGGAAGTTGATCTTGATTTTGTAAAAATCAATTATCCATGGGATATATTTGCTTTAAATGATAAAAACATTTTGTCTGATTTCGAGTTACTTACACATGGTAAGAAATCAGTGCCGTTGAGCAAAACCAACAATTTAATCAATCCTGAGTTTATTTTTGCGGAGAAGGGCGCAAATGTTGAGTATGCCACTTTGAATGCCTCTGAAGGCCCGATATATATCGGCAAGGATTCTATTATCATGGAAGGAGCTCATATCCGTGGCCCATTTGCACTTTGTGACCATGCAATTGTTAAAATGTCGACAATTATCTACGGTGCCACTACCATCGGACCTTACGCAAAAGTTGGAGGAGAAATTGAAAATTCAGTCATGCTGGCTTATTCTAATAAACCACATTATGGATATCTCGGGCATTCGGTTATCGGCAAATGGTGCAATATTTCTGCCGGAACCAATACGGCAAATCTGAATAATACATACAGGAATGTAAAAGCCTGGAATTATACGCAGGAAAAGTTTATCGATACCGGGCATATTTTCTGTGGCCTGATTATGGGGGACCACTCCAAAACCGGAATTAATACTATGTTTAATACAGGATCTGTTGTTGGAGTAAGTTCAAACTGCTTTGGGTCTGGATATCAACGGAATTTTGTTTCCTCGTTTATGTGGGGTGGAGCCGCCGGATATTCCGGTTATGATATTAAAAAAGCACTGGAAACGGCCAAAGAGGTATATAACCGGAGAAGCCTGGAATTTTCAGAGACCGACAAAAAAGTGCTTGAACACATATACGAAATAACTATTAATAATAATAGATTATAACGTTGATTTCATGATAATTGAGAAAAGTTTAAATCATATGATTTGTTCAATATTGTTCAAGCAATTTATTATTTTTCTAAGGTATCAATTAGTTATAATTTTCGGTTTGCATTCTTCATACAAATTTGACTGAAATCTGCTATAATGATGTTCTTTGTCCCCTTTCAATACAAAGGGGATTTTTTATTATGGCACACGAATTGAGTAGAGAAAGTCTTCAATTTTGGAACATATTGAAAACGTTGGCAATTTACAGTGAATCAATATGTTGAATAATTACTAAATAGCAGCAGACTTTTTTTGTGAAATGTTTGCCAAGGATTAACAGAGTTTCTGACATTTTGACTGAATTTACTATGGATTTTAAAAATAATGCTCCTTTTTCGGCAATTTCCGATATACTCCAATCAGACAATGAGTTCATTCCCATTTTGTCGATTGATGAAGAAGAATCAATGAATGCCGAAAACCTGCCCGAAGTTTTGCCGATTTTGCCATTGCGAAATACTGTTTTGTTCCCTGGTGTTGTAATCCCGATTACTGTTGGTCGTGATAAATCAATTCAACTGATTAAGGACTATTATAAAAAGAGCAGGATTATAGGTGTTGTTACACAAATGGACGGAACAGTAGAAGATCCCGGATTTGCGGATTTGTATAGTCTTGGTACTGTTGCATTTATACATAAGACGTTGCAGATGCCTGATGGAACCACAACAGTTATTATCCAGGGAAAGCGGAGGTTTACCATAGAAGAGCCATTGCAGACCGAACCATACCTTTTGGCCAGTATAAAAGCGTTTCCAAAGGAACAACCCTTTAAAAGCAATGACAAGAACAATGCATTGTTTTCTTCGATAAAGGATCTCGCCGTTCAGATTATTCACAAATCACCAAACATACCATCCGAAGCAGCGTTTGCCATTGGAAATATTGAAAGCCCTTCGTTTCTGATTAATTTTATCTCATCCAATCTGAATATTGAAGTTGGGCAGAAACAAAAGCTTCTTGAATCGGATAATCTTCTGAAACGTGCCAACGAAGTGCTTGAAATGCTTACAAAAGAGCTTCAGATGGTGGATCTGAAGACAGAGATACAAAACAAAGTTAAGGTTGAACTTGATAAGCAGCAACGTGACTATATGCTGCATCAACAAATCAAGACCATTCAGGAGGAACTCGGTGATGAGCCAAATAAGCGGCTGATGGCGGAATTGCGCGGAAAAGCTGCCAAAAAGAAATGGACTCCTGAAGTGGCTGAAATTTTTGAGAAGGAACTATCGAAATTACAGCGTATGCATTCTGCAGCAGCTGACTATTCGGTGCAGGTTAATTATCTTGAAACGCTTGTTGATCTTCCGTGGAATGAATATACCGTTGATAATCTTGATCTTGCGAGGGCTCGTAAAATTCTTGATGCTGACCACTTCGGACTTGAAAAGGTGAAGGAACGCATTATTGAATATCTGGCTGTATTAAAGCTTAAAGCCAATATGAAATCGCCTATACTTTGCCTTGTAGGTCCTCCGGGAGTAGGTAAAACCTCTCTTGGAAAATCACTTGCAGCATCAATTGGACGCAAGTATATCAGGATGTCACTTGGCGGACTGCGTGATGAGGCAGAGATTCGCGGACACCGCAAAACCTATATTGGTGCAATGCCCGGAAGAATTATACAGAGCCTGAAAAAGGCAAAGTCGTGCAATCCGGTTTTTGTACTTGATGAGATTGACAAAGTATTGGGAAACAATATCAACGGGGATCCGGCTGCCGCATTGCTTGAAGTTCTTGATCCTGAGCAGAATAAAGCATTTTATGACAATTTTCTTGAAATTGAATTTGATTTGTCAGGAGTCATGTTTGTTGCAACTGCAAATACTCTTTCAACAATTCATCCTGCTTTGCGTGACAGAATGGAAATTATTGACCTCAGCGGATATCTGCTGGAAGAGAAAATTGAAATTGCCAGACGTCATCTTGTTCCAAAACAACTTGGGGAACATGGTTTAAAAAAGAGTCAGCTTGTGTTTAGCAATGAGGTACTTGAAACAATTATTGATAAGTACACACGCGAAAGTGGTGTTCGTACACTTGAAAAGACGATTGCCAAAACCATCCGGAAGCATGCTATAAAAATTGCAGAAGGAATAAAATATAAGAAAACGCTTACACCCGAAATGCTTGAGGATGTGTTGGGTATTCCATTGTTTCAACATGAAAAATCAATTACAAATGATTTTGCAGGTGTTGTTACAGGGCTGGCCTGGACACCGGTGGGAGGTGAAATACTTTTTATAGAAGTAAGTTTAAGCCGGGGCGAAGGCAAATTCAGCATGACCGGTAACCTGGGTGATGTTATGAAAGAATCTGCCACACTGGCCGTTGAATATCTGAAAGCCCATGCTACTGAATTGCAGATTGATTCTGCAATTTTTAAATCATGGAATATACATATGCATATTCCGGAAGGAGCTACTCCAAAGGATGGCCCATCAGCCGGAGTTACCATGTTTACAGCTTTGGTTTCAGCCTTTACACAACAAAAGGTAAAGCCCAAACTGGCTATGACGGGTGAGATTACACTCAGAGGAAAGGTTATGCCTGTTGGTGGTATAAAGGAAAAAATTCTTGCTGCCAAAAGGGCATACATAACCGAAATCATCATGCCGGTTGATAACCGGAAAGATATTAAAGAAATTCCTGCAAATTATATTGAAGGTCTGCATATAAAATATGTTGACAATATGCTTCAGGTTATTGAACTTGCCTTATTAAAGGAAAAGGTAAACAATCCGCGTGTTTTTGTTGCCTGATCAGCGATTATAATAATTTTTAAGAACCTCGTCCATCAGTAAATTTGTTGCTGATGCAGTTATTCCTGTTGAAGGGCAGCATTTTATACCCGTTGTTAATTCTTCAACAATAGTTTGAACCAGAGGCTGTTGAATATGCTGAGGTGGCTCGAAGTGTATTTTGTCAATAGAATTTCCGGTTCTGATTTCAATTGTTTTATTGCCAAAAGTTGATGCATTTATCTGACCTTTTGTGCCTGTAATTAACAGGCTGTCGATTTCATTTTGAGGTGAGCTCATAAAGTTCCATGTACCGGTACAAGGTATTCCACCTGCAAGGGTAAATTCAGCAGAAACATAGTCTTCAGCGTTATATAACCAGCCAAGGTTTTTTACAATTGCTGTTTTAAGTTGTATATCGCCAAAAATGTATCGGAGGATGTCGAGCTGGTGCGAGCCAAGGTCGACAAAATAGCCGCCGCCAGCGATTTCAGGCCTTACTCTCCAGGGCAGGTCGTCAATGTTTTTATCTTTTGGTGAAGGTGATTTACTCAGGTTTATCACAATTTTTCTAATTTCACCAAGTGTTCCGTTGTCAATTATTTCCCTGATTTTTAAGAAATAAGGTAAAGCCCTGCGGTAATAGGCTACAAAGACCGGTACATTGTAAAGTTGCCCGGCTTCAAGTATCCTGAGGCATTCACCATAATTCAGTGCCATTGGTTTTTCAATATAAAC
>CAZKCK010000022.1:0-35869 GCA_964550695.1 uncultured Bacteroidales bacterium | reverse complement strand
TGGAATGTAAAAACGTACTGCTAAAATTCAATGAAATTTAGTTTGATTCCAGAATACTGCTTCAAATGATTAGCAAACAGCAAATTGTATATTTAAAATTTGAAAAGTGAGTAACGAATACCAACAATTGTTTCTGCACAGCATAAATAAAAAAGCCCCCGGAGTCCGGAGGCTTGCTATTAGCGCTTATGTGTATTACTGAACATTTACTTTGCGTGTAATCGTATAATCACCGGAACTGACCTGAAGAATATACATTCCCTTAGCCATACCCGTGACCGGAATAATCAGACTGTTTTTGTAATTCAATATATTGTTATATACTGTACGACCACTGAGGTCGTTTAATTTAACAGTCAGTCTGCCATTCAGTTCAGCGGGTAAAGTAACCCTGACATAATCAGTTGCAGGATTGGGCGATACATTCATCTGATCACCAACTTCATCCTGAAGGCCTGTAATTCCGCTAACAAGAAAATCAACAGTTTCTTCCAGCATGAAAGTACTTCCGGTGTATATGGCCTGACTGGTTTTATCGGCTATTTTATAAAGACCGTTTCCATTCTTGCAACATATTCCATCGCCACCGGTATCATGAATTACAAAACGGTAGGCTCCGTTTTCAGGAATATTCAGGGGTATAACATTTACTTTATTTGGATCAGTATAGGGGCCGCCGGTCAGAATAGCATCACCTGCCGAATTGAGCAATTTCCAGGTTGTTTCGAGCGGACGGTTATCAGTGCGTAACACAAGTGTAACGGGTGCCTGATAGTACACCGATGACTGTCCAAATCCAACCGATTGTGTATTATTCCCCGGATACTGATCAGGTTGCCCATTGGGATTGCTTACTGAAACTTCGAGTGAATTTGAAGTTTGGGGTGTAAATGTAATTTCAGGAAGCAGGAGTGTATCTTTGCCTAAATAAGGCATATTTCCGGTCCAGTTATAGGTCATGGGAGTTCCACCGTTCACGTTATACGTAATTGTGGCAGATGTAAGGTCAGTGGCACCGTCATTGCGCAGCACAATCTGAGGACTCAGCCGGCCGAGTGCCACGTTTGCAGGCACATTTGCAATTCCTGCCATAGCCAGATCAAGATTCAGGGTTGGAAGAAATACTGACAAAGGTGCTTTTATTCCCTGCTGTATTTCTTTGGTTGAATTATCCTGAAGAAAGGCTACAAGTTCACAATTTGAAATATCCCAATCTTCGGGTACGCTGAATGTGAGGTTTGTGGTAAAAGTTGATTGTGAAGCAAAATTCAGAGAAGTGCCCAGATGATCGGGAACCATCAGCCGCTCAACAAAATTCAGTTCGCTCATCCCCTGCCATGATTCCTGAATTTTTGATTCAGTCAGCACCAGATGAAGTTTATAGCTGGAATTGGAAACTAAGGCAACTTTATTGGTTACCACCTGAATACTGTAATTGCGGGCAGTTACTGAACCTGTCATGCTGATGGTGAATGATGACAATACATTGTTGCGCTGATTAACCTTTGGCAGATATGAAGTATACATGCTCTGCGTGCTGCTTCCGCCCACCACAGGCAAAAGCCCGTCGAAATGTGCAGTCGGATAACCGGTTGTGCTGTAAAAATTATTTCTGTAATTGCTTGCAGTATTGGTGTAATCATCGCCATTGTGATATTCGATTACGGCTACGTTGTAACCATTGTCAATCAAATCTTCGGCGCCCATGGCTGCCCCTGGACAATACTGACACCAGGTACCTGTTCCAATTTCAAGAACAACCTGCTCACGTGGAACCTGTTGTGAGAAACACTGAGCACCTGTAAATAAAAAAAGAGAAACGAAAAGTAAAAAATTTTTCATTGAATTCGATATTTAAGTTTGGTTTGAACTGGCAAAAGTAAACCAAAAAATCGTGAACTACATCGATGTAAGCTTTCAATTGGTACAACGTAAACCATCGTATTTTTTGAATAATGCATTTTACGCTGGAAAAGCGCATGCCCATTCGAAAAAACACTAATTTTGCATGGATTTACAACCAAACTTTTTTCAAACCAATTTATTTACCAATGAAACAAATTTTCCTTTTTTTACTTGTGATTCTGGCATTTACGCGAATTAACAGCCAGAGCCTGAGCATTTCAAAAGTTGATGGAACCCCGGTGGCTTCTGGCGAAACCATTTATGCTTCTGGTTTACTCACTGAAGAAATTGTTGTTGAACTTAAAGTAACCAACAATGGCAGCGTCTCAAAAGATATTCTGGCCAAAAAAATCCTGAAAAACGTTGTTTCGGGTTCAATGGATGTTTTTTGCTGGGGTCTTTGCTTCCCTCCTTTTGTGATGGTTTCACCTGATGCACTCGCAATTGGTGCCGGTGCCACAAATACTGAATTTTCGGGCCACTACACAGCAAATGGTCTTTTCGGGCAATCAACCATCATGTACGTTTTTTATGACAAGAACAACCCCAATGACAGTGTTGCGGTTAACGTGGTTTTTGTTCCTTCAAACTTCACGCTGGGTGAAGAAGGCGCTGGTGTGTTATGTAATGAGACCAAAGTTGCTTCAGGCGTTTATACTGAAGAAATTGTATTTGAACTGAAAATTAAAAACAATTCTGCCGATAGCAAAGACCTGTTTATCAGAAAAATAGAAAAAGAGTTGATCAGCGGAACCTCCATGTATTTTTGCTGGGGTGCATGTTATGCTCCAACAGTGAATCTTTCACCTGTGGCAATCACAGTTCCGGCCGGAGAAACTTCTTCTGAGTTTTCAGCGCATTACACAGCAAATCAAAACAGTGGCGTATCAAAAGCAATGTATGTTGTTTTTGATTCGCGCAATCCTCAGGATTCTATCTGGTTCAACCTTGAATTCGACGGACATGTTTCAGGTGACGGCATACCTGCTATCGGGAATGAATTTATTGTAAAGAGTTACCCAAATCCGGTGACCGACAAAGTTACTTTTGAGTATAATCTGCCTTCAGTTGATGGAACCGCCGCAGTGAAAATCAGAAACCTGACAGGTTCCGTTCTGAAATCCATAAAACTTGACGGAAAAAAAGGCCAGACCACTGTTGACGTTACTGACCTGAATTCAGGACTATACCTTTATTCAGTTGAAGTGAACGGCAAAAACATTGCAACCAAAAAGCTGACAATCAACTAATAAAAAATATTTCACTTTTCAAAAAAGCCTCCCTCATACGGAGGCTTTTTTGTATATTAGCGCCAAATTCATGAATCCGGTTTTGTATCATGTACAAATCTTCCTAAAGTTTTAACGGAATACAAAATCCAACATCTCAGCCTTCCCGCATGGACCTACAAGACATTATTTCTTTCCTGATAATCATTATACTGACGCTGATAATTCTGCTGCTGATATACATGGTTATTAAACGGCAAAAACAATTGGATATATACAGGCATCAAAAACTTAAAACTGATGTATTGTTAAATACGTTTCTCAATCAGCTTGATCTTCATACCATTTTTAATTTTCTGAACATTATTGGTGCATCACTTTATAAAAGCACCAAAGATGAAAGCTACCAGATGGTTACCGACTTTGGCCGGATGCTTCGGGGTAATCTTACATTTAACAAAGGGTTGTTCAAACCCTTAAACGAGGAAGTGGAAATGCTGCAGAATTACATACAATTGGAAAAAGCCAGATTTGAACAAAAATTTGATTTTGAGTATTTTATTGAAGATCAAGAGTTAAACAGTAAAACTGTTCCACGTATGCTTATGTATGTTTTTATTGAGAATGCAATCAAGCATGGAATTAAAAATTATTCACAAAAAGGAAAAATTAAGCTATTGGTTAGAAGAGTTGGTGAAAAAGTTGAAATCTGTATTCAGGATAATGGGATTGGAAGAAAAAAGGCAATTGAAATCGGATCAAAATCAAATAATTATGGTCGGAAAATTGTGGATGCTTACGTAAAACTGTTTAATACCGGAAAACAGAACAACCTGTTGATTGTTACCACCGACCTATTACCTTTACAGGAAAACACTGGTACACAGGTTGTAATAACCTGGGACCCCACCTGCCTCACAAAAATAAACCAGAATTAAATTTTTTTCTTGATTTTTTAAAAAACTGAATTACTTTTGCCAAATGATTTAACCAATTGGTTGAACCAAATACATTAATCATCTGGTAAAATGCAAATCAACGACTCAACCACAGAAATCACAATTCTGGATGCTGCCCGTATAGTTTTTATCAAAAAAGGTTTTGATGGAGCCAGAATGCAGGAAATAGCGGATGAAGCAGGAATAAACAAAGCATTGCTTCATTATTATTTCAGGTCGAAGGACAAACTCTTTGAAGCCGTATTTATAGAGACATTTGTTAAGATTGTCCCGGCCATGCTGGTTACACTCAATTCAAACCTTCCGCTATTTCAGAAAATCGAAGTTTTTACATCAACCTACATTGATGCACTGGCCAAAAATCCGTTTATTCCGGGCTTTATTCTTCATGAACTGGCGCATAACGAAGAACGGCTGGCAAAACTCATCAGGGGAACAGGTATCAATCCAACCATATTTATTCAACAGGTGAACTATGAAATAGCTGAAGGCCGAATAGGTGAAATTGATCCCAGGCAACTGCTTGTAAACATCATGGCATTGTGTATTTTCCCCTTTGTTGGTAAACCAATTCTGAAGTCAGTGATTTTTGCCAATAATGAAGACGAATTCAACAGATTTATTCAACAACGCAAAACTGATGTTCCCAAATTTATTATTGCATCCATTAAGAAATTTAAATAGTTTTGAATCAATAAATTGTGTTTTACAGAAAATACCACAGAATGAATAAAATATTTCTTATTTTTTTAATAACCAGTCCTTTATGGACCTTCGGGCAAGGCGTATTGAAACTTGAAGACTGTCAGAAAATTGCCGCAGCCAATTATCCACTTATGAAAAATCAGGCCATCAACGATCAAAGTCTGCAATTGGCCACGAACAGCCTGAAAGCCAATTTTCTGCCTCAATTGTCAATGAATGGCCAGGCTTCATGGCAATCGGATGTAACCACTATTCCGATAAAAATACCGGGCATCAATATTCCAGAGGCTTCAAAGGATCAGTATAAACTCAGTATTGATGTGAACCAGCTTATATATGATGGCGGCTACAATTCACTGGCCAAAGAAGCAGCTATTGTTCAGAACCGGATTGAACAGAATGATCTGGATAATGAAATCTACAAACTCAGGCAACGTATTAATGATCTGTATTTCAATTCAAACCTGTTGAAGCATCAGATTGAAATCCTTGAAAATTCAAAGAAGAGCCTTCAGGCCAGATTAAAGGTCTGCGAATCAGCAGTAATCAACGGTACAATTACACATGGGCAATGTGATTTGATACAGGCAGAGCTCCTGGGTATTGATCAGAAAATAACCGAAGCCCGGACAGGAATTGAGGCCACGGCAAACATGCTGTCAATTTATACCGGGACAACGATTCATTCTGAAACAATTCTTGAAATACCTGAATCAGAAATTATTCCCGGCAATTTCGAGATTCGCCGGCCTGATTATAATGCCTTCAGCCTGAACAGCACAAAGACTGAAATTCTGCAAAAACAAAGCAAAACAAGATTGCTTCCAAGGTTGGCCGGATTTGCCCAGGCAGGGTACGGACGGCCAGGCTTCAATATGTTGCAGAATGAATTTGCCGATTTTTTTATGATAGGAGCAAAATTTAACTGGACAATCTGGAACTGGAAGCAAACCAGCAATGATTCAAAAATTGCGGGATTAAAAAAAGAGCTGATAATGAATACCAGACTTACTTTTGAGACAAACCTCAGATTGCAACTGGCATCACGTCTGGCAGAAATCGGCAAATACAAAGAACTTCTGAACAGTGACAATCAGATTATAACAACACGTGAACGTATCAGTCGGGAAGCTGCATCTCAGTTTGACAATGGTGTACTGCAGAGTGCCGACCTGATTCAGCGCATGAATGAGGAATCAACCGCAAGGCTGAATGCTGAAATCCATAAACTTCAATACAAATATTCAAAACTTACTTACAATGAACTACTTGGAAAAAATTAAAATAACTATGTATATGAACAAGCCCAAATTTTTACTCATTTTTATCGTGCTGGCTATGGCAGCCTGTACTTCAAACAACGACTTATCAGATGCCTATGGCAACTTTGAAGCTACTGAGATCACGGTTTCTGCTGAAGCAAATGGTAAAATACTCATTATGAATGCAGAAGAAGGCACACTTCTGAAAAAGGGAGAAATTTGCGGTAACATCGATTCAACGGATCTTACACTTAAAAAACTACAATTTCACAATCAAATACTTGCACTTGAATCTAAAAACGGAAATCTGAATGCACAACTGGATATTTACAGGCAACAGCTCGAAAACATTACGATTGACAAAGCCCGTATTTCAAATATGTTCAAGGATGGATCTGCCACACAAAAACAACTTGACGACATTGAATCGAATATCAAATTAATTAACAAACAAGAACTTGCTGTAAAATCGCAGTTTACTGGTTTAAACAGTGAATCGGCTGCATTGCGTAACCAATTGTCACAAATTGATGAAAACCTGAAAAGATGTAATATTCTGAATCCCATTGATGGAATAGTGCTGGCCAAATATGCTGAAGCCGGTGAACTCACAGCCTATGGAAAACCCCTCTACAAAATAGCGGACATGGCAAACATGATCCTGCGGGTATATATTTCCGGTGCTCAGCTATCAAATGTAAAGCCAGGTGACAAAGTTAAAGTACTGATTGATAAAGATGAAAAAGAGAAACGTGAAATGGAGGGACTTGTAAGCTGGATTTCAAATGAAGCCGAATTTACACCCAAAATTATTCAGACCCGTAAAGAAAGGGTAAACATGGTTTATGCTGTAAAAATATTGGTGAAAAATGATGGCTACCTGAAAATCGGGATGCCCGGCGAAGTAGTTTTCGAAAATAAATCACAGCAGTAATTTATCTTTTGTTCAATGATTGAAATTAACAATATTTCAAAATCATACGGCAATGTCAAAGCCATTCAGGATGTATGCCTCCGGGTAAAAAAAGGAGAACTGTTTGGACTGATAGGGCCTGACGGAGCCGGCAAGACCACCCTGTTCAGGATACTGACCACCCTTCTGCTGGCTGATGCAGGCTCAGCCAGTGTTGCAGGCTATGATGTGGTTAAAGATTATAAGCAAATAAGGCAGATTATTGGGTACATGCCGGGCCGGTTTTCGTTGTATCAGGATTTATCTGTGGAAGAAAACCTGAATTTTTTTGCCAACATTTTTAAGACCACCATTCAACAAAACTATCACCTGATCAAGGATATATACCAGTTTCTGGAACCCTTTAAGAACCGGCCTGCCGGGAAGCTTTCGGGTGGAATGAAACAAAAACTGGCATTGTGTTGTGCATTGATTCACAAGCCGGTAGTTCTTTTTCTGGATGAACCAACCACTGGTGTTGATGCCGTTTCGCGTAAAGAATTCTGGGAAATGCTTTCGCACCTGAAAGCTGAAGGAATTACCATTTTCGTATCCACTCCGTACATGGACGAAGCCGGTATGTGTGAGCATGTTGCGCTGATACAGGGAGGCAAAATCATGGGCGTGAACACACCCGACGAAATCATCAACAACTATCCCCTACCCCTTTATGCTGTAAAATCAAATAAGATTTCGGCACTTGTGAACGATCTCAGGTCATGGGAAAACAGCCGTACAGTGTTTTCATTCGGGAGCACTGTACACATCACGGTCAATCAACAAATTAACATTCCAGAACTCAAATTATTTCTTGAAAACAAAGCCCATACCGGAGTTCAGATTGTGAAAGAGCGGCCCAATATTGAAGACTGCTTTATGGAAATGATGCAAACCCACTCATAAGCCCATGGAAACCAGAGAGAAAATTATTGAGGTTGAGAACCTTGTTAAAAAATTCGGAAGTTTTACTGCAAACGATAACCTGAGTTTTTCAGTGTATAAAGGTGAAATATTCGGATTTCTGGGGGCCAATGGCGCCGGGAAAACAACCGCAATCAAAATCCTTTGCGGATTGTCAAAACCAACATCCGGCAAAATAAAAGTGGCCGGTTTTGATGCACACAGCCAGACTGATCTGATTAAAAGGAATATCGGATATATGAGCCAGAAGTTTTCGCTGTACGATGACCTGACCGTTTGGGAAAATTTCAGATTTTATGGAGGAATCTACGGACTTTCTTCAAAGATGATCAGGCAACAATCTGATACTTTTCTTGAAAAACTCGGACTTACGGAGAGCCGGGATAAAGTGGTGGGCTCATTACCTCTGGGATGGAAGCAAAAACTTGCTTTTTCGGTGGCCATTATTCACAATCCAAAAATTGTTTTTCTGGATGAGCCTACCGGAGGTGTGGATCCGGTTACCAGACGCCAATTCTGGGATCTTATTTATGATGCAGCCCATCAGGGTATTACTGTTTTTGTTACAACGCATTACATGGATGAAGCCGAATATTGCGAAAGGGTAACCATGATGGTCGACGGGAAAATAGAAGCTCTGGATACACCTGACGGACTGAAGGCAACATATGGATGTAAAAACATGGAAGAAGTTTTTATAAAACTGGCACGAAATAACTAATCAATGAAAGCCTTTATAATCAAAGAAATATATCATATTTTCAGGGATAAACGATCGATGCTGATTCTGTTTGGAATGCCCATTATCCAGATACTGATTTTTGGATTTGCCATCACCAATGAGATCAAAAATGCCGGTATAGCTGTTTATGACCAATCAAAAGACGCCATGTCGCAAAAACTGATCAGCAAAATGGTTTCATCCGGCTATTTTATTGTGGCACAGAATATTCAGTCGGCAAATGAAATAGAACCCGGTTTCAAAAGTGGTAAGATAAAGCTGGTTGTTACAATTGCCCCGGGTTTTGAGAAAAAGACAGAAAATGGCGAACATGCGCATATACAGTTAATTGCCGATGCTTCCGACCCCAATACAGCGAATATACTTACCAACTATGCTTCCGGGATTATCAATGCATTTCAGAAGGAACAATGGCTGAATCAGAAAATGCCGATTGAAATCATAAATGAATCACGGATGTACTTCAATCCTGAATTGAGAAGCGTTTTTATGTTTGTTCCGGGAACCATCGCCATCATACTGATGCTGGTATCAGCCATGATGACTTCAATTTCGATTGCGCGCGAAAAAGAACTGGGCACCATGGAGGTTTTGCTGGTTTCGCCCCTTAAACCATTGCAGATTATTATTGGCAAAGTTTTACCTTATGTCATTCTGTCTTTCATGAATGCAGTAATAATTCTTGTGGTTTCGTGGCTTGTTTTCGGAATGCCGGTAAAAGGCAGCATTGTTCTGTTACTGGCCGAAAGCATCCTGTTTATTATCATGTCTCTCTCCCTCGGAATTCTCATTTCAACCATCAGCCGAACACAACAGATTGCGATGATGCTTTCGATGTTTGCCCTGATGCTGCCCACCATCCTGTTGAGTGGCTTTATATTTCCCATCGAAAACATGCCCATGCCCCTGCAAATCATCAGCAATCTGATGCCCTCACGGTGGTTTATCATCATTGTTAAAGGCATCATGGTAAAAGGCACCGGCATTGTGTATTTATGGAAAGAAACATGCATTATTGCCGGAATGACGCTCATATTCATAGCTTTAAGTGTAAAGAAATTCAAAATACGGTTAGCCTGATGAGAACAATTCTGTATATCGTTCAAAAAGAGTTTATTCAGATTTTCAGGGACAAGTTTATGCCCAGGATAATCTTTGGACTCCCAATGGTTCAATTGCTGATACTTTCGTTTGCAGCTACCTTTGAAATCAAAAAAACCAGGCTTGTGATACTCGATTATAGTCACAGTCAGGCATCACAACAACTTATCAGCAAGTTTGCCTCTACCTCGTATTTTGAAGTAAAAACTTTTACCGATCACTTTGATGAAGCTGAAAACCATTTACTTAAATCAGAAGCTCATCAGGTATTAATCATACCTGTAAAATTTGCCATTGAACTTGAAAAAGAGAAAAAATCGCATGTACAGGTGATTACCGACGCCGTGGATGGAAGCGCTGCTGCGGTAAGGATGGGGTATGCACAGAGCATCATATCGTCATACAACAACAAGCTCATCATTGATTTTCTTGGAGTCGACAAACTGCCATTGCCTATCCGGATAGATTATTCATACTGGTACAATCCTGAACTCAATTACCAGACGTATATGGTGCCGGGCATTCTGGCTCTGCTGGTTACCATTTTGGGTATGTTTCTGTCGGGTATGAATGTAGTAAAAGAAAAAGAAATCGGAACCATCGAACAAATCAATGTAACACCTATTAAAAGGTATCAGTTTATTATAGGTAAACTCCTGCCTTTCTGGATTATAGCCATGGTAATTATGAGTTTTGGGATGGTGCTGGCCAAGCTGATTTTCAACATCCCGTTTGTTGGTAGTATTGGCTTAATATACGCAGTAGCCGCAGTTTACCTTTTGGTTGTACTTGCCATCGGGCTTATTATATCCACCATTACTGAAACCCAGCAGCAGGCCATGTTTATTGCATGGTTCTTTATGGTGATTTTTATATTGATGAGCGGCCTTTTCACTCCAACTGACAGCATGCCTTATTGGGCACAGGAATTTAACCGGATAAACCCAATCGCCTATTTTATTAAAGCTATCAGGATGATTATGCTGAAAGGTTCAGGCTTTTCTGATATAAAAGAAATATTCTGGTCAATATCAGCCTATGCAGTCATTTTGAGTACCATTGCCGTTTTGAGATACAAAAAAACAAACTGATACGAATCAGAATCATATCTTATTAATTTACAAGTCGTTAGAAGATAACTTGTTTTGTTTTTATCAAAAATAAAATTATTTATCAGAAGTTCGTACATTCATAATCAATTCTTTGTATATTTACAGTCTGAAGCATCTGTCCCTCAAATTGTATATAGCACTTAAACTATTGATTTATAATTATTGTTATCCGATAAAAAATAAGGAGATTCTTCGCTACGCCCGTAATGTAATGACGCGAGGAATCCTGTAATGCATTGCATTTTTTACCGGACAATCGTGATTTATAATTAATAATATCACAAAATTTTCGATATTTTCAAATATCATTTTGAATAACTTCACTAATAACACGCACCACACATGGATCTTGAATATTTAAAAAATATTACGCTCAAAATTCATGGTGTAGACTTTTCAGTTTACGATGAAAGCTTTTTTTCGGGAATCATCGAAAAACGGATGAAAAAAATTCAAAGTAATTCTTTAGAAGATTATTGCGAACTTGTATTAGCTCATAAAACTGAATTACAAGAACTTATTAAAAGCTTTAATGTAAACTACAGCGAGTTTTTCAGAAATTCATTAACTTATTCCGTTCTGGAACACATCGTTCTTCCGGATTTATTGCAAAAAAAAATAAATCACAACAAACTGGAAGCCAGGATATGGTCAGCAGCCTGTGCCGCAGGACAGGAGCCATACAGCGTAGCCATATTGTTTGAAGAACTGCTGAATGGCAAAGTTAATGCACCCGGCTACCGCATTTTTGCCACTGACCAGTCAGAAGCCAATGTTGATGAGGCCCGCAAAGGACTATATCAACCGCTATCGTTGAATAAAATAACGATTCAGCGTCTGAACAAATGGTTCACGAAAACAAATAATCAGTATACGATAAATGCCGAAATCAGACAAAATATCGACTTTTCTGTGTTCAACCTTCTGGATGAACGTCAAATGTGTCCGAAAGCAAGCATCTTCGGTGGTTTTGACATCATCCTGCTTTGCAACATCCTTTTTTATTACACTGAAACAACCCGGCACCAGATTATCCGGAAAATTGAACATTGCGCTGCTGCGGGTGCATATCTGTTGACCGGGGAAACCGAGCGTGAAATACTTTTACAATCCGGTTTCAGTGAAGTTTATCCCTATTCATGTATTTTCGTAAAATAGACACCTTGATTGTTATTGAACATTATATAAACCCCTGATTTATGTTATTTAAGAATACTAAAATAAGCTGGCAGTTACAAATTGGGTTTACCATTCTGATACTATTTGTCATCATTTTGGGATTGGTATCGTTTTTCCAAACACAAAAAATACATCTGCAAACTGAAATCATTTATGATCATCCCCTCAAGGTCAGACGAGCACTTGGTGAGTTAAAATTCGATATTATCAGTATTCATCGGTGCATGAAAGACATACTATTAACTGACAATGAAAATGACAGGGAAAGATATAAAAATCAGATTGCACATTTTGAAACAGATGCAGACAATCAAATAGGCGTGTTATATAGCCAGTATCTGGGTCCGATTTCTGATGTAGATTCTGTTAAATACCTGATAAACATCTGGCATTCAACTCGTGAAACTACTTTACAACTTTTTAAAGAAGGAAAATTCAATGAAGCAAAAAACAGGACACTAACCCATGGTCCCGGGGGCAAAAATGTTGGACAATTGCTTGAAAAGGTTCAAAAAATCAGCGATTTTGCACTTAACAAAAGCGATGAATTATTCAAAACTTCACAAACTACTGTGTTGAACCTGCATATTCAGCTTTTAATTCTGATAATCGTCGTCCTGTTGTTTTCAATTACTATTAACTATATAATAATCAGCAATATAAAAACACCTGTAAAAGAACTGCTCAGAGTTACAAAAGAATTTAAGGATGGGCATTTGCATGTCAGAAGCCGTTATAAGAACATGAACGAATTCGGAACGCTGAGTGAAGCCTTTAACGGACTGGCATCAAACATTCAGGAAAGTATGGAATTAAACCGCAAGGCTGTTGAATTTTCAGCAGTTTTGATGAGTGAGGATGATGCCGGGCCATTTTTTAACAAAAGCATCAGCAAACTTGCTGAACTTACCGGTTCTCAAATGGCTGCCGTATACCTTTTAAGCGACGACGAACAAACATTCGAGTATTTTGCTTCTACCGGACTTGATGCAGGCACCAGAAAATCATTTGATGCAGCACATACCGAAGGGGAATTTGGCCTTGCCGTGACTTCCGGTAAAATGGTTCATATTAATAACATTCAACGAAATACAAACTTCATTTTTAATACTGTTACAGGAAATTTTATACCATCGTCCATTATAACCTTACCGGTTAATACAGGCAATAAAATAACAGCAGTGGTATCAATTGCCAGCTTAAAACCTTACAATAAAGATGTTATCGAACTGTTGAATTTAGTCCGGGTTACTTTCAGCACACGGGTTGAAGGAATTCTGGGAATAATGAAAATAAAAGAGTTTTCAAAAAAGCTTGAAATACAGAACAGTGAACTTGAATCACAAAAAACAGAACTCGACTCACAAAAAACTGAGCTTTCAGAACAAAACAGAGAACTTGAGGTACAGAAAAACCAATTGGATGAAGCCAGTCGTCTGAAAACGAATTTCCTGGCAAATATGAGCCATGAATTGCGAACACCTTTAAATTCTGTCATCGCATTGTCAGGAGTACTTAACCGGCGTCTTGCGAACAAAATTCCTGATGATGAATACAGCTATATTGAGGTAATTGAACGAAACGGGAAACATTTACTCTCACTAATTAATGATATTCTCGACATTTCACGTATTGAAGCCGGACGGGAAGATATTGAAATTGGACATTTCAATGTTTCAGGACTGGTAAATGAAGTTATTTCACTCATACATCCGCAGGCTGAACAAAAAAACATTCAGGTAGTTTTTAAAGGTTCTGAAACACCAATAAGTATAGCTTCGGATTATAAAAAATGCATGCATATCCTTCAGAATCTCATAGGAAATGCTGTCAAATTTACTGAAAACGGAATGGTAACCATTTCTGTATCAATGCATGATAAATACATACAAATTAGTGTTGCGGATACAGGTATTGGTATTTCACAGAAACATCTGCCCCATATTTTTGATGAGTTCAGGCAAGCCGATGGAAGCACAAGCCGAAGGTATGGCGGTACCGGCCTCGGATTGGCCATTGCACGTAAATATGCTGTTTTATTAGGTGGCCATATCCGTGTAACAAGCATACCCAATCAGGGATCTGAATTTATTCTGACGCTTCCGCAAAAATTTTCAGACGACCACAAGCGTATTGCTGTCACATTAAATGATTCGTTGCCTTCAATTCTGAGTAAGATTGAAAAACCGGTACAGGGCAACGAAAAAAGAATTTTACTGATTGAAGATAGTGAACCTGCAATTATTCAGGTGCAGGATTTCATTGAAACCCATGGTTATATAATCAGTGTGGCACGTAATGGTGAAGACGCATTGCAACAAATATCGGTAAGTAAACCCGATGCAATCATCCTCGACCTGATGATGCCCGGAATGGATGGATTTGAAGTATTGAAAAAAGTAAGAGACTCGGAACAAACAAGTCAGCTACCGATACTTATACTCACAGCCAAACACATCACCAAGGAAGAACTGGCATTTTTAAAACAAAATAATATACACGAACTCATTCAAAAGGGAGATATAAATCAGGAAGAACTGCTGAGTGCCATTGCGAACATGGTGAACAAACAGTCATTAAAAACAAAAACAAGTCCTTTAAAAATTGAGAATATTCTAAAAAAACCTGTCGTACTGATTGTTGAAGACAATCCTGACAATATGCTCACTGCAAAAGCTCTTCTGGCTGATAATTACATTGTTTATGAAGCCGGTGATGGTAAAACCGGTGTTGAAATGGCCATCAGCATGTTGCCCGATGTTATTCTGATGGACATTGCTTTGCCTGAAATGGACGGCATAACTGCTTTCAAAATGATACGGAATAATGCTGTTTCGGAGCATATTCCGGTTATTGCATTAACTGCCAGTGCAATGGTAAGTGATCGCGAGACAATTCTTTCATATGGTTTCGACGGCTATATTTCTAAACCAATTGATGAAAAGCCCTTCTATAATACTATAAAGAATATACTTTATGGAAATCCGTAAAAAAACCATACTTGCCATCGATGACAACAGTGACAACCTTGTTACGCTGAAAGCCTTAATAAGTGAATTGTTCCCGGATTTTGATTTTATAAAGGCTGACAATGGTACTTCGGGGATAGCGCTTGCAGAAAAATCAGAACCTGATATCATTCTGCTCGACATTATCATGCCGGGACTTGATGGGTATGAAGTATGTCAAAGCTTAAAAAGTAATCCTTTGTTGAAGGATATCCCTGTTGTTTTTCTTACGGCTTTAAAAGGTGAAAAGGAAAGCAGGATCAGAGCACTGGAATGCGGAGCCGAAGCATTTTTATCAAAACCGATTGATATCAGCGAATTAACAGCGCAAATCAGGGCAATGATCAAAATCAGAGAAGCAAATATTGCAAAACTTGACGAACAAAATATTCTGAAAAAACTGGTACAGGAACGCACGGCGGAATTGACTGAAGAACTTAAAAAACATGTAGAAACTGAAAAATCACTCATCATTGCCATGCAAAGAGCTCAGAAGAGTGAAGTGGAACTGATGGCATTGAATGAAAAGTATTTGTTTACCATTGAAGAACTCAGGCATTTGAACAATGAACTTACTTTTGCCTGGGAAAAAGCCGAAGAGGGTGACAGGCTAAAGTCAGCCTTTCTTACCAATATGAGCCATGAAATCCGGACTCCGTTAAATGGTATTCTGGGGTTTGCCGACATCCTGATTGAAGGTCAGCTAATGGAATCAGATGTTATAAAATATTCAAAAATCATTCATAAAAGCGGGACGCGGTTGCTGGAACTTATTAACAATATTATTCAAATCAGCAAAATAGAATCTGGTGTTGAGCATTTACAACTTGCTACATTTTCTGCCGCTGATCTTATTTCTGACGCCATTGAGCAGTTTATGGAACGTGCTGACAAACAGTCTATCAAATTCAAAACTGTAATTCCGGAAAAACATAAAGACCTGATTACGGTTTCAGATACTCTTAAACTACACCAGATACTTACCAATTTAATAAACAATGCGTTGAAGTTTACCAAAGAAGGATCGATTGAAATTGGTTACAACGTTAATGATTTAATGCTTGAATTTTTTGTAAAGGATACCGGCAAAGGAATCGAACCTGAACATCTGGACCGCATTTTTGAAAGGTTTTATCAGGCCGATATTTCAACTACCAGAGGATTTGAAGGCGCCGGACTCGGACTTTCACTTTGCAAAAGCATCATCGAACTGCTAGGTGGAAGTATCAGGGCAGAATCAGAACCAGAAGCGGGATCAACTTTTTATTTTAGTATTCCGCTGACTGAATCCGATTTAAAATCCTGAATACACACAAATGCCCTCCATTGCAAATTTCAAAACAGCATTTTTGCAAAGCCGGACCAAATTCAAAAAAAAATTCCAAATATTGTAATATTCACACAGAAAACAATAGTTAAGTATTGATTATAAGTAATTTAACACTGAAAATCAGAATGGCATATCTTTAGTAATCCGGTCTATGAATAAAACTACCAAGCTATGAATCCAAAATTTACATCATTCATCTTTTTACTGTTTATTTTTCTAATAAGCAGTTGTAAAAAAAATGAGGTTGAAGTTCCTGTTGATCCCAACCCAACCAACAAAAGCATGGAAGATTTGGTAATCAGCCCTTCCTTTAAATTTAAAAATACTAAAACGGTGAATGTGAGTGTCGATTTGCCCTTTACTGTTGATTACTCAGCTATTAAAGGTAAAATCGATTTTTATTTTGTACAAAACAATATAAAACACATTGTACATACCGGATTGTCAGATCATCACGGAAAATATACCGGTAGTTTTGAGGTGCCGGCCCATCTGAATGAAATTATTGCACATTCAATTGGAGGCGATATACTTGTAAGTCTGAATTCGGGGCTTAAAAGCACCTCTGATGGCGGCGTTTATGTAAATTTTGGGAATACACTCGATACGGTTCCTCCACCAATTCCCACCAGCCTGAAACTTTCAGGACAACCAATGATGGAAGAGCCGGTTCAAGGGAACCCGGCTGGAAATTTCAAGCAATCAAATGTATCGGATAACTTGCTTTCAAATGGTGATTTCAGTGTTAATCAGTTTGGAAGTATATCACATTGGGACTCCCCCATTGCTCAGGACGGAAAATGGTACATCACAAGTGAAATTGCCGGCAAGGCTATACAATACAATGATGGTGGAAACCATGTTTTACGAATTGCAAGTTCAGTTTACAAATATGGTGGTGTTGCACAGATGATTACTGCTTCATCGGGGCAGCTCATTACCTTATCGGGCAATATAAAAGTCAGCGGAAGCGGAACAAAATATGCCTGGTTATATCTTATACCCAGAAATTCAGCCGGACAGGCCATAGCGTTTTATGCTGTTGAAGCCAATTATCTTTCGTCAAGCTGGGGATTTTATCAGATTGCTGCTACAATGCCCGCAGGAACAGCCAATTGTGAAGCTTTGATCTGGATTAATAATTATGGTGGTTATTTATATTATGATAACATTGTAGCAACAGGTCCGAACCCCGATGCTGACAACGATGGTGTAATAGATACTGAAGATGAGTTTCCCGGCGACGGAAGCAGGGCTTTTACACAATACTATCCGAGCAGTTCAGGCTTTGCAACACTTGCATTTGAGGATAACTGGCCGTACAAAGCTGATTATGACTTTAATGACCTCGTTATTGCATTGCAACATAAAATGATATTGAATTCAGCTTATGAATTGGTGGAACTCTATTCAAAGTTTTCTATCAGGGCAATTGGAGCATCCTTTAACAATGCCTTTGGTTTTGAAATGAATATGGCACCAGGTACAGTTGGCTCAGTTACCGGCAATTCTCTGACCGAAGGTTACCTCCATTTTGCCGGAAATAATACTGAATCAGGACAAAGTAAGGCAGTAATCATTGTTACGGATAATGTTTTTAAACAATTACACCATCCTGGTTCCGGAACAGGTGTAAACACCACACCCGGAGCACCTTATGTTACACCGGATACGCTTGAAATACATGTTACGATGAACACCCCGGTTTCAATTTCCACAATTGGAAGTGCACCATTTAATCCGTTTATAATTGTAAATCAGAACCGTGGCCGCGAAATCCATTTGATTGACCATGCACCAACCAGTCTTGCCGATCCATCAATATTTGGCACAGGTGCCGACAATTCAAATTCCGGAACCGGAGCATGGTATAAAACCTCGAACAACTTACCCTGGTGTATCGAGTTACCTGCGCAGTTTGATTATCCGATTGAAAAATCAGCCATTATTGACGGTTTTCTGAAATTTGGGGCCTGGGCCGAGAGCTCCGGGGCAAATTATCCCGATTGGTACCTGCCGGGTATTCCGGGATACCGTGATGATCAGTATATCTATTGATCTGATTAAAAGAAACTTCCCTAAACAGGAAGGGTTTTTAGTACTGTTTTCAAATGCTTAGTTTTTTCAGACCGGTTCAAACACTGAACCGGTCTGTTTTTTTTCAATATTTCAAGGGTTTTAGAACCTTTAGCTATAATTTTCGTTTTAGTTTAGTTCATTATACCAATCATTAATTATGGAAGTTCAACCTAAAAAAATATCGCTCTTTAAAATACTTATAGTTATCTTGCTTGCAGTAATATTAATTACCGTAGTGGTAGTGGTGGGGATAAGATATTCTGAAATCAATAAAACAAAAAATGCACTCCACTTGCTCGGAAGTGAAGATCCAGGTACTGAACTGCTTGATAACAGCATAAAAAGGCTTTATATAGCTGATAATGAATTCAGACTGTATACGCTGGATTATGAGCCGGTTCATTACAATCAGTACAAAAATGACCTGAATTTCATTTTAAGTTCCCTTGAATCCTTAAAAAATTTATACAACAATCAGGAACAAAAAAAGCGAGCGCTGGCCGAGGCCGGAAACACTTTCATGATAAAAACCAACCTGGCGTCATCTATTGCAAGGATAAAACATGTGACCGATTCTTTGCTGATTGTTGCGGCCGCGATTGATTCGGTTAAAGTTGATAAAACAAATGCAGGAAATTTTACCATCCGGTCATTTATCCCCACAATTACTGTTACACAAACTGATACAATAAACTCAGAAACAGGTTCTTCCAAAAAGAAAAAAGGCCTGTTTGGTAAAATAAAAACTTTTTTGGTAGGTGAAGAAGAAAAGGCTGCTTTGAAGAAACAAACCATTGTTAAAAACGCAAAAACCAAATCATTGGCAACACCAGATTCTCTGGTTCCGGAAGAAAATAAAGAACAACTCATTGCGCATCAGACCAACTCCTATTATCAGGATCAACTAAGGCTGCAGCTTGAACGCCGGACATTGATACAGCAAAAAGAAATCAGCCTTCTTACCCTAAACTCCAGATTAATAAGAGAATTATCTGACATACTTGATCAACTGCGCCTGGAGGTAATTACAAGAAACCATGCGATCCGGGTTGAAGCATATAAAACAATTGAAAAATCATCAACCATCATTTCCAATGTATTACTCATAAGTCTGGCAATCATTGTTTTACTTGGTGTACTTGTTTTCTACTCCATAATCCAGGTTACACTTTATCAGTCAAAGCTCATCAAAGCCCGAAAAAAGGCTGAATCTGATGCAATTGAAAAAGGTAAATTTCTTGCTTACATGAGTCATGAAATCAGAACACCTCTTTCAACCATTATTGGATTTTCAGAGCAGTTGAAACTAACTGAACTGAGCACCATTCAAACTGAATATCTTGGAGCCATGGCTTCCTCTTCTGAAATCCTGCTTTCAACGGTAAATGATATTCTTGATATTTCAAAAATGGAGGCCGGGAAAATTGTGTTCTATCCTTCTCCCTTTAAACCCAATCTTTTGATTGAAGAAATAGCCAACAGCATGCGTCCGGCAGCACGTAAAAAAGGAATGGATATCATACATCAGCAAGGAAAATATTCAAATGTAACACTGAATGGCGATGTAATCAGGCTCAAACAATTACTTAATAACCTGATAAGCAATGCAATAAAATACAGTGATCAGGGTAAGGTAACTTTATACAGCAGTATAGAAGAAAAACACGGAAAACACATACTTAAAGTAGATGTAATTGACAATGGGATTGGAATTGCTCCTGAAAACCTCAATCTTGTTTTTGCAGAGTACAGTCAGGTACATGACCAGAGTCCCGCAAAATGGCGGATGGGCACCGGACTTGGATTGCCGATTTGTAAAAAAATTGTTGAACAACAAGGAGGCAATATTCAGGTTACCAGCAAATTAGGTTATGGGTCAACATTCTTTTTTGAAATACCATACGATAAAGCTACGGTTGAACAATTGGCAGGCAGTGCCGGTGAAGTAATCATGAACCCAAAAATATTTATCGGAAAACGCTTTCTGCTGGCAGATGACACACCTATTAACCTACTCCTGCTCAAAACGATACTAAATAAATGGGATATTGACTATGATACCGCGGATGATGGTCAGCAGGCATGGGAAAAATTTAACAATAAGAAATACGACATCGTGCTCACAGATGTTTTTATGCCAAATGTTGACGGCATTGAACTCACGCGTAAAATTCGCGGACTGAAAAACGACAACCGCTCACAATTGCCTGTTATTGTTGTAACTGCAAATGTTTTACAGGAAGATATTTCATCATACCTTGCAGCCGGCATGACAGATTATCTGCTGAAACCCTTCAGGGTTGATGACCTTTACAAAGTGCTTGAAAAGAATCTGGTACATTAATTCATCAAAACCATTATAAAAATGAATCACAACATCAATCAAACTTATCTGGCAATCAAGGAATTTTGTATTCAAAATGCGAACCCGGCGTTGGTTGAAAAATATTCAAGGTATTTTACTGACGGGTATGATGCCTATGGTGTTGCTCAGAAAGCCATGGAAACCTACCGCGAAAACCTGTATTCCACTGTACTTACCGATTGGAATGCCGATGATTGCATGAAGCTGGGAGACATACTTGTTGCAAGTGGCAAATACGAAGAATCAATTTTTGCCATCTGGTTGATTATGAAGCATAAAAAACAATATACCATCACCATGTTTGACAAAATTGGTGAATGGTTGGCCAATGGTTTTTCCAACTGGGCACAGGTGGATGTGGTAAGTGGCGAAGTGCTTTCAGATATGCTTATAAAACAGGTAGTTATGCCCAGTCATTTTATTCCATGGACACAGTCGGTTTCAGTGTGGCAGCGCAGGGCAGTTCCTGTAAGCTTTATAAAACCTGCCAAAAAAGGAGCTGATGTATCAGAATTCTTTTCAATTATTGAACCCATGCTTCCCAACCGTGAAAAGCCTGTTCAGCAGGGGAATGGCTGGTTTCTGAGGGAATGCTGGAAACTGCATCCGGATGAAACCGAGGCTTTTTTGCTTCTGCGAAAGGATTTGTGCGGAGGAATTTTATTGCAGTATGCCACTGAAAAGATGACCAAAGAACAAAAGGCGGTTTACAGTAAACGGAAAAAGAAAGTTTAGATTTCTGTATCCCCGTTGTCAATCCGTTTTAGCAATGCAAGCGTAACAGCATGGGCCATAAACAAGTCATCTTCAGTCAAATGCCTGATCCGTTCTGCAATTCGGTTAGCTACCGGTTCATTCTGCGCTATATCTGCAACCTCAAGCAAACGGTCAAACCGCTTTGACATGCTTCTGAACGATTCGGCAGAAGCTGATTTGTGTTGTTTCTTTTTTAAGGTGATGTGCAGCGCTGAAAGTTCATAAGCAAATAACATCACAGCCTGCCCCAGATTCAGCGATGGGTATTTCTGAACCATGGGTACATACGAAACCACATCACACATTTTCAGTTCATTATTCGTCAAACCTGATTCTTCACGGCCAAAAACAACACCGAGCTTTGACACAACCGATTTTTTATCCTTTAAAAAATCAACAAGTTCATTTGCAGGAATATAATTCTGCCTGACAGAACGGCGTTTGGCACTTGAAGCCACAGTAAAATCCAGATCGGCAATTGCAGATTGTAAGTCAGGGAATACAACAGCCGATTCGAGTATTTCATGTGAAGCATGCGCCAGCTTAAGGGCATTATCGCTCAGATGATTGCATGGATTTACCAGCCGGAGCTGATTAAAACCCATTGTTTTGATGGCACGCGCTGCAGCACCGATATTTTCGGGCACAGCCGGCTCCGTAAGAATAAAGCAGATTTCCATGTGGCAAATTTATTATGATTTTATTATTATCACCCGTTTCATATTAATGTATCTGAACTTTTTATCAAGATGTGAACCGCGTATCAATGATTAATAATTAATCAATTATTGATCAAACAATTAACCATTTTTCAAATATAAATTACAAAAAACGCTTGTTTTAAAGCGTCTTTGGTGTATTTTAGGTGTTCCATTCCTGATTAAAAACTAATCATTTAAAGAATCATGCTCATTATAGCCCATTCTTATTACAGCCTTCGTTATGGCACCATACCCGTCGAAAAGCTTGTTGAAGAAGCCGCCAATGCAGGACTGGGCACCATGGTTCTGGCAGATATTAACAATACAAGCGGCATTCACGACTTTATCAAAGCCTGCACTGAAAAAGGCATCAAACCCATTGCCGGAATGGATGTTTTCAAATCGAACAAACGGCTTTATACGCTTATAGCCTTGAACAACAATGGCTTCTTAGAAATGAATAGCTTCATCAGCAATCTACACATCACGCAAACCACCTACCCCCAGCGGCCACCGGCGTTTGACTCAGTAAACGTATTGTATCCGATTGACACTGAGATAAAATTTGAACTGCTTCAAAATGAATATATTGCCGTACGTCCGCACGAAATAAGCAGACTTATATCGTCACCACTGAAAGCATTGTTCAAAAAAATGGTAGCTATACATTATATTACTTACAGCGATAAAGAGGGGTACGAATTACACATCAACCTGCGGGCAGTGCACAGCAACCTGCTCCTGAGCCGTTTGAACAAAGAACTGATTGCCCGGGATGATGAATGCATGCAAACCCTGCCGCATGCCGGGGCAGTTTTTAACGATTACAAGCAACTTACAAACAATGCTAAAATTATCACGGAAGCAGCAAGCATCTGCTTTGATTACATTTCTGTCAAAAATAAAAAAGCGTTTACCGGAACCCGTGCCGATGATAAAATGCTGCTTGAAAAACTGGCACTTGATGGCCTTGAATACCGCTATGGTAAAAACAACATTGTTGCAGCCCAACGTGTTGCAAATGAACTGCAAATCATCGACAAGCTGGGATTCTCAGCTTATTTTCTGATTACATGGGATATGATCCGCTACTCGATGTCGCGGGGGTTTTACCATGTGGGGCGCGGTAGCGGAGCCAACAGTGTGGTAGCCTACTGTCTGAAAATTACTGATGTTGACCCCATTGACCTCAATCTGTATTTTGAGCGGTTTATCAACCCCCGGCGCAGTAGTCCGCCTGATTTTGACATTGATTACTCATGGAAAGAGCGTGACGAAGTAATTGACTATATTTTTAAGCGCTACACCACCCGCCACACGGCTCTGCTCGGAAGCATGTCAACTTTCAGGGACCGTTCGGTTTACCGTGAACTCGGAAAAGTTTATGGTTTACCAAAGGCTGACCTGGATGAACTGGCGCTGAATCCTGAAGTGCGTGCATCAAAAGATGAATTGTCACGTAAAATTCACATGCTGGCATTAAGAATGGCCGATTTTCCGAACATCCGCAGCATACATGCCGGAGGAATCCTGATTTCAGAAGAGCCCATCGCGGCCTACTCTGCGCTCGACCTGCCCCCGAAAGGATTTGCGACCACACAATTTGATATGTATGTGGCTGAATCCATCGGATTCGAAAAACTCGATATCCTCAGCCAGCGGGGCATTGGCCACATCAAGGAATGTGCAGAAATTGTGGGACGCAACCGGGGAATAAAAACAGACATACATCAGGTTGAAAAATTCAAGACTGACCCGCTGGTACGTGAACGCATAAGACAAGGAGAGACTCTTGGCTGCTTTTACATCGAAAGCCCTGCAATGCGCGGACTGCTTAAGAAGCTCCACTGCGACAATTACCTCACCCTGGTTGCGGCAAGTTCCATCATCCGTCCCGGGGTTGCCAAATCAGGCATGATGCGCGAGTACATCCAAAGATTTCATAATCCTGACGGTTTTAAATACATACACCCGGTAATGGAAGAACAATTGAAAGAAACCTATGGTGTAATGGTTTATCAGGAAGATGTGCTGAAAGTATGTCATCATTTTGCCGGTCTCGATCTGGCTGATGCCGATGTGCTGCGCAGGGCCATGAGCGGAAAGTTCCGTGGCAAAAAAGAAATGGAACGCATTGTAGGGAAATTCTTCAGCAACTGCGCTGAAAAAGGTTACCCGGAAGAGGTTACACAAGAAGTCTGGCGACAGATTGCCTCTTTTGCGGGCTATTCATTTTCAAAAGCACACTCGGCTTCGTATGCCGTTGAAAGCTATCAGAGCCTTTACCTTAAGGCATATTATCCGCTGGAATTTATGGTTGCCGTAATTAACAACTTTGGAGGGTTTTACCATACCTGGGTGTATTTTAATGAAGCACGGCGCTGCGGAGCCAAAATTGAACTGCCCTGCGTAAACAAAAGCGATTATCTTACTTCTATTGAAGGAGATACAATATACGCCGGCTTTGTTCATATCGAAAGTTTTGAAACCCGTGCAGCACATGCGATTGTATCAGAAAGGCAAAGTAACGGACAATACAGCTCACTCGAAGATTTTGTAAACCGGGTTCCGCTTGGCCTGGAGCAGATGATTATCCTGATAAAATGCGGTGCACTCAGGTTTACCGGAAAATCAAAAGCCAGCTTACTCTGGGAAGTTCATATGCTTGCCGGCAGGCAAAATGTAAGTCCCATTCAGCCAATTCTTTTCAGTAAAAAATCAAAGGATTTTGTTTTGCCGCCACTGATTCATACCCCCATCGAAGATGCCTACGATGAAATAACAATCCTGGGATTTCCGGTGACCATGAGCTACTTTGATATGCTGCAAACAGGTTTCAGGGGCGAAATCAGTGCAGGGGAAATGGCAACCGGTACCGGAAAAATTGTAAGAATGGTCGGGCATATGGTAACACTGAAGTATGTAAAGACAAGCAAAAATGAACTTATGCATTTTGGAACCTTTCTGGATGCACACGGCGAAATATTTGACACTGTACATTTTCCGGATTCACTTAAAACATACCCTTTTAAAGGGCGTGGCATGTACCTGCTGCTTGGCGAACTTACCCAGGAATTCGGTCATCCCTCACTTACCGTACAAAAAATGGCCAAACTTCCGCTCAAACCCGACCCCAGAGCTGAGGGAAGATGAGAAAATGTGAAAATATGCAAATGTGAAAATGTGAAAATGTGAAAATGTGAAAATGTGAAAATTTGGAAATATGAAAATGTGAAAATGGGATAATGGGATAATGGGATTATGGGATAATATGAAAATTAGAAAATGGGGAATGGACCTTTCACCCCCACGCTCATTCTTCGGTTGGGCAAGCTTTACCTTTCAACAAAATATATTGTAAAGATCAAATTGTAAAGATTAAATTGTAAATATTTTGCCTTCCGGATGTTGGTTTTCAAATATTTACAATTTACAATTACCAATTTAAAATTTACAATGTTTTTCAAAGCCTTTCATCCTTAACCTTTCACCCTTGGCTTCGACAGGCTCAGCCACCGGGCTCACCCTTAACCTTTCATCCTTCACCTTTCACCCTTCACTTGTTTATCTATCAAATCCAACAAAATAGCCCGATTTTGTGTTATATTTAATGCCATCAAATAATATTGATGTTCTGGTGCTGACATTCATAAAATCAGCCGGATATAAAACTTTAATTCAACTATTATGAAAAAAATTCTTTTTCTTGCTTTAACTGCAATCCTCCTTTCGGCCTGTTCAACATCACAAACAGCCATAAAACAAACGGCCACACCAACTAAAATGATCGGAACTTATACAGGATTGTTACCATGTGAAGGCTGCCCCGGAATTGATTATCAACTGACACTGAAAGCAGATCATACGTTTGAAGAAGTCTTGGTTTATCAGGAACGCGATGTAAAGCCCTCACAAACTTATGGAACCTGGAGTATTGATAAAAGTATACTAATTCTTACAAAGGACAATGGAACTGACAGGTTATCAATTGAATCTGATAAATTATATAAACTGGGTGCTGATAAAATGAAACTAAACCAAACCAACCCTGCGATGTATGTTTTTAATAAAATTGATCCGGAAAAGCCAATAAACCAAACAGTTGCATTAACCGGGAAATGGCTGTTTATCACTTTGAACGGAAAAACCTATACCAACCCAAGAGATGAAAGCAAAAAGCCATTCATTATCTTCGATGAAACAAAACACACCATCAGCGGGAATACCGGTTGCAACAATTACAGCGGTCAGTTTAAGACCGAAGGCAATAAACTTTCAATCGGCCCGGCATTGTCGATGACCAAAATGGGATGCCTCGACACTTTTGAAGGACAATACATTGATAATCTTGTAAATATTGATTCATACCAGATTTATGGCAGGTTGCTGAGACTCTTCAAATCCGGTAACGAAATTTTGACATTCGAAATTGCTGACAATTAAGCATATACACAAATTTAGAATTATTTCAATCTTAACTTGCATTTTAAGTCGTCTTGTTCTATCTTTGCATGACTTAGTGTGTTTTATACACTTTGTGGTTTTTGCTCATTGAATATTAAAAATATTTTGACTGACCAAATTATGTAATTATTTGATTTTTATAAATTTAATAACTATTGTTTACTTTCAGTTAAAGTAAATTACGCTGACATCTCATAAAAAGTGAAATAATCAATCAAATTGAAAACAGAAATGAAAACGAACCGTACACTGCCACCTTGATGGTAAGATCAAAAAAAAACTGACACAAATAATACTTTATTAAACTAATCAATTATTAATTCTATGAAAAAAATTTACATTATCATGCTGGCGTTTATCCTTTCGCTGGGTGTAATGGCTCAGGACCGCGTCATCACCGGTTCGGTAAAGGATAAAAACGATGGGTCGACCATCCCGGGTGCGAGCATTGTTGTTAAAGGCACCACAATTGGCACTACCACCACTATCGATGGAACCTATTCACTGAAAGTACCACCAAAGGCTACATTACTCGAATTTACTTTTGTTGGTTATAAAAAGCAGGAAATAAACATTGGCAATCAGGCGAAAATTGATGTTCTGCTTGAGACTGATGTGATCGGGCTCGAAGAGCTGGTTATTGTTGGTTATGGATCCACCAAAAAAATGGATTTAACAGGTTCCGTTACCACCATTAAATCAGATAAGCTTTCAAATCAACCGGCCGCTAACATTGGTCAGGTGCTTCAGGGCAAGGTTGCCGGTGTTCAGGTAACCAACAATGGTGCTCCGGGTGCTGCCCCCACCATCCGCATACGCGGACTAGGCACGGTAAACTCATCGGCTGATCCCCTGTATGTTGTCGATGGGGTGCTTACAAGCGACATTAGCTTTTTAAGCCCTTCCGATATTGAATCAACCACAGTTTTAAAGGATGCTTCTGCCTCAGCAATTTACGGGGTAAAAGCTTCAAATGGGGTGTTAATCATTAATACCCGCCGCAGCACCGGACGCGATGCCAAAGTAACCTACAGTGGTTATACCGGCATGCAAACTGCTGTAAATCAGCTTCCAATGGCCAATAACACCCAATACATTGAACTGATTAATGAAAAAGGCCTTTATCAGGCACAAGCAGCGGGAACTACTTACGATCCGCGCAATCCCGCTGATTTTCCTGTTTATACAAATTGGTATGATCAGGTACTCAACAGTCAGGCAAAAATCATGAGCCACGATTTAGGGTTCTCCGGTGGTTCAGGCAAAAATTTATACTATTTCGGAGTTGGTTACTTTAAACAGGAAGGTCTGATTAACGGACAAAATTATGAACGACTCAACCTGCGTTCATCGATGGATATGGATGCCAGCAAATATATTAAAGTCGGCTATACCGCCACACTTTCAGGTTTCCGCACCAATGATGCACCTTCAGTGTTTTACGATGCCTACATTACACCTCCGGTTTTCGAACCTATGCTGAACGATACCGCATATACTGATCCTGTTGGATTGGGACTAGGGAATTTTGCCAATCCTTCAGCTTCTCTCAATTATTTCAACAGTCAATCAAACGGAATCAGGCTGGTTGGTAGCGTTTATGCTGAAATCAGCTTCCTGAAATACTTCCAGTTCCGGTCACAATATGGTGCTGATTTTGGCTACGCCCGTAACAGAAGTTACACTCCTTGGTATTATGTTTCTGTAAACCAGAAAGACACGAACCAGACACTTAGCCGCACCATCAATTATGATTATAAAAGTACCTGGGACAATACAATGACTTTTGATTACCACACAGGTGATCACCGTATCAAAGCCATGGCAGGCATGTCATCACAATACGAAAGCACACTGGGCTTATTTGGTTCACGCCTTGGTGTGGTTGATTTCGGAAATCAATCGCTTTATCTGGGTCTTGGACGTGAAAAAACTGCCGTTGCCAACGACTGGGGATCAAAAATTACAGCACTCTCCTATTTCGGACGTGTAAATTATTCATTCAAAGACAGGTATCTGATGACTGCCACGTTACGCCGCGATGGAAGTTCAGTTTTCCCAGCCAGCGACCGCTGGGATATGTTCCCCTCCGTGGGCCTTGGCTGGATCATTACCGGTGAGGAGTTTATGAAAAACCAGAAAATATTCGATTTTCTGAAACTGCGTGCCAGTTGGGGAACCAACGGCAACAACAGGATTCCTGCAAACGTTTACACGCTTGTGGTTTCACAGGGCGGTGAACTCAGTACCACATTTAACCAGGGTGGCGTAATGGTGATTGCAGAAGGAGCCAACATTACCAGTGCAGTTCCATCACAGTTAAAATGGGAAAGACTGAACGAAATTGATATAGCCATTGAAGGTAAGTCATTCAACGACAAATTATCCTATGAAATTGATTTCTATTCACGTACCACGCAAGATGCAATTTTCCCGCTTACACTATCAGCTACTGCCGGAACTTCAGGTTCATACCTGACCAACAATGCTGACATTCTGAACCGTGGTGTTGAGTTTACATTAGGTTATAATAGCAAAATCGGTAAAGTAAGTTACGACCTGAATTTCAACTATGCTTATAACCATAATGAAGTATCCAAACTCCGACCCGGAACCATTGGAATTTATGGTGGCGGACTGAACAACGGCGGATTCTTCACAACATATACTGTTGTAGGACAGCCAATTGGCAGCTATTATGGACGCAATGTAATTGGTATTTTCCAGAATCAGGCCGAAGTTGACAGCTATACAAATTCAAAAGGTGAAAAAATTCAGCCAACAGCCAAACCCGGTGATTTTAAATTTGAAGATATTGATGGCAACGGTATCATTGATGCGAAAGACCGTATTTTTATGGGAAGTGCAATTCCAACATCCTCAATGGGATTTTCGGCCTCGGTTTTATATGCCGGCTTCGACCTGACTGTTGATGTTTATGCACGTTGGGGCAACAAGATTTACAATGCCAAACGTGATCAGCGTCTGGGCAATGAAAATTACGACCTCGACTTTTACAATAACCGCTGGCACGGAGAAGGAACGTCAACTACCTATCCTTCGGCTGACCTGACCAGTGAAAACGGGAATAAAGCACCCAACACATGGTATGTTGAAGACGGTGCTTTTTTACGTGTAAGGACAATACAACTTGGTTATACCCTGCCCGAACGTTTTACAAAAAAGATCGGACTTGAAAAGGTAAGACTCTATACCAATGCAAGTAATCCTATCAACCTGTTCGGATACAATGGGTTTAATCCTGAAATTTCAGGAGGATCCTCCACATCACAGGGTATCGACCTGAATGTGTACCCCATGTCAGCTACCTATAACTTTGGTATTAATTTGAGTTTTTAAAAATTAAAGGAGATACATACATGAAAACCAAAATATTTCTGGCTTCTGCCTTAACAATCGTTTTCTTTATGCTGAGTTCATGCAAGGATTACCTTGATTTTGAACCAGAAAAAAGCGTGCCGGCCATAGGATTTTTCGAAAACGCTGATCAGGCCGCACAGGGTGTAAACTCTATTTATGCACATTTCAGAACATGGGAAATGGTGTCGTTTGCCTATATCATTATGCAGGAAGTACCCTCAGATAATTCCCAAAAGGGAAGTGAATCAGGTGATGCTACCTTTATAAATGACTACGACAATTTTGCCTACACCCAGAACCAATTTATATTGAACGATTACTGGAGTGGCCGATACAGAGGTATAAACCTTGCCAATCAGTGCATTACCAACATCCCTAATATTGAGATGGACGCAGCACTCAAAACCAGATTGGTTGGTGAAGCTAAATTCCTTCGTGCGTTGCTGTATTTTGACCTTGTCAGGGCTTTCGGGGGCGTCCCGTTGCCACTTGTTGTTCCGGTTGGACCAGAGATTTACCTTCGCTCTTCAGCTTCTGAAGTCTGGGCTCAGATTGAAACTGACTTAAAGGATGCTATATCAGCCCTCCCAGCAGTTCAGGTTGAAAAAGGGCGTGCCACCAGCAATGCAGCAAAAGCATTACTTGCCAAGGTTTATTTATACAATGAGCGTTGGGGCGAAGCATCTCAATATGCCACCGATGTAATTTCTTCCGGAATTTATTCGCTTGAAAGCAATTATTATAATGTATTCAGGGTTGCCGCCGAAAACGGCCCCGAATCAGTATTTGAAATTCAGGCACAGGAATATGAAGGAAACTCCGGTTTATCCTTCTGCCAGCATGCCGAAGTGCAATCAGTACGCGGGCAATGGGGCTGGGGCTTTAACATCCCGACCGATGATCTGGCTGCCGCTTTTGATGCTGCAGGTGATGTGGTAAGAAAACAAACCACCATACTGTTCAAAGGAGATATAACGCCTGATGGTGACGAAATTGCCGGTGTGGCAAGCCTTGAAGGTGTTGACATCCCGCGCTATAACGGGAAAGCATATTATCCATCAAGTCTTCAGACATTCGGTCCTTACGGTGCCGGCCAGAATATCAGGGTATTGCGTTTTGCTGAAGTACTTCTGATGGCAGCCGAAGCAAAAATCAGGCTTGGTGATGCATCAGGTGCTGCTCAATACCTGAATCAGGTGCGTCAACGGGTGAACCTTCCTGCAATCGGATCTCCGACTATTGAAGATTTATACCGTGAGCGCAGGCTTGAACTGGCCATGGAAGGCGACCGCTTCTTCGATCTCGTGCGTACCGGTCAGGCAGCATCTGTTTTGGCCGCCAAAGGCTTTACCGCTGGCAAAAATGAACATTTCCCGATTCCTCAGACACAAATTGATTTGTCGGAAGGTAAACTTACCCAGAATCCCGGTTACTAGGATAATTCCTTAGTACCTTTGCAAGGAAAGAATTCATTGAAACACATTGAATTCTTTCCTTGTTTTTTAATTGTTTTAGCTACTGATAATTGTCAAATTCCAATCCAAAGTCCTCAAATATAATCAACTATGAAAAAACTAATTTCAATTCTCATACTTGCAATAATAGTTTCGCTTTCAGGGCAAAGCCAGACTTATCTGTTTTTTCAGGACAGTAATGATCCAATCATGTGGGATTGCAGTTGGATGGAATTAACAAGCCCAAGTGAACTGGAGCGAAAAGGCACCGAATTGCGCAAATTTCCGGTTGAAACCACTGTTCAGGCGCAGCAGGGAATTAATGCTCTCCGGTTAAAATGGAAATCGGTGAACGGTGGCAGCTGGTTTGCCATAGCAGCAGGCAATGACTGGACAGCCAGAGACATTTCAAATACTGATACCCTTTCGTTTTGGGTATTTTCAGCTTCCGGGCAAACAAAAAGCACATTGCCAAAGGTATTTTTTGAAGATACCGACAACAATAAGTCAATCATGATTTCACTTTCAATTTATGGTAAAGAAATTACGGCCCAGCAGTGGACAAATTTACAAATCCCGATGGCGATTTTTCTGAATCAGGTAAATCCCATTAACTATACCAATATTAAAACAATTGGATTTGCACAGGATGTATCTGATGGTGTTGAGCATACGCTGATTATCGACAATATGCGGGTTTTTAAAGGCGATGGCACCAGCCCGGCTGTAGGAGCGCCCACCGGATTCGCGGGAGTTGGTTATGAACGTCATGTGCTTTTGCAATGGAAAAAGAATCCTGAAAGCAATGTTTCGGGGTATCAGATTGAAAGATCATCAGATGCAGGTGCCAGTTTTGCAGTTTCAGGTATCAGCGGGAAAAATGATACTGTATTTTCGGATTATCTCACTGGTCTTGGAACCAATAAGACCATTGTTTACAGATTAAAGGCACTGAATGATATGGGTGAACCTTCACTTCCATCAGCTGCAATAAATGTCGCTGTGCGTGACTTTACTGACGATGAGCTGTTGAATATGGTTCAGGAGGCTACATTCCGTTATTTCTGGGATTATGCACACCCTGTTTCAGGACTTACCCGGGAGCGTTTTGGTTCAGGTGAAACAGTCACCGCCGGAGGTTCGGGATTTGGTATCATGGCTCTGATAGCCGGTGTAAACAGAGGATTTATCACAAGAGAACAAGCCGTTGACAGAATGATTAAAATTGCTGATTTTCTCGCAACTGCTGATCGGTTCCACGGCGCATGGCCACACTGGCTGAATGGCAGCAATGGTGATGTGATTCCATTCAGTACCAAAGACAATGGCGGCGACCTTGTTGAAACAGCATTTCTGATTGAAGGGCTGCTGGCCGCGAGAGGATATTTTGATCAGAATAGTTATTCAGAAATGAACCTGCGTACCAAAATAACCAGTTTATGGGAGAGCGTTGAATGGGACTGGTATCGCAATAACAACAGCAATGTTTTGTACTGGCATTGGTCGCCAAACTATGGCTGGGCCATGAATATGCCGATTCGGGGATACAATGAAGCCCTAATAATATATTTACTGGCAATAGCATCTCCAACACACAGTGTGCCTGCAACACTTTACAAGACTGGCTGGGCTGCCCATGCAAATTATGTGAACGGAAAAACATTTTACGGCCATAAAATTTATGTTGGATGGGATTATGGCGGACCCCTGTTTTTTACACATTATTCTTTCCTGGGTTTCGATCCACGCAACATAAAAGACCAATACACGAATTATTTCAACAACAGCCGCAACATTTCGCTAATTCATCAGGCTTATTGCAAAGCCAATCCCAGAAATTTTACCGGTTACAGTGAAGATTGCTGGGGACTTACAGCAAGCGATGACCCTGACGGGTACATGGCTCATGAACCAACTGCTAACGGCGACAACGGTACAATTACTCCTTCAGCGGCATTGTCTTCAATGCCTTATACACCCGAGGCAGGCCTCAAAGCCCTGAAACATTTCTACAGGCAATTGGGATACAAAACATGGGGTATTTATGGATTTTATGATGCTTTTAACCAAAAACGAAACTGGTATGCAACATCTTATCTGGCTATTGATCAGGGTCCGATTATCGCAATGATTGAAAATTATCGCAGTGGTATGATATGGGAAAGCTTTATGAAAAACCCTGAAATTCAGCCGGCATTAACTTCAATGGGCTTTGTTTCTGACCCGAATGGCATCATTGAAGGGAATAACAATCAACTTTATGATGTAAGCATATCTCCCAATCCGTCTGATGGCCTGTTTACATTGCAATTCAATTCGTTAATAACGGGTATTATTAAAATAAAGGTGAAAAATGCCGTTGGCCAGTTTTTATTTGAAAAAGAATACAAAAACACTTCTCCAGGAGCACACAAAGTGGGATTTGATATGCTTAAACAACCCAAAGGCATTTATTTTGTTGAATTGGTTCAAAAAAGTGAAACAGTAATTGTTAAGTTGTTATTAACCAGATGAAGCTACAACAAACTTATTGACAACTAATTACAATATTATAAATATGAAATCACTTTTTAATTTCATTTTTTTTTACTTCATCGAAAGAAAAAACTAACAATAATATAAGTTTTTGTTTATTTTTGTAGGTAACTTTTAATTTTCTAACCCTAAAACTGATATCTATGAAAAAACTTTTACTTTCATTTGGTGCCTTTTTACTCATGAGCTTTGCTACGATGGCTCAACCTTTCAATGTTACTTTTAATGTTGATATGCACGGTTCAGGTCTGGCCGCTGCAGAAGCTGTTTATATGGCCGGTGATTTTGGTGCTGCAATAGGCACATGGCAGGAGCCGGGAACCAATCCTGCTCTGCAATTACTTGATGCTGATGGCGATTCTATCTACACTGTAGTATTGTCACTCGATGCAGTTACCGTACCTTTCAAATTCTTCAAAGGCGCTGGCTGGGCTGGTGGCGAATGGGCAGGTGATCCAAACCGTTCCATCATAGTAGCTGCTGAATCAACTGTTGATGCTGAATTTGGCACACTGGTAACTTTTAATGTAAACATGGCTTCTGCTGGTTTAGCTGGCGAACCTGTTTATATTGCAGGTGACTTTTTGGGCGGAATTCATGGAACCTGGAATGAGCCGGGATCCAATGCCAACAACGAACTGAAAGATGCTGATGGTGATGGAATCTACTCTATCAACCTCAATATCAAGAGTGGAACTTATGCATTCAAATTCTTCAAGGCTGCAGGTTGGGCAGGTGGCGAATGGACAGGTGACCCCAACAGGTCATTCACCTTTGCCGGAACTGTTGCCAAAACTTTCATCTGGGCTGTTCTGAATCCCCCGGTAGCTGATTTTGAAGATGGTACAACCGGTGCCCTCACATTGCACGTTATGGGCAATGGCGCATGGGACGATCCTTTGGTACATGCTGTTGAAGAAACATTCATGATTATTGACAATCCAGCTCCGGATGCCATGAACTCAAGTGCTAAAGTTATGAAATTCATCCGCAGGGGTACAACCAATGGTGGTCAGCCTTGGGGTGGTTTCTGGGCCAATCTTGCTCCTGAAGTTGATGTTACCGTTAACAAATATGTTCACGTGAAGGTTTGGAAATCAAGAATAAGCCCCGTGAAATTAAAATTGGAAGGTGGAGCAGCCGGAACCCTTGAACTTGCTGCCGTAAATGCACAACAATTAACCAGCGCATGGGAAGAATTCGTATTTGATTTTTCAGAAAAAACCGGTACTTATCCTATCCTTGCTTTCATGCCTGATTTTGAAGACCCCCTGACAATTACAGACGATATTGAAATTTTCTTTGATGATATCGTTGTAAATGACAATCCTAACACTTCAAATGGCATTCCTACCAACACCAGTGCTTACAGGGTTTATCCAAACCCGGTTAACAACACTTTGTTTGTTGAAAACAGCAATGGCCTGAAAATGATCAGGGTTTATTCAATCACCGGACAGTTGGTAAACAGTTTTGATTATTCAAATACCAACACTGCTACATTGAATTTCAAGGACGTCAACAATGTAATGTATATTCTTTCAGTTACCGATGGTGCTGGAAAAGTTATCACTTCCAAAGTAAATAAATTCTAAGGTTCCAGTAACCTGTGAAAAGCTGCCCTAACCGGCAGCTTTTTTTTTGTACAATTACAATGAAATCATATTATTAGTTTCATAATCAATCTATTAAATACTATGAAATTCAAAAACCTAATCTTTTTTTCGAT
>CAZKCK010000021.1:0-35911 GCA_964550695.1 uncultured Bacteroidales bacterium | reverse complement strand
TTTTTGTTTTTTATCAGTGTTCGCATCCAAACAAAGTTTGTGCGATTGCGGACAGCAACCTAACCTACCGTAAAGCTGAAAAGGGGATAAAAGAGGAATTGGTAAAATAGCTGATTGACATACTATTCCAGTCAGAATTGGCAGGAAACCTGAATAAAAAAAGCTGCTTCATTTCTGAGGCAGCTTTTTTGATTTTATTAGAAATATGTTACTGTTTTTTCAGATGCGCCGAAAGGAATTTCTCCATGGACTCATAGAACGAAAACTGATTTTCTTCGTTGTGGAATCCGTGCCCTTCATTATCTTTCACCATGTATTCAACTTCGACTCCACGTTTTTTCAGTGCATCAACCATCTGATCCGATTCGGCTTTGTTCACGCGTGGATCATTGGCTCCCTGAGCTATAAAAAGAGGAGTTTTGATTTTGTCAGCATTCATAGCAGGTGAATTTTGGGCGAGTATCAGGCTGTCAGCCACTGGATTGCCTACCATTTCATACATCATATCAAGATAAGGTTTCCAGTAGGGGGGGATTGTACTCATAAATGTAAACAGGTTCGATACACCAACATAGTCAACAGCAGCAGCATACTGGTCTGGGTCTTTTACAATTCCCTGTAAAGTAGCATAACCGCCATAACTTGCACCATAAATGGCAATGCGTTTAGGATCAGCTATTTTTTTGTCAACCAGCCATTTAACGCCATCAGTAATATCTTCCTGCATGGTCAAACCCCATTGTTTAAATGATTTTTGCCAAAAATCTTTTCCATAACCCGTTGATCCTCTGAAGTTCATTTGCAGAACGGCATAACCACGGTTGGCCAGAAACTGAATTTCAGGATTGAAGCCCCAACTGTCGCGGGCCCAGGGGCCGCCATGCGGATTTACAACAACTGGCAAATCATGGGCTGTCTCCATTGAATATCCTTTGGGGAGTGTTAAATAACCGTTGATGGTGAGGCCATCACGGCTCTGGTATTGAATAGGCTCAACTTTGGCCATGTCGTTTTCATTAATCCATGGGCTTACCTCAGTAATTTTATCCAGTTTGTCAGTTGCAAGATCATAAATATAATATGCACCCAGTGAACGATCGCTGTATGTACGCACAATGAATTTATCTTCGTTTTTGGTAACCGAAGTAATCACGTATTGGTATTCGCCCAGGTCTTTACCAAGCCGTTCGTAAATCTTTTTAACTTCAGCATCAAAAAAGTATTGTTCGCCTTTCCATGATTCAAATGATGCTGTAGTCAGCACTTTACGTTTTTTTGAAAATGAAAGCCCATCCACATCAAAATCTTTATTTTCGTACAAAACCTTGATTTCCTTGCCGTTTACAATGTCAAATTCTACAATAGCTGCTTTGTCTCTTCCAAGGTTTGAAGAAGCATAGATGTTCTTGTTATCGAATGTGAAGAATTGCGGGCCAACCTGATCTTTAAAACTGGTGGTGAGTACAACCCTGAACTGATCTTTTTCAGTCTCACGGTAAAGCAATTGTGCATTGATACCATCTGTGGCGGTTGCTGCCCTGAGTTTCCCGTCGTGGTCGGTTATCCAGCCTGATATATTGCCCGGATTTTCAGCAATCATCTCCATTGCACCGGTTTCAATATTTAATCTGTACGGGTCAAAAACTTCTGGATTTCTTTTGTTTAATCCAATGATCACAAATTCAGGGAAATCCTCCAGCACATCAATCATTTCAGTTCTTACACCTTCATAATCAGTAAAGCAGATGAGGTTGCTGCCATCGGCATTTACGCCATACAGTTTAAAATTCTCATCGCCTCCATTGTCTTTCAGATAGAGAATACGGGTATTGTTAGCCCAAAAATAACCGGCAATATCCCGGTCCGTTTCACTGGTGAGCCTGGTAGCGCTGTCTTTGCCTATTTCCTGAACAAAAATGTTCATTCTTGTCTGGTAAGGAGCCCGGTACGAATAGTATTTCCCGTCAGGTGAAATCTGATACGATGACCTTTCAGGATTTTTGAAGAAATCTTTTAGTGGAATGATGGGAGCAGGTGCCACTTTGCCCTGGCCACACCCGGTAGTTAAGACAATACCACCAAGTAAGCTGATGGATAACAGCATAATACTTAATTTTTTGTACATAATGGTTTTGGGTTTAAAGAGAGTTGATTGAGTTTTGCTGATTATTAAGTATAATCAATAGAGCAAATGTATTATTTTCATTTGTAAACGCATAAACTTTTAGATGTTTCTGTAATAAGTTACGGAATACAAGAAGCTTTTTTGTAATTTTACCGCAAAATTTATTGATTATCAATTCGTTGGTTTAATACACCCATAAATCCATTGTCGATTACATAAAATCTGATCAGCATGTTAGAACCCGGAAAATATTACAATCTCGAAGTCAGGGATATAAACGATTCAGGAGCTTTTCTCCTGACCGGTATTGAGGGCGATAAAGCAATTTTGCTTCCCGGAGCCCAGATTCCTTCCGGTACCAATTCAGGTGATATTATTTCGGTATTTTTATATACTGACAGCGAAGACAGGCTTATTGCCACTACCATCAGACCTGTTGCTGCCGCTGGTGAATTTGCTTTATTGGATGTTGTAGCAGTGAACAATATTGGGGCTTTTGCAGATATGGGGCTGCCAAAGGACTTGTTAATACCGTATAAGGAAATGAAGGGCGACCTGAGGGTGGGTCAGACTGTACTTGTGCATATTTACCATGATAAAAGCTCGGGCAGGCTGGCCGGATCAACCATTATCAATAAGTTTCTGCGTAACGATCCCTCTGAACTAAAGCCGGGTACTGAGGTTGATGCATTTATTGCCGAGAAGACAGATACAGGTTTCCGCGTAATTGTGAACAACCTTTATTGGGGAATGATTTATTCTGACAGCATGCTTAAACCCCTGATTCCGGGTAATCATTTAAAAGCCTATGTAATGAAGGTTCGTGATGACCTTCGCATTGACCTGAGTATGCGCAGACCCGGTTTTTCTGAAATTGATGAGGCTTCGCAAAATCTGCTCGCCCGGCTTGTTGACGCAGGCGGCCATCTGCCGTATAACGATGACAGCGATCCCGTTGAAATTCGTAAAGTGTTTTCAATCAGCAAAAAAACATTTAAAAGAGCAGCCGGCGTCTTAATGAAGGAAGGCAGAATTAAGATTAATGAAGCAGGATTGCATTTTATAAGATAGCATTTATTACTTTATGGTTTTTTTTGGAAATAATTTGGTCAACCATTTTATCAGATGCTTGATTCTCTTTTTATTATTCAATTTTCAACTCATCAGTCCATTGCATGCAGTTTGGTCTCCTGCCGGCGATTCCAACATGACCTATGAAAAGTATGAGTCATTTCTGAAAGAATTATCAGATTCCTCAAAGTATCTGGTTGTTCCGCTAAACAAATATCTTAAAACATTTGACAGTGCCAGAATTATTATAGGATTGAGGCATGATGTTGATATTGATTTGATGAAAGCTACAGAGGTGGCCCGTATTGAAAAGCGAATGGGCATGAAAGCAAGCTATTATTTTTTACACACAGCTCAGTATTATTACTCCAATCCTTCTGATACATCAAGCCGTTCAGACTCACTAATTAAATCAATGTTAACCTTTCAGAATGAGTGGGGCCATGAAGTTGGCCTTCATAATGATCTGTTGTCACTTCAGTTGTTTTACAATGTTGAGCCGCGTCAGTTTTTAAAAAATGAATTGAAGTATTTAAGAAATAGTGGGTTACATATTTCAGGCGTGGCTTCACACGGGGCATCTCAGTTACGGCCGCATCAATGCATTAATTATTATTTTTTTGAAGAGTGTGATGATAAACCTTTTGACCTTAACTTTGCAAATACAAATCAAGTTGTTCTGAATGAGAAAGATACTGTAAAACTCATTAAAGGAACATTAAAGGAATTTGGTTTTGATTATGAGGCATATTTCCTGAACAATAACCACTACTATTCTGATGTAAAACTAATTAAGGGCAACCGGTGGAATATGGCCATGAACGACTGGAGGGTTTTAAAGCCTGGTGACAGGGCTATTATTCTCATTCATCCCGAGCATTGGTATAAAACTAACAACTACGCTGAGTTTACCGAATTTTCAATTCAGGGGCAGATAGGTAAAAGTGTGATTGATCCTTTTTTGCAAACGGTGAACCTGACCTTTCCACATGGCTTTGAGTGCGACAGTCTTGTGGCTGATTACAAACTAAGTCCGGAGCCTGCAACTGTAAGTATTGGCAATCTGCCATTCATATCAGGCGTATCTTTAACTGATTTTTCAAAACCAGTTAATTTTGACATTGAAACAGTTGATTGTAAAACGTTAAAGCATTGGAAATCGGTGATTAATATTATCCCGAATATGCACGCAGATATTGTTAAGATACTGGTTCCCAAGGCCAGTACCCGGCCCGTTATCGACCAACTCAACAAAAGTATTTCGTTTTCAGTGCCCGAAAAGTATGCAAAACGGAAACTCAGATTTGATATCACAACCAGCCCGTATGCCAGCGTTTGTTACAACGGTAAATTGGTAAAAAAGAAGTATTTAAAGATAAAAGCAACGCAGCCGTTTATTATAAGTGTATTGTCAGAGGACGCAACTGTTAGTACCGATTGGACAATTAATCCCTGCTATAATTAATGTAGAAGAGAAAACTGATTTTGGGAGTCAGTTAAAAAAAAGCAGCAACCCTCATGAGTTGCTGCACCGTAATCAAAAAAAACATAAAAAGACAAATCGTTTATAGAGCCGATTTTTATTCGGAGGGCAGATCTTCGTGTCTGATCAGTCCGAAAGCAATTTGCTCCAGCATATCAGTTGTAAGCGATTTGGGACGTTCCAACGGGAAGCCCAATGCCCTGTCCCAGATAATATTCGCTGTAATACCTATTGCGCGGCCAATGCCAAACAGTACAGTATAAAAATCGAATTCACGTACACCGTAATGCCATTGAATTACACCGGTTTGTGCGTCAAGGTTTGGCCAGGGGTTCTTGGCTTTACCCTGTTTAATCAGTATATCAGGTACAACCTTATAAAGCATATTTACGTATTCAAATACCAGATCATCAGGCATATGCTTCAGGCAAAAATCGCGTTGAACGGTATATCTCGGGTCAGTTTTGCGTAACACAGCGTGACCGTAACCGGGAATTACCTGACCGGAATGCAGTGTATCCCAAACATATTGCCTTACTTCGTCTTCGGTTGGAATGGCATCGTTCATTCTTTCCATAAAACCCAGTATCCAGCGCAATACTTCCTGATTGGCGAGACCGTGCAGTGGGCCGGCCAACCCATTGACCATGGCTGCGATTGATAGGTAAACATCGGCCAGCGAGCTCGAAACCAGATGCCCTGTATGTGCACTTACATTGCCACTTTCGTGATCAGCGTGTATAATGAAATTCATTCTCGATACATCATCGTAAGGCGAAGGTTTTCCCATCATGTGGGCAAAATTGGCTCCGTAATCCAGAAAGGGATTTGATTGGATACGCTTTCCGTCGCGATAGAGTTTTGCGTAAATATAGGTTGCAACTTCCGGAAGTTTTGCAAGCAGATTCAGGCTATCTTCATAGGTTGGATCCCAATAGTCCATTTTATTTAATCCGGCAGCATATTTTTTTGAAAAGAAAGACTCGCGCTGCATGGTGGTAATAGCTGCGGAAAAAATAGGCATCGGATGGCTGCAGCAAGGGAATGAGTCAATGACTTCATACACGTATCTTGGTAAGATGCGACGTTTGTTGAATTCATCAACTACATCGGCAACTTCGCTTTCTGAAGGCACGTCACCTGTAAGCAATAGGTAAAACAGGCCTTCAACGTATGGCATTTCAGCACCTTTGGGCTTAGGAAGTTTTTCAAAAACTTCTGGCAGGGTATACCCACGGTAACGAATACCTTCCATTGGGTCAAGGTAAGATATGTCAGTTACAAGGCTTTTTATTCCACGCATTCCACCTATCACTTGCGAAATAGTGATTTTGTCGACCACAACATCACCGTATTCCTGCAGTAACCGCTGCATGCGCGGCCGGTGAGCCTGTATTTTTTCGTAAAGTTTTTCTTTCAATTTTGCCATGTCCGGAAGAGTATTATATATTAATTTAACAATTTGGGTTGATTGAATGTTTATTGAAAACAGAAATAAAGTACCGTACTGTTATTCAATAGGGTTACTGATATTTTCGAATATATGAGTTGCGGTGTCAGGTGGCGTTATTTTGCAATTAGTTTTTTCCTCAGATTCTGATCAATCGCATCAAGGAAAGCTTCTGTATTGAGGTAATCCTCAGTTCTGAGGGCATCACCGTAAATAAGTAAAGCCAGATCTTTGGTCATTTTACCTTCTTCAACAGTTTCAATAACAACCATTTCCAGTGTTTTGCAGAAATCGGTCAGTTGAGGGTTTTCGTCAAGTTTCCCTCTGTGCTCAAGTCCTCTGGTCCATGCAAAAATACTGGCAATCGGATTGGTTGAGGTTGGTTTTCCTTTCTGGTAATCGCGGTAATGTCTTGTTACGGTTCCATGGGCCGCTTCAGCTTCAACGGTTTTGCCATCAGGTGTAATCAGAACTGAAGTCATCAGTCCGAGCGAGCCAAAACCCTGGGCAAGTGTATCGCTTTGTACGTCACCATCATAATTTTTGCATGCCCAGACAAACCCACCATTCCATTTAAGTGCTGCGGCAACCATATCGTCGATGAGCCGGTGTTCGTAAGTAATCCCTTTTTCTTTAAAACGGGCTTCATAATCAGCTTCATAAATTGCCTGAAAGATGTCTTTGAACCGTCCGTCATATTTTTTCAGAATCGTGTTTTTGGTTGAAAGATACAGCGGCCAGCCTTTGCTTAAGGCCATATTGAAGCATGAATGTGCAAATCCGGTGATGGAAGCGTCAGTATTGTACATGGCAAGTGCCACCCCGTCGTCTTCAAAATTGTAAACCGTATATGATTGTACGTCACCCGATTCCGGGGTAAAGGTGATGGTGAGTTTCCCCTTTCCTTTAACTACAAAATCAGTTGCACGATACTGGTCTCCAAAAGCATGGCGGCCAATAACAATAGGTTGTGTCCAGTTTGAAACCAGTCTTGGAACATTGTTTATCAGAATGGGCTCTCTGAAAACGGTTCCATCCAGAATATTGCGTATGGTTCCGTTGGGTGATTTCCACATTGATTTAAGTCCGAATTCCTTTACCCGCATCTCATCGGGTGTAATGGTGGCGCATTTGATTCCTACATTGTATTGAAGGATGGCCTTTGCAGACTCAATGGTAACCTCGTCATTCGTGGCATCACGGTTTTCGATGCCAAGGTCAAAGTATTTAATATCAAGATCAAGGTACGGAAGAATCAGTTTTTCTTTGATAAACCGCCAGATAATACGGGTCATTTCATCACCGTCAAGTTCTACAACAGGGTTTTTTACTTTAATCTTGTTCATATACGCTTCGCATTTGGTTGTAAAGTTACAAAAAACATTTTGAATATCTAAATAATTGAATTTATACCAAACAAATATTTTAATAAAATGGTTCAACTGTAACCGCATGTAAATTGCAGCGTCAATCATGCATTAATCCGTTAATATTTTTAACTGTGAATACCTATAAAACTTTAACAAGGAGCTATACCGACAAAATGATCGGTGGCGTGGCCGGCGGTCTGGCCAGATACTTTGAAATGGACAGTGCAATTGTCCGTTTCCTCTTTATCCTGATTACGATGTTCTTTGGAACAGGGGTTTGGGTTTATATCGTATTATGGATAATACTTCCGTTTGATACAATTTATGCTAACTCTGAATTTAATAACCCTTCAAACAATTCAACTATGAATAACGACAATGTTAACCAGTCATCTGAAAATGATGATCCCTACAAGGCTTATCAGGAAAAGAAAAAATCCAAAAAAGAAAATGGAAACTTTATCGCAGGAATCGTTCTGATTACGATAGGTATTCTGTTTTTAATAAGCCAGTTTGTACCCCGCATCAGTTTTGGTGACCTCTGGCCGGTTGTGCTGATCGTAATTGGCGGACTGATGTTGCGCAACTATTTTATTGCCAATAAACAACAAGATAAATTCTAAAAACTGGTACCATGAAATACAGGAACGTTTTTTGGGGTGTGCTTCTTTTAACCATAGGTATTTTGTTTGCATTGCGCAATCTTGATATCATATGGTTCAACTGGGATGCCGTCTGGCATTTGTGGCCGCTGGCGCTGGTGTTATGGGGCATATCCATCTTACCGGTTAAGCCACTGATCAAACTGCTGCTTTCAGGTATTGTAGGAATTGCCGCAATGGTGCTTGTGTATACAAATCCGGGCGAAGGATGGAATATGCATTGGTTCGACTGGCATGACGGTGATATTACAATAAATGATGATTATGACACGGACTATACGCCATCTGATCAGAAACTTTTTGAAACCTATGACTCAACGGTTTCGAGGGTAACTTTGGACCTTGATGCCGCAGCCGGCTCGTTTACTATAAATGATACCACAAACCAGATGGTTGATTTCAGCAGTCAGGGGAATATTGGACCTTATACGATGACCTCTTATGACAATGATGAAGGCAGGAAGATAAAAATTACCATGGAAGGTGTAAAAATCAGGTCGGGACATGCCCGGAATGAAGTTGCCCTACGCCTGAATACCAAACCATTATGGGATATTGCCATTGATGCCGGAGCTGCCAAAATGGATCTTAACCTGAGTGCGTTCAGAATCAAATCAATTGAACTTGATGGCGGGGCATCAGATCTGGACCTAAAACTAGGTGATATGTGCGATACCGTTCATGTATCGCTGGAAATGGGTGCTTCCTCAGTTAAAATATTGATTCCTAAAAATTCAGGATGTGAAGTCAATTCAGAATCAGTACTTTCCAGCCGCCGACTTGATAATTTTGATAAAATTAAATCAGGTTTCTACCGATCGAAAAATTATGCAAGTACCACTAAAAAGGTGTTTATTGATATGGAAGCTGCCGTTTCCGGGCTTACCATTGAAGAATACTAATTGACTTTTACGGATATAATCAGAAAAGGGAGTCCGGAGTGGATTCCCTTTTTTTATTCAACACCTTTCAGAAACTGTCCGGCATTTGTATATCTGGCCCGGATAATACCTTCTTTATCAATCAAAACGTAAACAGGTAAATGGTTTTCAATACAATACACTGTTTTAACCGGCGAATCGGGGTATTTAAAATCGCTCACGTGATTCCATTCAAATCCAGTATTTTGAATCGCACTTAACCACATTTCTTTTTTGTAATCAAATGAAACACCGATAATTTCAGTTCCGTTTTTTTTCAATTTATTGATCTCTTTTTTAAGCTTGAGCAATTCTTTCATGCATTCATTATCCCATGATGCCCAGAAAATCAGCAATACATCTTTGCCTTTAAAGGCATTCAGAACCATGCTGTTACCGTCAGAATCCCTCAGCGTAAAATCGGGTGCGGGCTTTCCCGGTTGTAATTGTGCAAGTGCCAGTTTAAATTCAACCCTTTTTCTTGCTTTTTCAGCCATGCGGGCATGATGCTGAAGCGTGTGCTTATTCGTCGGGTGTTTTGCCGAGAGTGCAGTGTCCACCATGAAAAAAAGCACTGAGTCTTTAACCTCATCAAAAATAACCGACTGTCCGAATTTTTGATTGATAATTATTAAGGATGCAAGTGACCCGGGGTTTCGCCTGATAAGCTTTTGAACATAGTGTTTTTGGTGCAATACCACCCTGTCATACACCTTCATCAATGAATCACGGATTCTCGGGAATCCGCTCCTGTAACGGCTTTGATACAGAACATCAGCCAAGGCATCTGATTTTTTTTTGTTTCGGAATGTTTCCTTAAAATAGTCCTGCAAAAGTTTTGAATCATCTGACCCTGTGATGGTGGCAAAAAGTAAACTATCGGGTGAGCCCGTAATGGTTAATTCATCACCCGGTGCTACTACCAGCGTCATCGGATCGAATCCTTCACAGCCCAATTGCAGAAAGGTGGAGTTATTTAATATCCCGGAAAACAGAAAACTGCCATCACTTCCAATCACTTGTGAATCAATGGGTAACGTATTTCTGACATCAAGTTCTTTGAGCACAAGTTTTAACCCGTTTGATTTAGTCAGGATGCCTTTAATAATAATTTGTTGATTTTCATTATTTTTCTTGTTGTTACATGAAGAAGCAATTATTGCAACAACAATTAGAAAATGTAAATATTTCAAATTCAGATATTTCATATTTAACTATAAATTCTCTGTATGAACAAGTATGTAGTTTTCGAATAGTTCGTATTTTAACGTAAGGGTTTCTGAAAAAGTGTCCGTTAGAATGCTTCCCGTTACTGTCCCGGTTTCTGATAGTTTAAAAGGCAATATTTGAAGTTGAGTTCTGAATTCAAGCGACCCTTTCGCATAGTATTTGAATAATGCTTCTTTGGCACCCCAGTATACATAATAATATTCTGTTAAACAATTGGATGGTATACCCGCGAGTTCAGCCGGACCCATAAATCTGTCAGCAATTTTTAAAATACGGGGTGTCATTTTTTCCACATCAATTCCTACTGACGTTTGTTGATTCACAATTGCAGCGCTGTAATCACCGGAATGGCTCACCGACAAATGAAAAGAACCGTCATCAGGGTGAAGTTTTCCGTAAGTATCATACACAAGATTAAACTGTCGCCCATCAAGCATTTGTTTGACCAAAGCCCTGTAACTCAGCCAGTGTTTTCGTCTGGTATCATTTGAAAATGTGTTATAAAGGGCAAATTCCTGCGCACCTAAACCTGCAAGTGAGATTAATTCATCTGTGGATTCTGTAATATTCCATAGTCCAAGAGACGCATAATCACGTGTTTTCTGTAGAATTTTTGCCGGCATTTACGTTGCGAAATTTTTGGCGAAGTTATAAATTTAAATGGTTTTGATTGATTGTCAGGAATAGGTCAGGAAAAATCAGTAATTTTGCACCCCGTTTTTGCTCAGAAATACTTAATTATTAATAATATGAATTTCGAATATAAAGTTAAAGATCTTTCATTGGCCGACTGGGGCCGCAAAGAAATCAATATCGCAGAAAAGGAAATGCCCGGGCTGATGGCAATCAGAGCCAGGTATGCACCGCTGCAACCTCTCAAAGGTGCCCGTATTACAGGATCATTGCATATGACGATTCAGACTGCCGTTTTAATTGAAACGCTGGTAGCACTCGGAGCTGATGTACGTTGGGCAAGTTGTAACATTTTTTCAACACAGGATCATGCTGCAGCAGCGGTCGTACGCGATTCAAACATACCTGTTTTTGCCTGGAAGGGTGAAACACTTGAGGAATATTGGTGGACTACATCAATGGCTCTGAAATTCCCCGATGGTAAAGGCCCAAATCTGATAGTTGATGATGGCGGCGATGCTACCTTATTAATTCACAAAGGCTTTGAAGCAGAAAAAGACAGTACTGTGCTTGATGCTGTACCTGGTAGTCGTGAAGAGGCCGTAGTGTTAAACGCACTTAAACAGATACTTGCTGAAGACCCTCAGCGCTGGCACCGTGTAGTAAGTGAGTGGAAGGGCGTTTCAGAAGAAACAACCACCGGAGTACACAGGCTATACCAGATGAAAGAGATGGGAAAACTCCTGGTACCTGCCATCAATGTAAATGATTCCGTTACCAAATCAAAGTTCGACAATCTTTATGGTTGCAGGGAATCTCTGGCTGATGGAATTAAGCGCGCAACTGACGTGATGATTGCCGGAAAGGTTGTTGTAATCTGTGGATATGGCGATGTTGGGAAAGGCTCGGCCAAATCGATGCGTTCGTACGGTGCACGCGTGATAGTTACTGAAATTGACCCGATTTGTGCGCTTCAGGCTGCAATGGAAGGTTTTCAGATTACCACTGTTGAAGATGCGCTTTCAGAAGGAAATATCTATGTGACTACTACCGGAAACAAAGATATCATTACCGTTGAACACATGGCTAAAATGAAGGACCAGGCAATCGTTTGCAATATTGGTCATTTCGATAACGAAATTCAGGTTGATGCCCTTGATGCCATGCCCGGCATTAAAAAAATTAACATCAAACCTCAGGTTGATCAGTATGTCTTCCCCGACGGTCATTCTATTTTCCTGCTGGCAGAAGGCAGGCTTGTTAACCTTGGCTGTGCCACCGGTCACCCTTCATTTGTGATGAGCAATTCATTTACAAACCAGACACTGGCCCAACTCGAACTCTGGAAAAAGGAACTTCCTGTTGATGTATATCGTTTACCCAAACACCTCGATGAAGAAGTAGCCCGCCTGCATCTTGAACAACTCGGGGTTAAACTTACAGTATTGGAAAAATATCAGGCCGATTACATAGGTGTACCCATAGAGGGACCCTATAAACCAGAACATTACAGATATTAAAAAACTGATAGATTGTTTAAAAAGCCGCCGGGATCCCGACGGCTTTTTTTATACATTAATTATATATATACAATTGCCCGTAAGCGGGGTCAAACGTAGTATGATACTGTTTCAGTGGCCTGGTGGCTTTGCTGCCTTCGAGCGCACTGCCATCCAGCAGTATAAATTGTGATCCGCAGCAGGTATCGGTAGCGAGCATTGTTGAGATGTCAACCTTGAGCTTGGAACAGCTTTTATCGGGATCAAATGTACAGGTTCGTTCAAAAGCCAGATATTCATCCTGCATATAATGATAAACAACTATTCCGCGATATCCTCCTTTTATCGTAGCTAAATTTCCGGGTACATTCAGGTTTCCGTATTCAATAGAGGCCGGGTTGATTACAATATTTACATAAACATATGGAATAGTGGATTCTTCTTCATTGCTGCCACACGCAGAACTAAGCATGGCAATCAATAATAGAATCTTAACAATTCCAAATCCGGAAAGGTCAGGTATACGCATCGGTAAAGTTTTTCGTTTTGGTAACAACGATAGCAGGAATTGAATATTTTTGCAAAGGTATTGTAAAACTGCTCTTAATTTATCTGTCTCAGAAATGAAGGCTCCCTTGTTATATGTAAATTTATCACATCCAAAAGTTTACAGAACTATGAAATGTTTAAACATGATAATTAATAAGTTGTCGGCAAAAATGGATTTGTTGAAGCCTTTATATTATTTGATGCTCATTTTGATTGTCATGTCGGTCAGTTCATCGTGCCGTACACAGGGTACCCGTGTTAAAAAACAGCAAAAAGCCATTGAAAAGCGTAAGGAAGAAAAACTCCGGCAACAGCAACAGGTTTATAATAAAACACTCGAAAACCACAAAAACATTCAGGGTGAGCAGGGTAAGCAGCGGTTACTTGAAGCTGAAAAGCACAAAAAAGCACTTAATAAGAGCATTGGGAAAAATCAGTCTTTTTTCAGACGTTTGTTTTCAAAAAAGTCAGCAGGATGTAATTAGCAGTAAAGAAAAAGTTTTTAATAGTTTTTAACACCTGATTAACAAATTTGATTAATTTTACACGCGGTTTTGATCATCAAGCCAAACATTTATGGACGATATTCTATATATAGTTTTTTTAGTAGCCTGGGTGGCTTTCGGTTTTTACAAGAGCTCTCAAAAAGCTAAGCGTAAAACTGTTGGCATCCCTGCTGAGCCTGCTGCTGTACCCCAATCCAAAGGTATCGGCAGTATGTTTGAAGAAATGCTCTCCAGCAATAAAGGTGTAGATGATATACTGGGAGAGTTTTTGGGCGGAAAAACGACTACAACCCCTGAAATGGCCATAGATACTGTATCGTACAACGCTCCGCTAGCCGAATCTTCAGAAAAAAGAACCTTTGACAAAAGATATTCCAAAACTCCATATACATCTAAAGCCTTTGAGGAAGGACAGTCCGCAACCACAGGCATTGTTACCCTGAATATTGATAATCAGGATGATACTAGCCGAGAGTTTGATTTCGATTTACGGCGGGCTGTGATATATGCTTCAATTATTGATCGTCCATACAAATAAGCCTAAGCAACTTTTTTACAGAAGTGGCTCATTTTATTTGGAGAATAGGGATATTTGTCTTTAACTTTACTGCCTTTTTATCGCACAACGCAAATCTCTAAATTATAATCTGGTATGATAAAAAATCTACTATTAACCTTGGGAATTGTACTGACATCCTATATGTTGGTATTCTCTCAGGCTTCTACCGGTACCCTGAAAGGAAAAATAATCGACAAAGGCTCAAAGGAAGCTGTTCCTTTTGCCAATGTCGTTATTGAAATGAACGGGGTTCAGCAAGGAGGCGCTACTTCGGATTTTGACGGTAATTTCGTAATTAAACCAATTACGCCTGGTAACTACGATATAAGGTGCTCTTATGTTGGTTATCAGACAAAACTTATCAAAAATTTCCGTGTTGGGTCTGGGAAAGTTGAATCCCAGAACATTGAACTCGAGTCTTTGGCAACGGCTCTCACAGGGGTCGAAATAACCAGTTACAAGGTTCCTCTGATTGAAAAGGATGAAACTTCTACCGGTGCCATTGTTGACTCGAAGCAAATTGAAAAGATGCCCAACAGAAGCGCCAACGCTGTTGCAACTACTGTTGGAGGTGTATTTTCGGCTGACGGCGAGCGTGGAAGCGTTCGTGGTGAACGTGGTGAAGCTACCGTGATGTATATCGACGGGGTAAAGGTTTCCGGAGGATCCTCCAGCCTTCCTCCTTCGGCTATTGAACAGGTATCTGTAATTATTTCCGGTATTCCAGCCCAATACGGTGATGCAACTTCGGGTGTTATTAACGTAACAACCAAAGGACCTTCAAATATGTATTCAGGAGGATTTGAGTTACAAACTTCACAGTTCCTCGATAAATTTGGATACAACAGGGCCGGTTTCAATATGCAGGGTCCGATTATCCGGAAAAAGGCAAATGAAAGTGGAGACAGGAAATCAATACTTGGCTTTTTTATAGCCGGTGATTTTGTTTATCAGAAAGATGCTGCCGAATCACCTATTGGCCGCTATAAGGTCAAAGATGATGTGCTGACAGAATTAAAAGCAAATCCGCTTTTTATCGATAATGATGTAATCCGTACTTCGGCATCATTCCTGAAAGCCTCTGATTTTGAAAAAATTGACAATTCTCAGAATGCCTCGGATTATGCTGCAAGTTTCTCAGGAAAATTAGACCTGAAGGTATCTGAAAGTTCAAACTTTACAGTCGGCGGATCATACAATTACAATACCGGCAGAGGATTTAGCTATGGCAATTCATTGATGAACTGGGAAAATAACGGTGAATACTTCAATAGTAGTTATCGCACATTCGCCCGTTTTACCCAGAAGTTTGCAACAGCCGAAGACAATAAAAATGCCCTGATTAAAAATATATACTACAGCCTTCAGGCCGACTATACCAAGTCGTTTAGTAAAAACCAGAATGCTGAATTTAAAGACAATATCTTCAAGATTGGTTACATTGGCCGGTTTGACACTTATACACTGCGTTCATACGAGCTTGGTTCTGATACAATTGACGGAAAAGTGTATAACGACGTATATATCCACAATGGGTACCTTGATACGCTGTTTTCATTTAAACCGGCTTCCTTTAACAAAGATGTATCAAGATATACTGAACAATATTACGATTTATACGATGGAACAATCCGTAATTCCAATAACGTTATCGAAGGCGGTGGCCTGTTAAATGGTGATGGCGTAGCTGGCATTTATGGTAGATGGGCTGCTCCCGGAGCCCAGTTTAACGGTTATTCCGAATCTGAATTCGAACAGGTCGGGTTTAGTGTAATGGCTTCTGCTGACGTTGGAAACCATGAATTACAGTTTGGTATCCAATACGAACAACAGAAGTCGGGTTTCTTTACTTACGCCCCTAATGCTTTATGGTCGCTGATGCGCGGTCAGACAAATTTCCATATACTTGAACTCGACAAGAACAGTCCCACACTGGTTACCAACGATGGCGTTTTTCAGGATACCATTTATTATAACCGCAAATATGACAGATTATCTCAACGGACTTTTGACATCAACCTGAGAAGAAAACTCGGATTACCTGTTGATGGAACCGACTTTATTAATATTGATTCTTATGACTTTGATTCCAAGACAATCAATTATTATGACAAAGACGGTAATATGAAGACCGTTGGACTGGGCGAAGACCTTTTCGATATCAGTCTTTTCAGCGCCGATGAGTTGCTCAACGACGGAAATTCTTATGTGGGTTATCGCGGATTTAATTACAAAGGCGAAAAGAATACGGGAAAAGTAACATTTGAAGACTTTTTGCAGAAAAAGGATGCTGCGAACGAAAATTTCCTGCGCGAAATTCCTGCTTTTGAACCCATTTACATGGCCGGATATATACAAGATAAATTTTACTTTAAAGATCTCGTTTTCAATATCGGTCTGCGCGTTGACAGGTTTGATGCCAACCAGCTTGTTCTGAAGGATCCTTTTACATTGTTTAATGCAAGAACCACAAAAGAGGTTCTGGTGCTGAATGGCAATGATGTGGTACATCCCGGCAACATTGGCGGAGATTATGTAGTTTATGTTGACAATGTAAACAATCCTACCAGAATTCAGGGTTATCGCAATGGAAGCACATGGTACAATGCTGATGGTATTGAAATAGCTAACCCCAGTGCCCTCAATGCCGGCGCCGGAGTATCTCCCTACTTGGTTGACCCGACTCAGGTAAAAATTGATAAATCATCTTTAATGGATTATGAGCCACAGGTTGCAATTATGCCGCGTATCTCATTCTCTTTCCCAATTTCTGATGAAGCCCAGTTCTTTGCACATTATGATATTCTTACACAACGCCCTTCAAGTAACGATATTTTTGATATTACCGATTACTATTATTTTAATACACGTACCGGAGTACTCGATAACCCGAATCTGAAACCCAAACAGACCATTGACTATGAACTTGGTTTCAAACAGAAATTATCAGCCACTTCAGTTATGACACTATCAGCCTATTACAAGGAAGTGCGTGATGATATTCAGATATACCGTTTCAGCGGTGCATACCCAAGGGATTATGTATCATATAACAATATTGACTTTGGTACTGTTAAAGGGTTTACATTAATCTATGATTTACGACAGACAGGAAACGTAACACTGCGTGCATCTTATACCCTCCAGTTTGCAGATGGTACCGGTTCAAATACCCAAACCGCTGCTGCACTCATTGCTGCCGGTTTGCCCAACCTTCGTACAACCAACCCCCTTGCATGGGACAGGCGTCATGCCATTAACCTGAGTCTGGATTATCGTTACGGAGAAGGAAAAAGTTACAACGGACCTCGTATCAATCGCGAGAAGAGCGGCAAAGGCCCCATTGAATTATTACGCAATACGGGTGCTAACTTTACCCTCACCGGAGGATCCGGAACTGCCTATACACGCTCATCAAATATTACTTCCGGGATTTCAGGAGGTACACAGCTACTGAAAGGTTCATACTTCGGATCTCGTCTGCCATGGCAGTTCAGGGTTGATGCCCGTTTTGACAAAGACATCACCATCAACTGGGGAAAAAATGGCGAGAAAGAAAAGACCTCTACACTCAACCTTTATTTCCAGGTACTTAACATTTTCAACTTTGAAAATATTATGGGTGTTTATCCCTCAACAGGTAACCCTGATGACGATGGTTATCTGGCTGCTGCTGAATGGCAACGTGAGATTAATGAACAGCTTAATCCTGAAACTTTCCGCGAAATGTACCGGATATTTATAAATAATCCCGGCAGTTATAGTAGCCCGAGGATGATACGCTTTGGAATGATTGTTAATTTCTAATCAAAGCTAATTCATCGTATGCAAACCAAAATTGAAATTAAAAAAATGAAATACAATATGAAGATTTATCAGCGCATACTACTTGTTGTTTTTCTTGTACCGCTCTTCCATACTGCTGTTTTTGGCAGGGAATTCATCGGGGATAAACAAAAACAGTCAAAGACTGTAAAGGCCAGTACTGCAGGTTGTTCTGCTGCTGCCGCTTATCTGTTCCTTGATATCAACAATGTACGCTGTCGTGTGAACACAGGAGGCGACATGTGGTGGGATTTGGGAGCCGGAGTTGGTGCTCAATACTATATTCCAGCTAATTCCACAAAGACTTCGCTTTTCGCAGGCTCACTGTGGATTGGTGGTGTTGACGTGAATGATCAGCTTAAAATGGCAGCCCTTCGTTTTCGTCAGGTTGGAAATGACTATTGGACAGGTCCACTCACCGTGGATGGCACTGCAAGTATAGATGCCGAAACCTGTGCTGAATACGATAAGTTCTTCCCTATGACACGGGCTGAAGTTGACGAATTTATTGGCTACAATAACAGCACCAACAAGGCAGATGAATATCCGGGGTACGTTGTTCCTGAATCAATAAAAAACTGGCCTGCACATGGCGATGCAGCCAAATTCCAGAGTAACTATCTTGCTCCGTTTTATGATATCAACGGAAACGGCGTTTATGAATGGGAAGAAGGCGATTATCCTTATTATGATATTCCCAATGAATTGTGCCATAGCGATATTCAGACCAAAGAAGGCGAAGAAGGCATTGTAATCGGTGGAATTCTTGCCGACCAGGTTCTGAAAGGCGACAAAACCTTCTGGTGGGTTTTTAACGATAAGGGAAATTACCACTCTGAGTCAAAAGGACAATCAATTGGTTTGGAAATCAGGGCTCAGTCCTTTGGATTTGCCACCAATGATGAAATTAACAACATGACTTTTTATAGTTATGAAATCATCAACCGTTCAACTTTCGAACTTGCCGGAACTTACTTCTCACCCTGGACCGATGCTGACCTTGGATATGCACAGGATGACTATGTGGGTTGCGACGTAGAACGCGGAATGGGTTATTGTTACAATGGTAAAGCCATTGACGGAAGCGGTGAAAAAAATGCATATGGCGATCAGCCACCGGCAGTTGGTATCGACTTCTTTCAGGGTCCATACCTTGATCCTGATGGTTACGACAACCCTTCATATAGGGGTGAAGGCATTTTAGGCCCTTCATTCAATGGTGATTGCTCAATCGTAAGCTTTGATTCTACTGTAATTCAGATGACTTACGGAAAGGCCGGCGAAACCAAAACAGGAAGTTTTATGGTGAACTCTGCAGCTATCAATGGAGTAAACTTTGGTAACGGGATAAAAGATGATGAACGTTTTGGTATGCGTCGTTTCCTTTACCATAACAATGATGGTTCAGTACGCGGAGACCCAAGCACCGCACCACAATATTACAATTACCTGCGTGGTTACTGGAAAGACGGCAGTCCAATGAATTATGGCGGAACGGCTTATCCCGGTGATCCCGGTACAGTTGGCCCACAGTGTGATTTCATGTTCCCGGGCGATTCAGATCCCTGTAACTGGGGTACAGGTGGCACACCTCCCAATGGTGGATATAACCAAAATGGATTGTACTGGAACGAGGTTACAGCCGGAAACAATCCTTTTGACCGTCGTTTCATGCAATCAGCCGGACCTTTTACCCTTATGCCGGGTGCAGTTAACTATATTACTTTCGGTATTCCCTGGGCCAAAGCCATTTCAGGCGGACCTACAGCTTCAGTAGCTTTACTCCGTGTTGTGGATGATAAATGTCAGGCTTTGTTTGACAACTGTTTCAAAGTTCTTGATGGACCCGATGCGCCCGATATGACAATTCAGGAACTTGACCGTGAGTTGATCCTTTATATTACGAATAAGAAAATTTCAAACAACTATAAGGAAGGTTACAAAGAAATGGATATCACCATCAAAGGTGGCGATTCTTTATACCGGTTTGAAGGATATCAGGTATATCAGTTAAAAAATGCCGATGTTACTGCTGAAAGCCTCTATGATGCTGACAATGCACGCCTCGCCTTCCAGTGTGATATTAAGAATGGAGTTACAAAACTTGTGAACCATGTTGTAAATCAGGCTATCGGATTCAGCGTTCCGCAGATTATGGTTGAAGGTGGCGATCAGGGCGTAAATCATACGTTCCGGATTACCGAAGATTTATTTGCATCAGGTGACCGCCGGATTGTGAACCATAAACAATACTATTTTATGGCTGTTGCCTATTCGTTTAATCAATATAAAGAATATACCGTTGATCCTTTAGGTCTTGATGGTCAGAAAAAGCCTTATCTGGCAGGCCGTAAGAACATCAAGGTTTATACCGGTATTCCGCATATTACAGTAAATGGCACCATCCCTCAGGCTAATTTTGGTGATGGTCCTGTAATTACCCGTATTGAAGGACAGGGAAATGGGGGAGTATCTCTTGAATTTTCAAAGGCAACTGTAGATGAAATCCTCAGCAAACCGATGGCTGATCCTGTTACAAATCCTTGCGGGTCACCTGATTACCCGATAGCATATCACCCAGTTTATGAAAAAGGTCATGGCCCTCTGAATATTCAGGTAATTGATCCTTTGAGTGTTACACCTGGTAAATTTACGCTGCAGTTTATTAACAACGTCGAAACTGAAGGATTGCTCACAAGTGCATCATGGAAGATGTGGGATGAGAGCGGTAATTTTTACAGATCGGATACAACAATTGTGATAAATAATGAGCAATTGTTGCTTGATCTTGGAATTTCTATGCAAGTATACAATGCTCGCGGTCCTGGTGATTCTCTTGCCAACAATAACGGATTTATTGAATCAGAATTGATTTATGCTGACAGTTCAAGGCGCTGGATTAGTGGTATTTATGACAATGACGTACCAACAAGTCCACAGAACTGGATTCGTTCCGGAACCTATTATGAAGGAGAAGGTGGTAATTCAAGCCTGAATGACTGGGGTGCACCGGGCAATCCTGTTGACGCAAATGGCTATTATGAACAGGTAATTGAGGGTATGTGGGCACCTTATGCTTTGACGGCATACAGTGAACAAAGTGGCAAAATTGGACCGGCTATTGACAATACTTCTAAAAATCTTTGCCTGATCAGTAAAACAGCAAGTGTTGATATCGTTCTTACACCTGATAAATCAAAATGGTCCAGAGCGATTGTTCTTGAAATGTGCCCTGATGAAAAACTATCGCAGGGTGGAGCTAAACGTTTCGAAATCAGGAAGGGAATGTCGTTGAATAAGGATGATATTGCAGCAACACCGGGTTCAGGATCCAGTGATAATGTGAATGATCCGAATTTTATCAGTGAGACTGGTTTCGGCTGGTTCCCTGGTTATGCCATCAATGTTGAAACCGGAGAAAGGCTCAACATAGCTTTTGGTGAAGATAGCTGGCTGAGTGGTCATAATGGTCGCGACATGAAATGGAACCCTACATCAACAATATTTGAAAATCAACAACCTGTTTTTGCTGGAAAACATTATGTTTACGTGTTGCAGCATACAACTGTAAAAGTTGGTGATTCAACGTATTCATTTGAGGCTTATGATGGTTGCCGTTCTTACTATAATGTGCTGAACAGAGAACCAAAAATCGTAACAATCAAAGCTGCGTATGCAAGTACCATGTGGGTAGGGATGCCAATTATGGATCGTACATATGCCAGCAGATGGATGGACAACGATGTGAGATTCAGGCTGAGGGTTTCCAAGCCATACAACAGATATTATTCAGAATCAATAGCTGAAGGAGTCGTAACTACCTTTAATGATCATTTCCCGCTTTATACCTTTGAGCTGAATGGCATGCAACCTTCTGAAAAGGATCCGGTTAAGGTTCAGACTGACCTTGATAAAGTGAATATTGTACCTAATCCGTATTACGCCTATTCATCCTATGAAACTTCAGGATTGGATAACCGCGTAAAAATTACCAACCTCCCCAGGAAATGTGTTGTAACAATATACAATCTGAGTGGAACACTGGTTCGTCAGTTTACCAAGGATGACCCAACAGTTTCAATTGACTGGGATCTGAAGAACTTTGCCGGTATTCCTATTGCCGGTGGAGTTTACATCATGCATGTCAAGAGTGACGACGGCGAACGTATCGTTAAATGGTTTGGAGCTATGCGCCCTGTTGATCTTAATACCTTCTAAATCATTTGTGATATTGTGAAAAACATTAAAAAATTTACTAAAATGTTAGGTATGAAAAATTTATATAAATACTTGATCGCAATAGTCTTCACAGGGTTGATCATCGTTCCCGTAACTCAGGTGTCAGCTGGTAACCGCGATCGCTCAGGACAGTCAGGAGCTTCAGAGTTACTTATTAACCCCTGGGCAAGAAGCAGTGGCTGGGGTGGTGTAAATACCGCCACAGTGCGAGGTCTTGAGGCTATGTTCGGCAATGTGGCCGGTGTTGCCAGGTCTAAAAACTTTGAACTCCAGTTTACACGTACACAATGGCTTAAAGGTACAGATATCAATATCTCTGCGTTTGGTTTCACGCAACGTGTTGGCGAGAGCGGAGTATTCGGGATGAGCATCACATCCATGTCAATTGGTGATATAATGATTACCCGCACTGACCTTCCCGAAGGTGGTATCGGTAATTTTTCACCGAGCTTTATGAATGTGGGATTGTCTTACGCCAAAGCCTTTTCAAGCAGTATCTATGGTGGAATGGTAATAAGGATTGTCAATGAATCTATTTCTGACCTTAATGCCGGTGGTGTTGCTCTCGATGCAGGGATTCAATATATTGCAGGTGAAAAGGAGAATATGCATTTTGGGATTACACTCAAGAATGTGGGACCACGCATGACTTTCTCAGGCGATGGATTTGCAACCAAGGTGTTTATTCCAGGTCAGGAGACCATGTTCACCCTCACACAACGCCAGGCTGAGTTTGAATTGCCAACCACACTATCAATAGGTGCTGCCTATGATTTCCTTGGTGAACGTTCACGGTTTACACTTGCCGGAAACTTTCAGTCAAATGCCTTTTCAAATGACCTTTATATGCTGGGTGGCGAATATTCCTTCAGGGATTATGTGTTACTCCGTGCAGCATATACCTATGAAGACGGAATTTTTGACGATATCGAAAGCAGTAACAAAATTACCGTTTCAAAGGGTTTCAGCGGAGGTTTTTCAATACAGGTACCGATGAACAAGGAAAAGGGTTCGGTCCTCTCAATTGACTACTCATACCGTGCAACTGATCATTTTGACGGAACTCATTCAATCGGAGCAAGCGTTTCGTTTTAACCAGATTAAATAATTATTTTACCCATACAAAAGAGGGCCCTTTACAATAAAGGGTCTTCTTTTATTTATTCGCATTATCTAAAACATCTCTGTATATGGGAGAAACCAAGTATTACACAAAAGAAGGGCTTCAGGCTCTTAAAGACCAGTTAAATCAGCTTATTTCAGTCGACAGACCCAAGGCATCGCTTATGATTGCCGAGGCCAGAGATAAAGGCGATTTATCTGAAAATGCCGAATATGATGCCGCCAAAGACCATCAGGGTCTGTTGGAACTGAAAATATCCAAACTTCAGGATCTGATCATAAATTCCCGCATAATTGATGAATCTAAGATAGATACTTCCAAAGTAGCCCTGCTTTCATTGGTAAAAATTAAAAATGTAAAAACAGGTGCTACAATGACTTATTCAATCGTTCCTGAAAGTGAGGCCAATCTGAAAAACTGCAAAATCTCTGTAACTTCTCCCATTGCAAAAGGGCTGTTGGGAAAGAAAGTTGGAGATGAAGCCGAGGTTGATGTTCCTGCAGGGAAAATTAAGTTTGAGATTATTGAAATTTCCAGATAGAATTTCCATATGGCAACCATTTTCACACGAATTGTAAACGGAGAAATCCCGGCCTATAAAGTGGCTGAAGACGATAATCATCTTGCTTTTCTGGATATAAACCCTTTGGCAATAGGGCATACTTTGGTAATTCCTAAAGTTGAAAACGACTATATATTTGATCTTGAGGATGAAGCTTTAAAAAGTCTGATTGTTTTTGCTAAAAAAGTGGCCTTGGGAATTGATAAAGTAATTGATTGTAAAAGGGTTGGTATTGCTGTTTTGGGTCTTGAAGTGCCCCATACACATATTCATCTTGTTCCGTTAAACACGGTTTATGATATCGAATTTTCAAAACCAAAGTTAAAATTGGACAAAGAACAATTCGAAGAGATTGCGAGAAAAATTTCCGCTGCAATTTAAAATTTATGAACCCGGGCTACCGGGTTTTTTTATGAATATGCCCTTTCGTTTTTTCCTTCAATATAGTTGATAAAGGCTTTATTCACTACCTTGTTACCACCAGGGGTAGGATAATTGCCGGTAAAATACCAGTCACCTTTGTGGTCAGGAATCGCAGTATGCAAGTTGTCAACAGATTGATATACAATTTCCACTTTTGACAGGATATCGGGTGCAGTAAGCAAATGAGCTATTTTTTCCGAAATCTGCTTATCTGTGAAAGGTAAATATATTTCTTTCACATGGTTGACAATCGATTCTTTTGGCCAATCCTCCTGCGCTTTTGATTTTTTGTAAACATCATTGATGATTGCGGTTAACCCGTTTTCTTTCAATAAGGCAATTGCTGCTTTGAATGCAACAAAATCAGTAATTTTTGCCATATCAATCCCGTAACAGTCTGGATACCTGATTTGAGGAGCCGATGAAGCAATAACAATTTTTTTTGGTTCAAGCCTGTCAAGAATTCTTATAATGCTCTGCCTCAGTGTAGTGCCCCGAACTATTGAATCATCAATTACAACAAGGTTATCAATCCGGGGTTTCAGGCTGCCGTAGGTTATATCATATACATGGGCAACAAGATCATCCCGTAAATTATCTTGTGTAATGAAGGTGCGGAGTTTGATATCTTTTATGGCAACCTTTTCGATGCGTGGACTAATGGCAAGAATTCTGTCCAGATCAGCGGCGGAATAACCCGCCGGTAATGCCAGAATTTTCTCCCGTTTTATACCATTGCAGAATTTTTGCAATTCATCACATAGCCCGTGATAAGCTACCGCAGCCGTATTGGGTATGTATGAAAAAACTGTGTTTTCGATGTCATAATCCACAGCTTTCAGGATATCAGGAACCAGTGCTGCACCTAAAGCTTTGCGTTCTTTATATATATCTTCATCAGTCCCCCTTGAAAAATAAATCCGCTCAAATGAGCACGACAACTTTTCTTTGGGTTTTGTACATACAGATTCAAAAAATGTCCCGTTCTTTCTGACTATTAATGCGTTACCAGGTTGTATTTCTTTGATTTCGGATGCTTTAAGATTAAAGGTGGTTTGAATGACCGGCCTTTCAGAGGCTGCTACCACAACCTCATCATCGGCGTAGTAGAATGCCGGTCTGATACCGGAGGGATCGCGCATTACAAAGGCATCGCCATGACCCAGAAGTCCTGCCATTACATACCCGCCATCCCAGTGTTCAGATGCCTTCGACAGTATATTTTCAATCTTTATGTTGTCAGTAATTAACCCCGAAATATCCTTCTTCGTATAACCCTTCGATTTGAATTCCCTGAACAATTTTTCATTTTCATCATCCAGAAAGTTTCCGATTTTTTCAAGAATGGTCACAGTATCAGACGTTTCAACCGGAAATTGACCAATATCCACCAAACGCTGGAATAATTCATCCACATTGGTCAGGTTAAAATTTCCGGCAAGTACCAGATTTCTGGTTTTCCAGTTGTTTTCACGAACGAAAGGATGAATGTTTAGCAGTGTATTCTTCCCGAAAGTGCCGTATCTCAAATGCCCCAGAAATAATTCTCCAGTAAATTCGATATTAGATTTCAGCCAGTTAATGTCAGTCAGCCTGTCAGGATGATCTTTTGCAAGTTGGATAATAGGAGCGGATAACTTCTGAAAAATCTCTTTAATGGGTGTGGACGAATTTGACCGAAGCCTGTTGATGTATTTTTCACCCGGAGGCAGATCAAATTTAATATTGGCGATGCCCGCACCATCCTGCCCGCGGTTATGCTGTTTCTCCATGAGCAATTGCATTTTATTCAATGCATAAAATGCAGTGCCATATTTACTTAAATAGTATCCGAGGGGTTTAAGAAGCCTGATGAAGGCAATACCGCATTCGTGTTTTATCTGATCGCTCATAGTCTGATGCTGCTTAACTCGGTTTAAGATGCAAAAGTAAGTATTAACTATTTATTCTTTTCACAAAACTTGCGATAATTATCTGCGGCATCTGTTCTTCCCTTATCCTTTGCCATTTTAAAATCAGCACAGGCCAGGTCAAGTTTGCCAAGTGCATGGTAATTCACTCCACGCAGGTTTACCAATGAAAGATCAGTTTCATTCAGAGTTAAGGCTTTATTTATGTCAGCAATACTTTGTTCGTACATTTTCAGATAGTATTCACAGTAAGAGCGTTGCCCGTATCCTTTCGGATTATTGGGAACATTTAGAATAAACTGATTAATAAATTCCAATGCAATTTTGTATTTACCTGCTTTCATGTTATTAACTGATTCCTCAAATAGATGCTTGTATTGCTGAGTTCCTATGATGTTTTGATATGATTTTAGTGTATTTATCAGCAATTCATTGTCAGGCATCACTTTTAACCCTGAATCTAAAATTGCAGTCGTGTTTGTATAGTCGCCGGCATTGTAATATATTTCAGCTGCCAGTTGGTATGCCGGTGCATTGGATTTAACCGTGTTAAGGTATTTTATAATATAACGCTGAGCTTCACGGTGGTTGCCTTTTTTTTGTAATTCAGTGCAAATAATCCCAACATTTGCCAGCAGGTAAGGCTTAATGGCATATGCTTTCAACGCCCATTTCAGTGCACTGTCAGTCTGTTCTGTTTTAAAAAAGCACTTTGCAATATAATGCTCCCGCCTTGAGTCCCATGGGCTGGAGTGGTCATCTCTCAGAACTTTCACAGCATCATCGTATCGGTTTTCATGCATTAAAGTATAGGCTTTATTGGATGCAATCGGTTCGCCAAGTACGCTAATATCCGGAATGGACGGGAAGCTTTGATTCACCTCATCTGCTGGAGTGGCGAGTTTCTGGGTTTTATATAATTTATATACAATTGCCTGACTCTGAGCTGATTTAAAATTCATATACAGAACTATAAAGCCCAATGACAACAGGATGACCAACAAGGCTAAGGTTAATCTGCTGTTAAACAGAAATTTGATTTTGTTCAGAAAACTGAAATTGTTCATCTTAGTGTTAACCGCTATTGAAGTACCAATGCAAAATGAAAAGAACACAAGAATTTCAGGCCTGTCGGAAGGAAAGTTGAAGAATGCATCGAAAAAGTAGGCAATGATTCCGAACAGGGGAATAAAAAGCAGTTCCCGGATTTCGCTGGGTGCATTTCTGTTAAAAACAGTAATTCCCGAAAAACCCAGTATGCTTAAAAAAATCAGTGCAAATACAATTCCGGCTAAAATTCCGCTTTCGCTGGTAATTTCAAGAAAATCATTATGAACTTTATATTTATATGTATAATCAATACTGGTCTTGTTTTCAATCTCAAGCACAGCAACTTTCCAGTTGCCGGTTCCTACACCCAATAAAGGCTCGCGTTCTATTAGTTTAAAAGTGTTATCCCAAATCTTTATCCTGCTGTCTCCTCCGCCATTTGCGATGGTTGAGAATCGGGTGGCTACATCGCTGGTGTATTGGGTAGACTCACTTTTTGGGTAGTATTTATTTTGAATTAACGAATAGATACCAACCGCCAGAAACATTGAAGCAGTAAAAACGATGAGGTTGAGCAGCAAGGCTTTGTTTTTATTTTTCAACCATTCCCAGCCTGATAAAATGCTATATGCCAATAAAATAGCCATTGAACCCAGAAAGAATGACCTGATACTTAAAAACAATATCCCTGCAAAAGCAAAAAAGGAAGTAATAATCCCAAGGTATTTGTTCCAACCAGGTTTATAGGTAAATAGCCATAAAGCAAAAGGTATTTTCATGAAGAGTGATGCTCCGAAAATGTTTTTATTACCATAAACTGATTTAATGTCAACAATACTCGCTTCAAGCCCTGAAATATATTTGGCGATGTGGTAAAAAACGGTGAGGCTGTCAAAAAGCAAAAACAAGGTAAAAAAAACTGATAATGGATAAAGAATCTTATTATTCCGTCGCACTATAATTGCTACAATCAGGGCTGTTGTAAACCCGGTAAAGAGTTTAAACCACGTAATTACGGATTCATTGATGTTTAACGACTTAGTAAAAGAGAGAAGTGCGATTACCAATAATGTGAAATACAGAAAACCCGGAATACTGGTAAAGAAAATACCATGGTTAAGCTTCCGGGGTTTGCCTGTTATCCATACTACGGTTAATGCAATTAAATTAATCAGGGCAAGCAACATAAACCTTACTGCATTCGTATCCAGGGTTCTGAGTTTAGGCGTAAACACCAGACTTATTACAAGCAGGGCAATATATCCAACCCCGGCAAGCGAAGCTGTATCATACGAAGGATCCTTTCCGGGCTTATTGCCGGTCATCTGCAAATTCGGTTTATTCTTCTTTTGCATAAAGTATAGTTTGATAATCTGATGACAAAGATACTATAATCATGAATTTTTAGATTAAGGTTTGGCTACAATGTGGTAGTTTCATACTTTTACAAAAAAAACGAAGATGCGAATTTCAATACTTGTTCTTTTTATTGTGCTGTCAGTACAAACCAATGCCCAGGTCGACAGGTCAGACTGGGACGGAGGGATACCGGATGCATGTACATCAATTACCTGCGGACGAAAGGCTACAGTTGATGGCTCTGTGATTACCTCACATACCGATGACAGCCACCGCACGCGTTCAAATATTATCATAACACCTTCCGCTGATCACAATGCAGGCGAAATGGTCGCACTTTACAAACGGGTTGCCTGGGATACATTGCCAATGCCTCAGTATAAAGATATTAAAGTGGGGGAGATACCGCAGGTAAGTCATACCAACGGATTTATAAATTCAGCTTATCCTTGTCAGAACGACCATCAGCTTGCAATAGGTGAATCAACTTTTGGCGGACGCGAATCACTTATTTCGGATAATGGCCTGATTGATTGCCAACGCTTGTGTCAATTGATGCTTGAGCGTTGTTTAACAGCCCGGCAGGCAATCAGAATGGCTGATGAACTTACAAAGGAATACGGCTGGATTGATGCTGGCGAAGCTCTCACGATTGCAGATAAACTTGAGGTATGGCATTTCGAAATTGTGGGTCCCGGAAAGGGCAGGAGAGGTGCCATCTGGGTGGCACAACGGGTTCCGGATGAGCATATTGCTGTGAATGCCAATGCAAGTACCATCAGAGAGATTAATCTGAGTGACAAGAATAGTTTTATGGCCTCAGAAAATATTTATGATTTGGCGCGTGACAGTGCATGGTGGGATCAGAAACTGCCTTTTATGTGGTGTTATGCTTATGCCCCCGAAAGCAGAATGGCTGTGGGCAGCCGGCGCCGTGAATGGCGGGTTTTTGATTTGGTGGCTCCATCGCTCAAACTCGATCCCAATGCCGATAATTATCCTTTTTATGTAAAACCTGACAAACCTCTCTCATTGGCCAAATTGGTTGACATCTTTTCTGATTATTATGAGGGCACTGACTTTGACATGACCCGGAATTTAACTGTAACCGATGAAAAAGGAAAAACTGTAATTTCTCCGCTGGCTAACCCGCAAATGCCATACGATATGAATAAACTTTTCAGGATAAACGGTGGATGGGGTTGGCGCGGTGAACGGACCATTGCACGCTGGTATACCATGTATGCCACAATTATCCAGTGCAGGAACTGGATGCCGGATGAAGTGGGTGGCGTGACCTGGCTTGCGCTCGACAATGTTGCAACTTCGGTTTATGTGCCTGTTTATTGCTCAGTGACTGATCTTCCTGAAAGTTATAAGACTGATGGACGTAAAACCGGTTTTTCGCAAAAATCAGCCTGGTGGGCTTTCAACCGGCTGGGTACACTTGCATGTCAGCGCTGGGGCGATATGAGGCACGATGTTTCAAAAGTTTGGCAACCCTTACAGAATGAGCTTTTTGCAAATCAGCAGAAAATCGAAAATGAAGCACTCGGATTGATGAAGAATGGCAAAACTGATAAAGCAAGAGCATTCCTTACAAAATATACTTCCGATTGGGGCTCAAGAGTGGTAAACCAGGCATGGAAAACAGGTGATGACCTTTGGACAAAATATGATGAACAGTTTTAACGGAATGATTGTAGATTGAAAGGAATCCCTATAGAAGAGGCTTAAGTTCTAAAAATAAACTGTCGATAAGTTGGTTGTGTATATTTTGAACCTGAGGTTTTTCATAGTCTTTTGTCTTGGCAATTCGTTCATCGGTGTCAGGATGTGTTGAAAGGTATGTAGTTAGTTTGTTTTGCGACTCACCCTCATGTTTCTTTAACACCAGCAGCAGATTTTTCAACCCATTAATGTCCATACCATTGTTCAAAAGGAAATCGGCGGCTCCCTGATCAGCCTCAAATTCCATGTTGCGCGAATAGCTTAAACTGCTTAATTGATTGGCATTGTTCACAATTACATTTGTCAGGCTACCGGCATCTCCAAGTACCAGTGATAAAATTATATTTCTTGAAAGGTCACGCGTAAGGGCCTTTAATGAATGACGATACATAATGTGAGTAGCTTCATGTCCGAGCAAGGCTGCCAGTTCACCTGACGTGGTCAATGATTTCAGCAGCGAATCATAAATCACAATATAACCTCCGGGCAATGCAAATGCATTGGCATCATTACTTTTTACAACAGTAATTTTAATGGGGCATGGGCTGTTAAATTTCAGATGACCGGCAATTATACGTGTTTTGTTAGTCAACATCGTATCAGTTTCATGCTGCTGCATAATGCTTTTATATATCTTATCGCCCATAATTTGTTCTGTTTCAACTGAAATGTTGTTTACAATAAGGCGGTTTATAACAGGAGTGATGAAAAAAAACAGAACCAGCGCCAGAATGATAAATATGCCTGCTGCCAGCAGCACTTTGTCGGTATATGATTTACGCGATTTTTTTTCAAGCTGCTTATATATGAGATGATTATAAGGTAATTCAAGGTAGCATACCGGCAGCCCTTTAAAAATAATTGTAAACAATCCTGCCGGGAAAGGCATAATCCGCTGAATCAGCTTATAAGGGTATATTCTTGTATTCCCATTGGATGTCTTGATAACAAGTTCATCTTTATGAAAACGAACATCTGCGTCTTCATTCGTGTTTCTGCCCTGCTCAGTAAAGGTACCGTTCAATGCTGCGTTCATAATATTTCTTTAAAGTCGGGTCATACAAGATCCTGACGGTGTGAATCAAGTTTAACAAAAACAAACAGAAGAATACTAAAAGCCCACAGCGACGAGCCTCCATAACTTATAAAGGGCAGGGGGATTCCGATAACCGGTGCCAGTCCGATGGTCATGCCAATATTTACAGCTACATGAAAAAATATAATCGATGCAACGCTGTAGCCATAAATTCTGCTGAATGAGGATCGTTGTCGTTCTGATAACTGAATGATCCTGATGAGTAAAAGAAGGTATAGCCCAATGATTAATACACTTCCCCAAAACCCCCATTCTTCGCCAATCGTGCAAAAAATAAAATCGGTACTTTGTTCTGGTACATAGTTGTACTTTGTCTGCGTACCTTTCAGGTAACCCTTTCCCCAGAATCCGCCACTCCCTATTGCAATCAGGCTTTGATGCACATTGTAGCCGGCTCCTTTCAGGTCAGTTTCCTTACCCAACAGTACATTAATTCGTGTTTTTTGGTGTGGTTGAAGTACTTTTTCAAATACATAGTCTACCGAAAAAACAAAACCCGAACATACCATGAATGTTAGTGCCAGCATCCATTTCGAAAACTTTAACCTTCTTTCTGTAAACCAGTATCCCAGAATAACCATGGCAACCACTCCGATCACTATGTATTTATTGACAACCAGAGTCATCACAAATAGCAGGGCGGCAAAAAATCCAACAATAAGATAAATGCCTGACAATCCCTCCCTGAACAATACGAAGATAAAAGCTGCAAATACAAGGGCGGATCCTGTCTCATTCTGAGCAATAATAATCATAAACGGCACCCCAATCAATAATGCTGCAATCAATCTGGTGGTTACTTTTTCAAATTTTGTATTCAGGTTGCCCAGATATGAGGCAAGAACAAGGCTGGTAGCAAGTTTTGCGAATTCTGCCGGCTGAAGTGAGAATGCCCCTATCTGGAACCATGATTTGGAGCCTGAAATCTCACGCCCTAAGAAAATAACCGCAACAAGCAAAATCAATACAAAGCCATACAAAGGGTATGCAAAAGCCGGGAAAAATTTAGCATCTGTCATCATAATAGCCAGAATAAGAATTACAGAAGTAATTATCCATACCATCTGCTTCCCGTAATTGGCGGCAAAATCAAATATGCTTTTGTGGTTTTCATCATATACCGCTGCATAAATGTTCAACCACCCGGCCAGAACAAGAATTACGTAAATCCATATGATGGTTTTATCAGTATTGTGAAAAATGTGTTTGTTTTCCCGCATTATTCAGCCAGTTCAGGTTTGATTGATGAAAAATCAGCTTTAATCATATTCTCCTCCATTGTTTTGCGAATGACTTTACCTTTCAGGTATTTTTCTATCATAAGCGAAGCAATGGGAACCGCCCATGTAGCCCCGAAACCTGAATTTTCAACCACAACTGAAATGGCTATTTTAGGATTCAGTGCCGGAGCAAATGCTACAAACAATGAGTGATCCTTCCCATGGGGATTCTGAACCGTACCTGTTTTGCCACAAGCATCCACAGAATCAATTTTTGCCCATCGGGCAGTGCCATGGGCCCCCTGAAAAACATTGTACATCCCCTCCACGATTGGTTCAAAGTTTTGTGGTTCAATCAGACTCACAACTTTTTGCCATTTTGTGTTTTTAGCACCAACAGATTTCACAACATGTGGCGGATAATAAAAGCCCCGGTTGGAAATTACCACTGCCTGATTGGCAAGTTGCAGCGGAGTGATCAGGATTTCACCCTGACCTATTGCCAACGATCTTATAGTCATTGATTTCCAGCCATTTTTACCGAAATATCTGTCATAATAATTCTCTGAAGGAATATTGCCTCGTGCATGATTCGGAAGGTCAGATTCGAAATATTTGCCAAAACCCAAACTCATTACCAGATTTCTCCAGGTGTTAAATCCTTTATGTGTATCACCTTCACCCACATGTGCAATAATTGTTCTGAAAACACCCCAGAAATAGGGATTGCATGATTGTTCGATGGCGCCTATGAGCTCAAGTGGTGAATAGTGGCTATGTGTGCATGCAATAGGCGAACTGCCTTTTCCGGAACACGGAAAACGGGAATCGCGGTTAATGGAACCTGTTTGCAGCCCCACCGCACCATTCACCAATTTGAAGGTTGATCCCGGAGGATAGGTGGCCTGAGTTGCCCTGTTAAAGAGTGGTTTCGACGGGTCTCTGCTCAGCAGCCCATAGTTTTTTGACCTGATGCGGCCTATCAGTAGATTCGGGTCGTAAGCCGGACTTGAAACAAGCGCCAGAATTTCACCGGTAGAAGGTTCAATAGCAACAATGCTTCCTCTTTTATTTTGCATCAGCAATTCACCATATATTTGAAGATCAATATCAATTGAGCTTACAATATCAAGGCCGGCAACCTGGGGTTTATCAAATTTGCCGTTTTCAAAACTTCCTTTTTCACGGTTAAAAACATCAACCAGAACAATTTTTTCACCTTTTATACCCCTGAGTTCCTTTTCATAGAACTTCTCGATTCCGCTCTTGCCAATATAATCGCCCTGTTTGTAATAGATATCTTTATCAATATCATTCTGGTTTACTTCACCAACATACCCCAGAACATGGGCAGCTACAGGCGAAGGGTAAATCCTGATGGTCCGGGGTTGAACGAAGAAGCCGGGAAACCGGAATAGTTTTTCCTGAAGAAAACCATACGACTGTCTGGAAATCTGTTCCAGAAAGACTGATGCTTTGTAAGGCGAAAACTCCCTGGCTTTTTTAAGCCTGGCTTTAAAGCTCTGTTTATCAATTTCGAGCAACTCACATAACGCAGCAGTATCTGGTTTTACAGCTTGCTTTGGAATTACCATCAGGTCATAAGCATCTTCATTCGAAACAATTTTTTTCCCATTGCGGTCATAAATAATCCCACGGGCCGGAAAAATTGTAAGTATTCTTCTTACATTGCTGTCTGAAAGTATTTTATACTTGTCGCTTAACACCTGAACATAAAACAGCCTGATTGTATAAACCAACATAAGGGCAATAAATATACCTATAATAATGTATCTTTTTTGCGAATTCGGATTTTTTCGGGCCATAGAATTGTTTACAGAAAGGCTTGGTTTGAAGAATAGCAGTATGTATATAATCCGGTATGGTATTCATTACCAAATTAATACAGGTAATTGCCCAAGCAGGATGTGCTATTGCAAAAGTACAATGATTTCATTGCCGATCCACATATTTTAGCAATTAGTAATCACAGGTACCCCTCCATTGAAAAAGAAGTAATTTGATTGGATTCAACTACAAATGTTATAGTTAGGCTAAGGTTTTTTTTCTGCTCATTTTAAAGGGCGGGATATATTATAATGGCAAATTGTAATTCGTAATGCTGAGTCAAGCGGTTCAATTGAAAAATTTGAGGGTGTTTTTATGAATCTGTTAATAAAATCTAGGAACTTTTTTTTTAAAATTACGTATATTTGCAATTAATATTTTGCTGGCCCCATATAAAATAATCGTTAAATTTTAAAACTAATTTAAAAAACGCTTGTTTTTAGTGATACTATTTATTATGTTTGTACTTTATTTCCGTAATCAAATACCTTAAAATGCCATGAATCAAAAACATTTAAAAGGCAAGAAAATCAGAGACACCTGAGTTCTTATACACTGCTAAATCACTGATAATCAGAAATTTTTTAAAAGAAATTTCCTTATGTAAACTAAAACTGACTGATGTGGTGATATTGCTTCATATGTAATTCAGGTTTTTCGGAATTTTTGCATATTAATTGTAAGATTTTGATCCTGAAGAGGATATGCGGTATTATTGCCCTATAATTCTTCGAGTCTACAAGGTTTGAAAATCTTAAACAGATTTTTACCTTGGTCAGACGGTAAACCCATACAAAAACAAATATTAATTCAACCCTAATTTTATGAAAATGAAAAAGTTACTTTTCTATCTGTTCACAGCGGCATTCTTGCTGGCACTGAATGTGAACACGTTTGCCCAACAGGGCAAGACTCTGAAAGTGGCCAATGACAAGGAATTGATTGCGGCCATGAATAACCATGCGGCTAGTTTATACGAACTTGCTGAAGGATATTATGCATCACTTGATTATTCAGTTCCTGCTGATGGCAGCACTCTTGCGATCGGAACCAAATCTGCCAACAAAGACAATGGTGGCACTGGTACTTCTGCAGATTGCGAAGTTTCTTCTATCGCCAGCAACTATTGTTTTGGCGATGGCCCAACTAAGAACGGTGTGGCAATTGCCAACCTTTCGGGAACCAGTTGCGAATATACACGCGACGAAGGTACATGGTCTAAAATTTCAGGACCGGGAACCGTGAATTTCTTCAATCCTTCAGGCCCTCTCAGCAGCAATGCTGCCGGTGTTGAGAATTTTTCAGTAGATGCCCCGGGTATCTATATTCTTGCTTATACCTACCCCAACGGAGACTATCAGGCTATCAATACCTGGAAATTCTATAGCAAACCAACACTTACGCTTACTTGTGCTGCCAATGGTTGTGGTACAACACAGACTTTCAATTATACCTACAATTGGGGAGC
>CAZKCK010000020.1:0-36336 GCA_964550695.1 uncultured Bacteroidales bacterium | reverse complement strand
CCCAGTGGGGGTTTTTCCTCATAAACAATAGGTAGTATAAACTATTAATCCAAACAATCAGATGCTCATGAACATAAACAACTATTTTTCAACAGTTAAACTCATGAAACATCGACCGTTATTAATCACTGCAAAAGTAAACGAATTAATCAGAACTAAATTGCAAATTCAATTAACTTTTTAAATTATTTTGCAATCTTATGAGATTCAGCGCGCTTCCGGCTTTAAACCAATCAATCTGATTTTGGTTATACGTATGATTTGCAATGATTTTGTGAATACTGCCATCAATATGCCTTAAAATAAGTTGTAAAGATTTGCCGGCACTGAAATCTTTCAGGTCAACAATATCTATCAGGTCGTCTTCAAGTATAAGCTCATAATCAGCCTTATTTGCGAAGGTAAGAGCCAGCATACCCTGTTTTTTGAGATTGGTTTCATGAATCCGGGCAAAAGATTTCACCAAAACTACACGGGCACCAAGAAAACGTGGTTCCATGGCAGCATGCTCGCGTGATGAACCCTCACCATAATTTTCATCACCCACAATTATCGAAGCTTTGCCGGCTTGTTTATATACCCGGGCTGAATCAGGAACAGAAAGATAGTCGCCTGAAAGCTGATTTTTAACTGCATTGGTTTTGTCATTAAACGCATTGACTGCGCCAATAAGCATGTTATTCGAAATATTCTCAAGATGTCCGCGATACCTCAGCCAGGGGCCGGCCATCGAAATATGGTCGGTGGTACATTTACCCTTTGCCTTGATTAACAGGTTCAGACCGTTCAAATCATTGCCATCCCATGCAGCAAATGGTTCAAGCAACTGCAGGCGTTCACTTTCGGGTGCAACAACCACTGTCAGATGACTTCCATCAGCAGCAGGAGCCTGATATCCATTGTCGGCCACATCAAACCCGAGCTTTGGCATTTCGAGACCAGCCGGCTCAGCCAGTTTTATTTTTTCACCATTTTCATTTATCAGGTAATCAGTTATGGGATTAAAAGTAAGATCACCTGAAATTGAAAAGGCTGTGGTAATCTCAGGAGATGCCACAAATCCGTGTGTATTGGGGTTGCCGTCGTTGCGTTTTGCAAAATTGCGGTTAAAAGAAGTCATGATTGAATTCCTTTCCTGCATTTCAGCACCATGCCGGGCCCATTGACCGATGCACGGACCACAGGCATTGGCTAGTACCACTCCTCCGGCATTTTCAAAAATACTGAGCAATCCGTCGCGTTCAACTGTGTACCTAACCTGTTCTGAACCAGGAGTAACTGTATATTCTGATTTGAATTTCAAACCATTGTCCATAGCCTGCTTTACAACAGAGGCTGCTCTTGAGATATCTTCATAGGAAGAATTGGTGCAACTGCCAATCAGACCAACAGAGAGTTTTTCAGGCCAGTTATTTTCTTTTACAGCCCTGGCAAATGCTGACAACGGGGTTGCGAGATCGGGTGTAAACGGTCCATTGATATAGGGTTCAAGTTCTGAAAGGTTTATTTCTATTACCTGATCAAAATATTTTTGAGGGTTTGCATAAACCTCATCATCACCATTCAGGTATGCTGTAATTTCATCAGCCGCCGCAGCCACTTCCTGGCGTCCGGTGCCACACAGGTATTCTGACATTTTCTGATCGTAGCCAAACAATGAGGTTGTAGCGCCGATTTCTGCGCCCATATTGCAAATTGTACCTTTACCGGTGCAAGAAATTGACTGTGCGCCCTCGCCAAAGTATTCAACAATGCAGCCTGTACCGCCTTTAACAGTCAGGATTCCGGCTACCTTCAGGATTACATCCTTTGCCGATGCCCATCCGCTAAGGCGTCCGGTAAGCTTAATCCCAATAAGTTTCGGAAATTTAAGTTCCCAGGCCATGCCCGACATTACATCCACCGCATCAGCACCTCCAACACCAATTGCAACCATCCCCAAACCTCCGGCATTTACCGTATGGCTGTCAGTTCCGATCATCATCCCGCCCGGAAATGCATAATTCTCGAGCACCACCTGATGAATAATCCCGGCGCCCGGCTTCCAGAAACCCAATCCGTATTTATTTGAAACTGAAGCAAGGAAATCAAATACTTCACTGCTTTTATCGCGGGCTGATTTCAAATCGGCTTCAGCCCCGGCTTTGGCCTGAATCAGATGATCGCAATGTACGGTTGAAGGCACCTCTACCTTGCTTTTACCAGCCATCATAAACTGCAACAACGCCATTTGTGCAGTGGCATCCTGCATGGCAACCCTGTCGGGCTTAAAATCAACGTATGAACCACCCCGTGCGAAAGGTTTTTCGGGAAGATGTTCAAATAAATGCGCATATAAAATTTTCTCTGTGAGGGTAAGGGGCTTGCCCAGTAATTCGCGTGCTGCGTTAACCCTTTGGGGGAAAGTACGATAAACCTCCCGAATCATTTCAAGATCAAATATCATAAATTGAATAAGTTAGGTGATTGCAAAAAATCAAAACTACAAAATATTTATATTCAAAGTTTACAAACAATCAAAGAATCATATTGTTTGATATGTAACTTATATTGCCAAACATAACATTTAAATAGAACGCACAGCATGAAAACAACCTTGTTAACCCTTATAAATATCTTACTGACTACCATAATCCTTGCTCAGCCGCCTGTACCGGAGAATTCAAAATACGGAGTTTTATTTATGGCTGGAGCCAGGTATGATGATGTAAGACGCTGTGTAGCAACTTCACCTGGAACAAAGGGTGGCCCAATGGCTGACATTATGCTCACCAGAACTTTCAAGTTATCAGCAAATAAAACTATCCGGTTGAATTTACCAGTCATGCGACCTTTGCTATTTGCGCTGGCATTTAAGATGTTACAGTTTGAACCTGAGGCTAACCTGTTTTTTACATCACCAAACAGCGAACATAAAAAACTATTTCTATCACCCGGATTGGGCTTTAGCCTGAACTATGGCCCTGATTACATGTCAAACAACGATAGCAATGCTGACAGATTTTTCTCATTTGGACCAACCTTCAGTCTTCAGACAGGTTTAAAATTTAATCACAGCAATTCAAACAGTGCGGCTGTAAGATTTTTCTATACTCCATTATTTGCAAACGGAACCGGGAAAAACGGCACTGTGCTGGGTGCAAGCCTGCAATATTGGTTCAGGTGGGGGAAATAAGCTGAACAATATTTTTCTTACCGGGATTTTAACCGATCTATTTCATCTTCTGACAATCCGGTTGCACGGATTATCAAATCAATGGAAACCCCGGATGCCAGTAGGTTTATGGCGACTTCAATCTTCCCTTCGGTTATTCCTTCAATCTTTCCTTCTTCCCGGGCTGTGTCGAGTGAGTTTTTTAGATCCCTGTAATATTTCAGGCTGTTTTCGTAAGAACTCACCTGATCGGGTGTGAATTTTGCTATTTCGGCAGCCTCAAACAATTTGATGAACAATTGCTCCCGCAATGTATCCGGGATACGATCGAGTTTGCTCAGGTTCCTTATCACATACAGCCACTTATCGAACCTGGTTTCAAGTTCATCAAGGCTTTTGTTAAATTTGGGCATTTCCAAATAAATGAAGGTCAGCTTATCATAAAACACTTTGCTTGTATCAATATCTTGTAATTTAACATCATACCTGAATTTATCCGGCTCAGCCTTATCAGAATCAAAAACAAAATCGAGAATGGCGATGGTATAAACAGCTTTTAGCTCAAAATTCCAGTCCCTGCTTTTGGCTTGCTCGCGGATGGGGAATGTGGAGTAATAAACGGTGCGGTCCTTAAAGAAGTTCTGCTTTGTTTTTTGCAGCTCAACAATAAACTTTTCGCCTCTTTCATTTTCGCAGTAAAGGTCGAAAATGGCCTTGCGGTCGGTTTCAGACGATCCAAGTTGTTCTGATTTCAGGTAGGTGATTTCTTTGATTTGGCCTTGCTCTTCTTTCAACAATTCATTCAGGAAATCGAGTAGCAAATCTTTGTTTATCTCTTCGCCAAAGAGTTTCTTGAACCCGTAGTCGGTAAAAGGGTTGATGTATTTTTCTTCAAAATAAGTCATTGCTCAGTAATTTTTGAACAAATTTACAAAACAATCGGCTTAACCTGCTTAATTCAAAAATTATTTCTTGAGTTTGTTTATTATATTGTATATTAAGTCTTTCTAATAAATTGCTCCCAAATTATGAATTTTTAGGGATACTTCAGGTCAAGCAACCACGGCTAAACAAACTTTTGCCGGTATAATTCAGCCTGGTTGTGCAATACTTCAATTTCTTCCATTACTTTATCAGCCACAAATTGCTTCAGACAGTTTTTATCGGCATTACACTCACTATCAATGTCATGCTCACAAGCATCTTCAATTGATTGCAGAAATTCACGCGCATCAGTTACGGGTCCGTAGTTAAACACTACCTGATCATCATAAATTGGCTCCAAAATCATATCTTCGGTTTCAACGGGTGGCATGGTATTCCCGTTGGCTGATACACAGCAGAAATAATCAAACATCTTCAGGTAGCTGTAAATAATTGGAATACCGCGTTTTGTTTCAGGTGCCCAGGGCCGGTAGCGTGTTCCTGATGCAAAAAGATAAAGGATATAACCCTGGGTTTTCAGTTCCCCGATCTTTCGGGTTGCCCGCAGGTTTATTTTGCCGGCCAATTCAAGTTCATTGTTGTCGGTTTCTTTATTTTTCAGATCAACGAGCGACCGGAAGGCATACACCACAACGCGTGAAAACATTTCGGTAAACAACTTGATCCAGGGTGTTTCGTTCAGTTTGGTACCTGAAATAAACACAAATCTCTCAAACAAATCTTTCAGATTGTTATCCCCTGTATCATAAAATCTTGTGTAAAGATTAGGCACATCAAGGTTTGAGACGTGCTCTGAAAAAACAAGGCACGATTTGCCCTGTTTGGCCAGTTCACCCAGTTGTACAATATGATCAACCCCCAGAATACAACTACCGGGTAAATGACATTTTTTTATTGTTTCAAAAAAAAGATCCCGATTGTCTCTGTGGGCTTCCTGAAACACATTATCAGGCGTAATTTCAATATCTTCATGCATCCGTGAATTTTTATACATCTGTTCCCAGTATGCATTAAATTCTGTTGCCCTGTTCTTTTTATTGGCAGTTTCCATTATTCAATCACAATTTCAGGAATAAACAAATTCCGGTTTAACCCCGGCATGCTATCAGTTCTCTGCATCTTTCTTCAAATCATCTTCTTTGAAAATATTTCCAAGATTCTTCCTCAAGGCATCTTTAATATTAATATTCAAATTAATGAGCGGCTTTGAGGAATTAACATTTTTGGTATCGTTGCTATTTGTAGGCCTTTCATGGCCATAAATTTCCTCATAAAGTCCATTATATTTATCATAAATAATGCTTCGGCGCAACTTCAGGGTGGGGCTTAATTCACCTGTTTGTGGCGACCATTCTTCTGAAACAAGTCTGAATCGTTTTATTTGTTCATGAGGATTCAAACTGGCATTTACTTTTTCAACCTCGCGCTCAATACGTGAAACAACTTCCTTCATTTTTATAAGCTCTTCATTATCCCTGAAATGAAGTTTATGTTTCATGGCCCAATAATGAATATGGTTAAAATTTGGCGAAACAAATGCACTTGCAAATTTTTCATTCTCACCTATAACCATAAGTTGTTCAATGAAAATAGATTCCTTGAACATGTTTTCAATTGCCTGTGGAGCAATGTATTTACCGGCCGAAAGTTTAAAAATCTCTTTCTTGCGGTCCGTAATTCTAAGAAACTTTCCATCCTCTATCACCCCAACATCACCTGTATGAAAATACCCTTCATCATCAATGTGTTGTGCGGTATATTCCTCATCTTTGTAATAGCCCTTCATAAGATTCGGACCTTTAACCAGAATTTCACCATCTTCGGCCAGTTTCACTTCAACTCCTTCGAGTACAGGCCCTACAGTGCCGAATTTAAGGTTAGGCCATGACGCATGACTTACAGCAATAACCGGTGATGTTTCGGTTAGGCCATAGCCTTCCATAATCCGCAGACCGGCCGCCCAAAATACCCTGGCAAGCCTGGATTGCAAAGCAGAACCACCTGAAACAATCACTTTAACCTCACCACCCAATGCATCACGCCACTTAGAAAACACCAGTTTATCGGCAATTTTCAATTTTTGCGTATAAAACCAGCCATTTGCATTGTTAAACTCAAACCTGTGCCCCAATTGCAAGGCCCAGAAAAAAATATGTTTTTTAATACCTTTCAGGTCCTTGCCTTTGGCAACAATTTTATCATAAACCTTCTCAAGCAATCTGGGAACTGTGGTAAATCCGTCAGCCTTAATTTCCACAAGGTTCTGGGCTATTGTTCCCATATTTTCAGCATAATAAATACCGATGCCCTTGTATTGAAAATGATAGTTCATCATCCGTTCATATATATGGCATAACGGAAGGAAGCTTAACACTTTGTGTTTTTCGTCCAAGGGCTGAAGTTTGGCCGTTGCAATAAAATTCGACACCAGATTTCTGTGCGATAGCATGACGCCTTTAGGGGTACCTGTGGTTCCTGAAGTATAAATCATGGTCACAACATCATCCTGATTGATATGATCCCGAATTTGGTGAAACCGTGAGATAGCCGCCTGACTGCTTTTACGTCCAAGTTCAACGATTTCAATCCAGTTTTTGACACCATCGAGGTTGTTAAAACTATAAATATCACTGATAGAGGCTATTTCTTCAACACAGGGCTGAACTTTGGCGTAAAGTGCTTTATCTGAAACAATAACCAGTTTAACATCAGCATGTTCAAGAATATACCTGTAGTCATCCTGATTAAGGGTAGGATACACAGGCACATGAATAATACCGGCCTGGGCCATTCCCATATCTGCAAAATTCCATTCCGGGCGGTTATTCGCAATTGTAGCAATTTTATCACCGGGATTAAAACCCATAGCCAACAAACCTAGACTGAAAAAATCAGCGAATTCAATATAATCGCGTGTCGAATACTTTATCCATTCACCTTCTTTTTTGGATGCAAGGGCATCATACCTGGCAAATAAATCATTGTACCTTTTTAAAAGGTCAAAAGTTCTGGTAACTTCATTCATTTTTAAAACTTTATTCATGCCAAAATAACTGTATCAGCATCAAACTGCTATATATCAATTACTTAAAAAAGAGAGCAATATTACAAAAAAAGCGGCATTCTGCACCAGGAAAAATATTTTTTTAACATTTTTTATAGGTATCAGCCAATCCAGCCAATAAAACATGCGATTGGAAAGAAAATAGCACAATAATTTTAATTAATTGAATATTATTTATTTACAAAATTAAAATTATGCGTAATATTAATTATGACGCTTTATGAACATGGTTTTATACATATTTTTTCAGCAAGTATTGTCTTTTGGTAAGATATCCCTATATTTGTACCAATACACCAAGAAAATACCCAAAACTGATAACTCATGAAAATTACTGTAGTTGGAACCGGATACGTTGGATTAGTTACCGGTACTTGTTTTGCCGAAGTTGGTATTGATGTTACATGCGTTGACATTGATATCAACAAAATAGAAAATCTTAAAAAAGGAATTATTCCAATTTACGAACCGGGCCTGGAGCCGATGGTACTCAGAAATGTTGACAAAGGCAGACTGCATTTTTCGACCGACCTAACTTCTGTAATTAAAGAAGGCACTGATATGATTTTCAGTGCAGTAGGTACGCCCCCGGACGAAGATGGCAGTGCTGACCTCAAATATGTACTGGCGGTAGCACAACAGGTCGGTCAGTCAATGCAGGATTATATGCTCATTGTAACCAAAAGCACAGTTCCGGTAGGAACTGCTGAAAAAGTCAGGAAAGCCATAAAAGCTGAACTCGACAAACGTGGTGTAAACATCCCGTTTGATGTTGCATCCAATCCTGAATTTTTAAAAGAAGGTGATGCCGTAAACGACTTTCTGAAACCTGACAGGATTGTTGTTGGTACTGATTCTGAGCGGGCTCAGGATGTATTTCAGCGTTTATACAAACCATTTACCATGAACGGCCATCCGGTTATATTCATGGACATTCCATCAGCAGAAATGACCAAATATGCTGCAAATGCTATGCTTGCAACCAAGATCAGCTTTATGAACGACATAGCCAACCTGTGCGAAATCATGGGAGCTGATGTTAACATGGTCAGAAAAGGAATCGGCAGTGATTCACGCATTGGCAAGAAGTTTATTTATCCTGGCATTGGCTATGGTGGAAGCTGTTTCCCAAAAGATGTAAAAGCTCTGATTAAAACAGCTCATGAACATGGCTACGATCTCAGGGTATTAAATGCAGTGGAAGATGTGAATGATGATCAGAAATCGGTGCTGTTTAACAAGGTTAAAAACTATTTCAATGGCGATTTAGCGGGCAAACAGATTGGTATCTGGGGCCTGAGCTTCAAACCTCAGACTGATGATATGCGTGAAGCTCCGTCGATTGTAATTATTGACAACCTTCTTGAGGCCGGCGCGCATGTAAAAGCATATGACCCTGTGGCTATGCACGAAGCTGAAATCAGACATTTTGGCAATAAAATTGAATATGCTAAGGACCAATATGATGCATTGATTGATGCCGATGCTATGCTGGTCATTACAGAATGGGCCGAATTTAAATTCCCGAACTTCAATGTGGTAAAAAAACTTTTGCGTACCCCTGCCATTTTTGACGGAAGAAATATATACGACATCCCCGAAATGGAAGAACGCGGCTTCGATTACTTCTGTATAGGCGTAAAAACTAAATAATTACCAAAACTAACTCAGGCGGTACAAGGTATGAAAAAGAAAATTCTGGTAACCGGCGGAGCAGGCTTTATCGGCTCTCATTTATGTACAAGACTGCTGCGTGATGGAAACGAAGTAATCTGCCTCGACAATTACTTCACAGGCCAGAAACATAATGTAGTTCATCTTCTCAACAACCCATATTTTGAGCTAATAAGGCATGATGTAACCATGCCGTTCTTTATTGAAGTTGATGAAATCTACAATCTGGCATGTCCTGCATCGCCCATTCATTATCAGTACAACCCCATCAAAACCATCAAGACCTCAGTGATGGGGGCCATAAATATGCTTGGCCTGGCCAAACGTATTAATGCTAAAATTTTACAAGCTTCAACCAGTGAGGTTTACGGCGATCCCAAAGTACATCCGCAACGTGAAGACTATTGGGGTCACGTAAACCCTATCGGAACCCGGGCTTGCTATGACGAAGGTAAACGTTGCGCTGAAGCCTTGTTCGTAAACTATCACCGTCAAAATAATGTCAGGGTTAAAATCATGCGGATATTCAATACCTATGGGCCCAATATGCACCCCAATGATGGCCGCGTGGTTTCAAACTTTATAGTTCAGGCGCTTAAGAATGAAGACATTTCTATTTATGGCGATGGTTCACAAACCCGTTCCTTCCAATATGTTGACGATTTGGTTGAAGGAGCCATCAGGCTGATGGCTACCGGCGATGACTTCATCGGACCAGTTAACATTGGCAATCCGGGCGAATTTACCATCAGGGAACTTGCCGAGAAAGTAATTCAGCTTACGGGTGCTTCCTCCAAAATTATTTTCATGCCGCTACCGGCTGACGACCCCATGCAGCGCCAGCCAGATATCGGTCTTGCACGCACCAAACTTGGCTGGGAACCCAAAATTGATTTGGAAGAAGGCTTGTTAAAAACAATTGACTTTTTCAGAACCATAATCCGATAACATGAATATTCTGGTTACAGGAGCCAACGGACAACTTGGAAATGAACTGCGCAGGGTTGAGCATTTGCATCCTGCGCGCAATTTTATTTTCACTGATATCAATGAACTTGATATTACAAACCCGGTTTCGATTGATCAATTTATTGCAAGCCATAAAATTAACTTCATTGTTAATTGTGCGGCTTACACTGCTGTTGATAAAGCCGAGACCGATCAGACAACTGCTTTCAGAATAAATGCTGAAGCACCCGGATGGCTTGCTGCATCGGCTCAAAAACACGGTTGCACACTGATTCACATTTCAACAGATTATGTTTTTAATGGAAAAGGCTACAAGCCTTATGTTGAAATTGACGAAACATGGCCTGAATCGTATTACGGAAAATCAAAACTTGCCGGCGAGCAGGCAGTTCTTAACAACACCACCCATGGAATCATCATACGGACTTCGTGGCTGTATTCAGAATTTGGAGCCAACTTCATCAAAACCATGCGGAAGTATGGTGCCGAAAGAGGAAAACTCAGTGTTGTGTTTGACCAGATAGGAAGTCCAACATGGGCAGCAGATCTTGCCCATGCCATTATGGCAATTGTAAACGACCCGCTGGTTGAAAAGAAAACAGGCATCTATCATTATGCCAATGAAGGCGTTACAAGTTGGTATGATTTCGCGGTTGAAATACTCAGACTATCTGAAATTCAATGCATTGTAACTCCCATTGAAACCAAAGATTATCCATTGCCTGCACCAAGACCCCACTACAGTGTGATGAACAAATCCCTCATCAAACACACTTTTAGCATTCAGATTCCCCACTGGAAGAACAGTCTTGAACAATGCATTGCGCGATTAAATGAACAGAATTGAACGACAACGGCTTATCAGCATCCTAACCGATGCCGCTACAGAAGTTTACACAACACTCGGAAGAGGGCTTTCATTGCTTTTGTACAAAGAATGTTTTTTACATGAACTGAAATCAAAATCAGTAAATTATCGCGAAGATGTTGTTATACCATTAAATTACAAAGGATTTAAACCTGAAACGCTGGTTAAAATTGAAATACTGGCAGAAAACGAAATCCCGGTTGAGATTGTGAATTCAGCCTCTACAGATCAGACCCTCATGAATTCTCTCATTCGTCTTGCAAACAAAGACAATGGACTCATTATTAACTTTGCTGTTCAGCAACCTGAAGAACTGGTAGTAAAAACTTCATTAAAAAACCCGTAATTATAATCTTATGGAAATTAAAAACATTGATCCCCAAATACTTGAAAGAGCCATTGAATGGACCAAAGAACCCTTTGATACTGAAACCCGCACTGCTGTTGCTGAAATGATTGAAAACGATCCTGCCGAAGTTGTGGAATGTTTTTACAGAGACCTTGAATTCGGAACAGGCGGTTTAAGAGGAATTATGGGAGCAGGAACCAACCGTATGAACAAATACACAGTTGGCATGGCCACACAGGGCTTGGCCAACTATCTGAAAAAAAGCTTTCCTGAGAAAGATCTGATCAAGGTAGCCATCGCCACCGACTGCCGCAATAACAACAAACTCTTTGCACAGACCACTGCTAACGTACTCTCTTCGAATGGCATTAAGGTTTATATGTTCGAGGACCTTCGTCCAACACCTGAACTATCATTTACAGTAAGGTATTTGGGCTGCCAGAGTGGAATTGTTATTACAGCCTCTCACAATCCAAAAGAATACAACGGTTACAAGGCGTACTGGGATGATGGCGGCCAACTGATCAGCCCTCACGACAAAAACGTGATTGATGAGGTACTGAAAATTAAAGAAATAGCCGATGTGAACTTCAATGGAAACCCTGATCTGATTGAAACGATAGGCAAAGAGATTGATCAGGCATATCTGGGTAAAGTGAAAGAACTCAGCCTGTCACCTGAAGTCATCAGCAGGCAAAACCAGATGAAAATTGTGTATACCCCCATTCACGGAACCGGTGTGATGCTTGCACCAATGGCCCTGAAATCGTTCGGGTTTAACAACATTATTACTGTACCTGAACAGATGGTGGTTTCAGGAGATTTCCCAACCGTTCATTCACCAAATCCTGAAGAACCCGCTGCACTAAGCCTTGCAATTGCCAAAGCCCGCGAAACGGGTGCTGACCTTGTAATGGCCACCGATCCTGATGCTGACCGCGTTGGAGTAGCCGTACGGAATGATAAGGGAGAATTTATTTTGCTCAATGGCAATCAAACCGCATCATTGCTGATTTATTACATCCTGCATACCTGGAAAACAAGAGGCAAACTCACAGGAAACGAGTTTATTGTTAAAACAATTGTAACATCAGAATTATTAAAGGATATTGCCGACAGCCTTCATGTTGAATCGTATGATGTACTGACAGGCTTTAAATATATTGCTGACATAATCAAAACGCTGGAAGGCAAAAAAACATTCATTGCCGGAGGCGAAGAAAGCTATGGATACCTTGTAGGCGATTTTGTTCGTGACAAAGACGCTATCAGTTCATGCTGTATGATTGCTGAAACGGCTGCCTGGGCCGCAGATCAGGGCAAAACAATGTTCAGCCTGCTAAAGGAAATTTATCAGGAATACGGCTTCTACAAAGAAAGTCTGATTTCAGTTACAAAAAAAGGCAAATCAGGTGCTGAAGAAATCAAGCAAATGATGCAGGATTACCGTAACACCCCCCCGGCTGAAATTGCAGGAGTACCGGTAGCATTTATCAGGGATTACCAGCTTCAGAGAGAAACACAGTTCAAATCAGGTCAAACAAAACCAATACTGCTCCCAAAATCAGACGTTTTGCAGTTTTTCTTAAACGATGGCTCAAAGATTACCGTAAGACCCTCGGGAACAGAGCCAAAAATTAAGTTTTACTTTGGCGTAAAAGGAATAATGCCGGGCATTGAAGCCTATGATGAAACCGACAAAAAACTCGACGAAAAGGTACAACGCATTATTGAATCGATGAAATTATAACATTAATTTTTAAAACTATGGAGCTCTGCATGATACATTATTGCGGTTCCTGCCATTGCAGGGCTTCATTTTCGCAAAATTTTAACCAAAACAATTCATCAGCAGCTATAGAAACAAACGGAAGCAAAACATTAACAAAGAACTGCTTCCACAGACTAATTGCAAGCATCATCCGTTTTTGCAGTAAGCCTGAATCTCAGAAATGATGCAGCTGAAACTGCAGTATATAATCATACTTATACTGGTTTTCATTGCGCACCCCATCGCATTGAAAGCCCAGCAGAAACCATGCAATCAGGTTATCAGAGATACGCTGTGGTTATGCCATGGCACAAAAATTCTGAACAAAGATCAGCCTGTTATCATTGTAAACGATACATTTATAACCTTTCCATCAGCTGCAGCTTATGTAATTGATGTTGATCCCTACAACACCACTTCCAACTTTTATGACTCTCTAAAAATCAGTGCTTCTGCAAATGTATTTACCCGAACCATTTACGGTATTCTGTTCCCGCAAAACGATTCTTTAAAAAACGGCCTTCAGACTGCGCTATCAACAACCAAAGCTGACCTTGAATACCAGAAGTTTAAAGGCAAAACCATCAGAAAAATATACATTCACCAGCTTAAAGTTTTTGGTCCCACAATATCAAATCCTGAAGCCCCGACTGAATCAGGACTTGGTAAATGGGGAAACAACCTGCATGTAAATACCCGTAAGGAAGTCATTCTAAAGAACCTTTTCTTCGCAGAAGGGCAAAAAATTGATCCCTATCTTCTTGCTGAAAATGCGCAGATATTAAGAAATCTGGCCTATTTTTCGGAATTGAAACTTGTGGTTGTTCCTGTTGAAAACAATTCAAATCTGGTTGATGTGGTTATTATTTCGCAGGATGTATTTTCATACGGGCTCGAACTAGGAGTTATTAATGCTTCGGTTTGGGATTTTTCGGTCTTTAATAATAATTTCCTTGGAAGAGGAAATAAAATCAATGCCACATTCAGAACAAATCTCGAACAGTCTCCCTTTTTGCTCGTCAACAACCTGAATTACACCATAGATAATATTAACGGAACTTTTTTTAACGCTTCCGTTGACTATACACATACAAACTACATCCAGACTGTTGGCCTGAACATTAAGCGTGATTTTTACTCGATAGGATCAAAATATGCAGGGGGCTTGTCTTTTTTAAATACAGAAGAGACAAAGGGAATCTATTATCCGCAGTACACCAGTGATATTGTAAAATACAATATGCAGAACCTGTGGATAGGAAAAGCCTTTAAACTGTTGCCGGGAGCTGCTTTCCGCCAACTTGTTGTTTCGGGAAGTTTAAACAATAAGCAATTCACCCAAAGGCCCTATACCAACGAAAATACGAACAAAATCTATTACAACAGTTCAATTAAGCTTATCAGTTTTACGCTATTCAACAACGGTTATTATACCAGTAATTACATTTATAAATTTGGTACAACAGAGGACATACCCTTTGGATCATTTGCTGAGCTCACCGTGGGTCCCGAATCATTTGAATACTATAACCGCATATACTATAGCCTGAGATTTGGCTATGCCCGCTACTTTGATAAGTTCGGATATCTTTCCGGAAATTTTCTGGCATCCGGCTTCAGCCATAGCGACAATTTTGAACAGGCTCAGATTGGCCTGAGAGCAGATTATTTTTCAGACATCTATCAGCAGGGAATTTATAAAATCCGCTATTTCCTGACAGGCAATTACAGACTCGGCATCAACAGACTTGCCGGCGAATCGCTAAATGCAGTAGAAGAATTAAGCATTATTGGATTAAGCACTGCTGATACCATTTATTTTGCAGGCACCAAAAAATTGACTCTAAATTATACTGCAATAGTCAATACCCCAATCTATTACTATGGTTTCAAACTTGCTTTTATCAACTTTGTAAATATTGCACTGATTGGTGCAGCCGATAAGTTTGCCCTAAACAACAAGTTTTATTCAGGGTTTGGTGTGGGGGTATTGCTTAGAAACGAGAACCTAATAATAAAAACTTTACAGTTCCGGCTGGGCTATTACCCCGGTATTCCCGGCGACCGTGCAGGACTGCAGTTTGAAATCAAAGGAATTAACCTGCTTGACTTCATTGACTTTAAACCAAAGCAACCGAAAGTTATAAAATACAGATAATCAAATGGCAAATTCTGCAAATAACAGATATTCAATCATATTTGATATGGATGGGGTGGTGATTAACAATTTCGGGTACCACCTGACAGCCTGGGAAACATTTTGTAAAAACCATGGTATTATCCGGACTAAAAAAGAATTACTGGCCGAATTCGGTGGTAAAAACGAGGACATTTTTTCACGCATGTACAACCGCCAATTAGATTCGGATGAAATTATAAAACTGGAAATGGAGAAGGAGACGCTTTACAGAGATTTGTATCGCCCTTATATACAAGAAGTTTCAGGCCTCACCAACCTGTTGGTTGAACTAAAAAAAGAGAATATTCCGGTAGGCCTTGCCACATCGGCCCCCACACCAAATGTTGATATGATCATTGATAAATTAAATATCAGACCTTTTTTCAACGCAATAACTGATGCTTCGATGGTTATAAACGGTAAGCCAGATCCTGAAATTTTTATAAAATGTGCTCAGTCACTTCAGATGAATCCGGCACAATGTATTGTATTTGAAGATTCCGTATCAGGAATTCTGGCTGCAAAAGCTGCCGGAATGAAGGTAATTGGCGTGTTAACAACACATACTCAAATTGAACTACCTCCTGCGGATTATTATATCTGTGACTTTACAGGCATTGATGCACAAGTGCTTTCAAAAATCAGTCAGTTGTAAATAGGCCTTTCCGATTGAATTTATAATATCACCTGCAATAAGCGCTTCAAAACCATTTTCAGCGCCGGCAATATCTCCTGCCAGTCCATGCAGGTAAACACCAAGAATGGCTGATTCGAGTGGGGTATACTGTTGCGCCAGCAAGCCCGTGATTATTCCGGTCAGCACATCACCACTTCCGGCGGTGGCCATGCCCGGATTCCCGGTTGAATTAAAAAAAGCACGACCATCGGGAGTGGTAACCGAAGTAAACGCACCTTTTAAAACTACATATACCCCAAACTTAATCGAAAATTCACGCTGAAGCTGCAACCGCTCAAAATGGTTACTGGTCTTCCCTGCAATCCGTTCAAACTCTTTTGGATGCGGAGTTAGGATACTCCCTTTAGGTAAAAAGGCAAGCCAGGTTTTATTTTCACCCAGAATATTCAATGCATCCGCATCAAGCACCAAGGGTATTAGCGAATTCTGAATCAAAAGTTTAACAACGCGGGCCGTAATTTCATTTTTACCAATCCCCGGTCCTATACCAATGGCCTGATAAGTCCCTGTTTCAGGCAATTTCCCGATATAAAACTGATTTTCATCCATACTGACCATTGTTTCAGGCGAAGCGGTCTGAACAACATCAACACACCGATCAGGGACATGCACCGTTACAAGCCCGGCACCAGTTCGCAAACAAGCTTTTGCTGACAATATGGCTGCACCAGCTTTCCCGTAACTTCCGGCTATAATGAGGGCATGACCAAAAGTGCCCTTATGTGAAAAATGGCCCCGTTTCCTGATCATTGGAATAATATCAGAGGCTTCCGTATAATAATTCAGAACCTGAACATTCTGAATATAATCAGGATGTAACCCTATATCCAACAAAACCCATCTACCGGTATACTGTTCATTTTCAGGCAATAAAAAACAAAGTTTGGGCGGACCAAATGTCAGGGTATAATCAGCCTTTACAATTTCACTTTTCATGCCCTGAACTGATTGATCTGCAAACAGGCCCGAAGGCATATCAATAGCAATCAATAAAGCACCTGACTTATTCATCATTTGAATTACCTCAGCGGCCAGACCACTGACCGGCTTTGAAAGCCCTGAACCAAAAATGGCATCCACCATCAGACATTTTTCAGGAATCAACGGGAAATTCAGTATAGTATCTATTTCAATAATTTCAACCTGAGCTTCTTGCGCCAACCTTTGATAGTTTTCAGCAAAATCAACAGATTCTGATGAGAATGCCTTAACTACAAAGACTTTACACAACACACCAAACCCCGCCAGTTGTCTGGCAATTACCAGTCCATCACCTCCATTGTTGCCGGTACCACAAAAAACAAAAACAACATCAATATCACTCAGATGCTTTAAAATCCAACCCGTACAAAGCCCGGCTGCACGTTCCATCAGATCAATACTTGCGATAGGTTCATTGGCAATTGTATAAGCATCAGCCTCTCTGACTTTTTCAACAGGCAATATTTTCATTATGCAATGAATAGGTTAATCATTAAATTTTCCACTTATCCTTTTTGGGATTCGGTGGCAAACTGTAAATTTACTACATATTCCGCTATTCTGTGCTTGTTTTAAATTTTTATCCTTAATACCAGAATGCTGTTCCACATGGCATGATTTTAACTCCGATTGTCAGAGTATTTCAATACATTTGCATGAATATAATTGATTGCGATGGAAACAACTATCCACCAAATCCTTGACCAGCAGTCCTTTTCACATGAAGATCTGGTGCGGCTGCTCGAAACCGATGAAACAGACCGTAAAATACTTTTTGAAAAAGCAGCCACCATCAAAAATGAAAATGTTGGCAACAAGGTCTTTTTCAGAGGGCTGATGGAATATTCAAACCGCTGCGCCAAAAACTGCTATTACTGTGGTGTAAGAGGGGGCAACAAGGAAATCGTACGCTATCAGATGACTGATGATGAGGTGATTGAAGCAGCAACTTTTGCCTACGAAAACAGATTTGCCTCCATCGTAATTCAAGCCGGAGAAAGAACCAACAAGGCTTTTGTGAACAAAATCACATCATTGCTTACAAAGATTAAAAAGTTATCAGATGGTAAACTCGGCATTACCTTATCGCTGGGCGAACAAACCGAAGATACATACAATCGCTGGTTTGATGCCGGGGCGCACAGATATCTGCTGCGTATTGAATCATCAAACCGCGAACTTTACCAGAAAATCCATCCCGGGAACACGCTACACAGCTATGATGCAAGGATAAATGCCTTGCAATTACTTCGAAAAACCGGTTTCCAGGTGGGTACAGGCGTAATGATCGGGCTCCCATTTCAGACTACCAGCCATCTTGCTGATGATCTGCTTTTCTTCAAAGCACTCGACATCGATATGGCAGGCATGGGACCATATATTGAACATAATCAAACTCCATTATACGCTTTCAAAGAGCAGTTAATGCCCAAAAAGGACCGCTTTTATCTGTCGCTGAAGATGGTAGCACTGTTGCGTATCATAATGAAGGACATAAATATAGCCGCTACAACAGCCATGCAGACTCTTGATCCGCAAGGCCGTGAAAAGGCAATGAAAGTTGGAGCCAATGTAATTATGCCCAACCTGACGCCACTCAGATACCGCGAAAACTATCTGCTTTATCAGGACAAACCCTGCATTGACGAAGAAGCTGATGAATGTCAGAAATGCCTTGAGGCAAGAATACATATTGCGGGATCAGAAATAGGCTGGGATGAATGGGGAGATTCAGAGCACTTTAAAAAAAGACTTGAAACCAAACTCCGGGAGAAAGCATCAAAATAATGATTATTTTTGAGGCATGATCAGGAAAATCCTTACCGGAAATTACACAAACCTTTTATCAGGAACCATCATCTTTTGCCTGTTGCATGGTATGTGGTCTGATGTATACAGCCAGAAATTTGCCATTAAAGATGCAAGCAATAATTTAAACAACAATATTTTAACAAATAAAATTACTGAAGACAGCCTGAATTATTATATTATAACAACTGATAAAGAAGGCTTTTGGGAAATGGGTACAAAAAATGCGAACGCATCTGTTCTGGTGCTTGACCATAAATTTGAAACAATGCAATCAATTGATATAGTGGCTGAAAAAACTCAAAAACTGACACATATCACTCCCAGACAACTGTATTGCACCCAAAATAATCTCATTGTATTTGCCACCCAAGTGCTCATAACCCGTAAAACAACAGCGGCATACCTCTTTATTTCCGACAAGAACAAAGGTTCCGTAACCCGACAAATTTGTCTTTCAGAAATTGAAATGCCCGAAAAAGACAATCTGAAAGATGCTGTTTTCAACTTTAAAAGCTATACACTAAACGGTAAGGTTTTTTATCTGTTTATTCGCAACCACGAAGCCTCCTGGACTTTATCCAGATCGGTAGAAATTAAACTGTTCGACTGCAATTTGTCAGAACTATTCAGCAATACCGAAACATTCCCATACAATTCGATGGATTGCGAAATCATGGATGTAAGCATGAATGGTCTTGGCGAAATTATATTTTTACTCCGGCTCGAGCCTGAATTTAAAAGCTTTACCTTTCGGGTATTTGTATTCAATCCTGCTACAAATGCTACCATTTCATTCCCGCTGGATGAACTTGGCTATAAAACCGAGAATATTTCAGTTCAGACAAATTCAACAGGTCACACATTGATTTACGGGCTTTCATCAAAAAGCAGTAACAAAAACAGAGCATTCGGCATCAGGCACATCTACTTGTCAAAAGACAGCCGGGAGATTATCAGTCAGGGAATCATCACATTAGCTGACACGCTCCTGAAAAAGGATAATAACTTGTCTTTTAAAGATTTGTATCCCGCAGGCGCAATCTTTATTAATGACACAACTTTTTTCACAGGATTTCAACTTAAACAGAAGAAAACGAACAATATAACCGACAATGAAGGAAGGATTTTTTTCAGAAATACTTATACATGGGAAAACACTTTCTTTTTCAAAATCGACGGTTCCGGAAATCTTTCAAAAATTATTGACATCCCATTGTTACAGGAATCGGTACTGAGTGATGAACAATTAGGATTAGCTGCTACATTTTTTGCTGATAATCTGATATTTACTTACAATAACAATGTAAAAAATTACGAAATAAAAAAATCGCAAAAACAAAAGCCCTTCGCAGGTAAGGGCGTCCCGGTGGTAACAAAGTATTCACTAAAAACGGGAAAGCAGGAAATCGTATGGCCTGAAGTTAACATGTTTTCGAAGTTAAATGAAACCAACCCAAGAAGTTACTATATAAACTCCGGAAAATTAATTTTTACAAATGAAACCACAATAGGGCAAATCACTTTTTAACATAAAAAAGCAGATTTAAAGAATGGCCCTTATCGCTGAATTACCAGTTGAACATGATGAACAACGCCATCTTTTTCAATTTTAATTGTGTAAATACCACTGGAGAGCCCTGAAACATCAACCGTATTGTCTTCATCACCCAACCGGATAAAATGTACCTGATTTCCGGCATGATTGAATATGTAAACCATTGAATTGTACCCGCCCTGCATCATAAAATAATCCTGTGCCGGATTTGGAAAAACCATAATCTGATGTTGCCTGTTTTGACCGGAAAGGCTATCTCCGTTTATAATTTCCTGATTTGAACCAAATTTCCGCTTTTCGACACTGATTGAACCAACCACACAATATTTATACAACTGCCCGTTTGAACTATTTCGCCTGACGCGATGGTAATAGGATACATCAGCCGGAACCAGAAAAAACTCATTTCCATTAAAACCGGTTACAGCAGGAGGACGATCGAGATATCCCAATCCATCAGAACTTTTTAAAACAAAAACATTTTCCAGATTTTCAAGAGCTTCCACCCGATTCTCATCTCCGGGTAAACAATAATGAATAGCAATATACCGTGAATTATTCACGGCATCCTGTGCTGTTAATGCGGTAACAGCACATACAAAAATTAAAAATATACCTGTTGTACGAAACAATATATTCATAAAATACTATAAATCATCTAATTGAAATAAAATAGTATCGAATAAAAACAACTATAAAAGTACAACCATTTAACTAACAAAATCATAAAACCACATAAAAAAATAAGTACATTTGCGTTGGCCTCATTGATTCTGATTCTCCGATGAACCAAAAATCAATAATACTTCATTTAATCTGAAACTTTTAACCGGTTGGCTGGTTATACAATATTACAAAGCACAACCAAAATTGTCAATTTCTTAATCAAATAACAATAAATGAGTTATACTATTTTAAAACTTGTAAAACAAAATAATACAGGCCTGCTTACAATACAAAGGCCAGAAGCCTTAAATGCCTTAAATACAGCTTTTTTTCAGGAAATGAACGAGATGTTGAATGAAATTGAACTGGATTCAACTTTAAAAGTACTGATTATAACCGGTGAAGGTAAGGCTTTTGCAGCCGGTGCTGATATTGCCGAAATGGTGCATATGGAACAGGAAGCCGGCACCCGGTTTTCGGCTATTGGACAGGAGGTTTTTAACAGGATTGAACATCTCGCGATTCCGGTGATTGCCGCTATAAATGGTTTCGCGCTGGGTGGAGGAATGGAGCTTGCGCTTTCATGCGATATCAGGATTGCATCAGGTAAAGCAAAATTCGGTCAACCCGAAGTCAATCTCGGATTAATCCCGGGTTATGGTGCAACTCAGCGCTTGCCCAGGCTTATTGGATTATCAAATGCGTTGTATCTGCTTCTTACTGCAGAAATAATTGATGCACCCGAAGCCCTGCGTCTTGGAATTATCCAGCGAATCACCGAACCATCCGACCTGATAACCACCGCATTAACAATGGCAGGCAATCTTGCCACAAAAGGCAGTCAGGCAGTAAAAAAAATAAAAGAAATCACCCATAAAGGATTTTCCATGTCATTATCTGATGGGCTCCTGCTTGAACGTGACGGTTTTGGAAAGCTTTTTGGCAAATCCTCTGAGTCAGAAGAAGGAATGAAAGCATTCCTCGAAAAGAGAAAACCTGAATGGTAAAAAACCAATTTAACACTATATAAAAATGAACTATTCTGATCACTTGCAAAACGTAGCAATACTGGGTGCTGCAGGAAAAATGGGCAGCGGTATCTTGTTGCTTACGGCTGTTGAAATGGCTGACCTGAGTCTCAAACCTGAAAACAAGGACAAATCATTTGTCCTGAATGCCATCGACTTGTCTGATAAAGGCTTGGCAGGTTTGAGAGAATATCTGCGCGTGCAGGTTCAAAAAATTGCAGAAAAAAAAACCGTACAACTCCGGCAAATCTATGCCAACAGAACCGACCTGATCGAAAATAGTGAAATCATTGATCAGTATGTTTCTGATACACTCGGAATTGTAAGAACCAGCACCAGAATTGAGTCAGCATATGATGCAAAAATTATTTTTGAGGCTGCCAGCGAAAATCCCAAACTCAAGGTGAACCTGTTTTCGGTAATCGACAAAAACAATTCAAATAAACCCTGGTTTTTTACCAATACTTCCTCTATACCTATTAGTTATCTCGAAAAAGAAGCTAATCTGAACGGTCGTATCATTGGATTCCATTTTTACAACCCTCCCGCTGTTCAAAAACTTGTAGAATTGATTACAACCCCTGCAACCCAGCCTGATTTAGACGAATTTGCCCTGGCTTATGCTAAAAACCTCCGCAAGGTGGTTGTAAGATCAAAAGACAAAGCCGGCTTTATTGGCAACGGACATTTTATGCGCGACATCCTGCATGCTGCAGCCGAGGTTGAATCACTTCAAAAAGTCATTCCCTTTACGCAAGCTGTATACATTATTAATAAGGTAAGTCAGGATTATCTGGTAAGACCCATGGGGATTTTCCAACTGATTGATTATGTAGGCATTGATGTATGTTCGTTTATTATGAACGTTATGAACCCGTATTATACTGAAGAAAATATCTATTGTGCACTGCTCGAGCATTTACTTTCATTGGATGTGAAAGGTGGCCAAAATTCGGATGGTTCACAGAAAGATGGGATCCTGAAATACGAAAAAGGAAAAATTTCGGCCATTTTTGATCCTGAAACGCGCCGCTATATTCCTTTGGCAGAGGTGGCCACTGCTGCTGAAAGTTACCTGGGCTCGGTTTCTTACAATTTACCCCTGTGGAAAAATGTGGTAAAACTCAACGATAAGGATATTGTACTGCAACAATTCTTTACTCATTTAAAAACGGCTGGTACAAAAGGTGCTGATTTGGCAGTTGCATACGGTAAAAAATCAAAAGCCATTGGAGAAGCGCTGGTAAACGGTGATGTTGCCTTTAAGACTGATGATGTGAACACTGTACTCATGACCGGATTTTTCCATTCCTATGGGCCCATAAACTCCTATTTTGATTAATGGTTTAACAATGAATACGATGAGAAAAAAAATATTTTTAATTGCCGGTTACAATACCGTGTCGATGGGAACGGGTCGCAGTGAGTTTAATCCCCGCAAGGAACGCCCTGGTCTTGAACATTATATAAAGGAAGCCGGGCGTGCAACACTTGATCAGATTGGTGGTGGCGAAAATGTTGACGAAACCGTTATCGGGAATTTTATGTCGGCAAGATTTAACAAGCAAGCCCACCTTCAAGGTTTTGCGCCGATAATTGATGCCGCACTCGAAAACAAACCAGCCATCAGTGTTGAAGGTGCCTGCGGCTCCGGAGGCCTTGCGCTCATTTCCGGAATCAGAAGCATTCTGGCCGATACTTCAGAAGTTGTACTGGCCTTAGGTGTTGAAGTTCAAAATACAGTAAAAGCTATATATTGTGCTGATATCCTGGCAGGTGCAGGTTGGTTTCAGGAACGCAAAAACGGACATGCATACTTTTTCCCGGGTCAGTTCAGTAACCGGGCCGGTGCCTATTTTGAAAAATATGGCCGCGAAAAAAGTCGTAAAGCATTTTCAAGATGGTACCACAATGCCATCGAAAATGCACGCCTCTGCCCCACTGCTCAGGAATACGAAAACAAGGTAACCAATCCTGAATCTCAATGCCTTGCAATGGAACCCAACGGTAAATTCTTTGTTGACCATCTGAATGTACTCGATTGTTCTAAAGTATCTGATGGTGCATCCGCCATTGCGATTGTTTCAGAAGAAGGATTAAAACGTTCCGGAGTTGCATTAAAAGATGCCGTTGAAATCGTGTCGTGGGTTCAAAGCGTACGAAATATTACCGAAGCACCAGCCGATCTTACCGTACTGTCAAATATTAAAGGTGCTGTTAAAAAGGCACTTGACAATGCCGGCATAACCATGAACGACATTGCTACAGTCGAAACTCACGATTGCTTCACCATTGCAGGAATCCTTGGCGTTGAAGCACTTGGACTGGCCGCTCCGGGCGAAGGTGCTGATTTTGTGCTGGCTGGTCACACCGCACGCGATGGAAAAATCCCTTTTAACACAACTGGTGGCCTCATTGGCTGGGGGCATCCAACCGGAGCAACCGGCGTTCACCAGGCCGTAACTATCTGGGAACAGTTTACCGGGCGGGCTGGAGCCGCACAAATCAATATCAGTCCGGATAAGCCTTATGGCTTAAGTATTAACATGGGAGGAGACGATGTAACTGCAGTAGTGATCGTATACAAAAAAACTGATAATTAAGCATTTCACACATGTTAAAAATGTAATTTTCATCATATGTAATAAAAAAAATTGCATTTTCATTTTTTCTTACTTACATTTGACGAGGCTGTTCCGCTATTTCTTTATGTGTCGGGTTAGACACTTGCAAAACTAATTTCCTCATAGACAATAGGTTAGTAAATTTAAAGCGGAACAGCCTTTTTTTATTTCTCCCCATTTTTAGCTGAAAAACCAATTAAATCACCCCCTTCCAAAACCCGATAATTCTTCCAAAACCCTTTACAGTTCTTCAATTTCTGATAATTGATAATTGTTTATGTCTTCAATTTTGAAAATTTAATGGTTTTTATTTTTTTAATTTTCTGAACACAATTCCTCAACAACAGTTTATTTTGTAGTCGGCTAATTCAGGAACGACGCAGCTATATCAACAATGTGTGGATGCAAACCTTTAAACAATTGATTTTAACAAATAATAATGAACCGCATAACTCAACTTTTTAATATTCAATATCCGGTAATTCAGGCTGGTATGATTTGGTGCAGTGGATGGGAACTTGCATCAGCCGTCAGCAATGCCGGCGGACTTGGCATCATTGGTGCCGGTTCAATGTACCCCGATGTATTAAAAAAACAGATTCAACAGTGCAAAGCTGCAACCAACAAGCCTTTTGCGATAAATCTTCCGCTTTTGTATCCTGATATCGATGAGCATATTGCAACCATACTTGAAACCGGGATTCCGATTGTTTTCACGTCGGCCGGGAGTCCTAAAAAGTATACTTCATTATTACAATCACATGGCATTAAGGTAGTTCATGTGGTTGCAAGTGCAAAATTTGCAGTTAAATGCGAAGACGCCGGTGTTGATGCCATCGTGGCAGAAGGATTTGAAGCCGGTGGGCACAATGGACCGGAAGAAACAACTACGATGGTTCTGATTCCGCAAGTAAGAAAAGCCACCTCATTACCACTGATTGCTGCCGGTGGAATTGCAACAGGCCGCGGCATGCTGGCTGCCTTTGCACTCGGGGCTGAAGGCGTGCAGATTGGAAGCCGGTTTGTGGCTTCTGAAGAATCATCAGCGCATCCGGCCTTTAAGCAAAAAATAATTGAAGCATCAGAAGGCGATACCAGATTACTAATGAAACAACTGGTCCCGGTCAGACTTTTGAACAACAAATTCCGTCAGGATATTGAGGATGCAGAACGCAGGGGTGCCTCGCCGCAAGAACTTAAACAGCTACTTGGACATGGAAGGGCGAAAAAAGGAATGTCAGAAGGCGATATAATTGAAGGAGAACTCGAAATTGGTCAGATTTCATCAGCCATCAACAACATACTCCCGGCCGGCCTGATACTGCAACAAATTATAGATGAGTATAATGATGCCGGAAACAACCTTCAAAAAATCAGATTTTAATCAATGACCGAGGGATTTATTGACATTTTTAAGACGAACATCTATTATAAATTTCTGCATAAAAAACAATTGGCAACAAATTCACCAATTCTTGTTTTTTTGCACGAAGGGCTTGGAAGTACAGCAATGTGGAAAGACTTCCCCGAAGAGCTTTGCCGGATCACCGGTTTACCCGGATTATTATACGACCGTGAAGGATACGGGCTTTCACAGCCGCTTAATGCACCTTTGGGTGAAAAATTTATAGAATTTCAGGGTGAAATATTTTTTCCGGAACTCATCAAAAACTTGAATATCAATAATCCAATCATCCTTTTCGGACACAGCGACGGTGGAAGTATCGCCTTTGTAGCTGCAGCCTCAATGCCTGAGCAAGTTATCGGACTAATTACAGAAGCTCCGCACGTATTCATTGAACAGCAATCAGTTGATGGGTTGATTGCAGCAAGGGACGGGTGGCAAAATCCGAAATTCAGGCAAAACCTGGAAAAGTATCATGGTTCAAAGGCTGAAACAATCTTTAAAGCCTGGATTGAAAACTGGCTTCAACCACATGCGTTCCAATGGAATATATACAGCTATCTCGAAAAAATCAATTCCCCTTTGCTATTTATTCAGGGAAACAACGATCATTTTGGAACAGAAAAGCAATGGATTGAAACCAAACGCAGGATTCAGGCAAAATCAGAATCACTATTTATCGATGATTGTGGCCATATACCTCATTTACAGGCCCGGCCACAGGTTATTGAGGCTGTAAAGCAATTCATTGCAACTTTATAAAACCTTGTTAAAAAAAACCGCAAACGTTTTCAAACCTTTTATATACATCGCTTGTTATACAGATACATATTTATACTCATAAATACGATTTAATAACAAGCTCATGGAATTTCAATTCACCGAAGAACAATTGATGATACGGCAGGCAGCCCGTGATTACGCACAACGCGAACTTTTTGCTGATGTAATTGAACGGGACGACAACTCCATCTATCCTGCAAAACATGTAAAAGCCCTGGCCGAACTAGGCTTTATGGGCATGATGGTCAACCCTGATTACGATGGCGGAGGCATGGATGCAATATCCTATGTGCTTGCCATGGAAGAAATTTCGAAAGCCGATGCTTCGGTTTCAGTAATCATGTCAGTAAACAACTCACTGGTTTGCTGGGGATTGGAAACTTTTGGCAACGAAGCCCAGAAACAAAAGTTCCTGCGCCCACTTGCCCGGGGCGAAAAAATTGGCGCATTTCTGTTGTCGGAACCCGAAGCCGGATCAGATGCCACATCACAAAGAACAACTGCGGTGGATATGGGTGACCATTATATTTTGAATGGCACAAAAAACTGGATAACAAACGGAAATACTGCCGGAACCTATCTCGTGATAGCTCAAACACATCCCGAAAAGAAACATAAGGGAATCAATGCTTTAATTGTTGACCGGCATTCAGCCGGAATTTCGGTAGGACCACATGAAAACAAAATGGGCATGCGCTCAAGTGATACTCACTCGGTGATGTTTACTGATGTGATCGTACCCAAAGAAAACCGCATCGGCGAAGATGGCTTTGGTTTTAAATTCGCCATGCATACGCTTGATGGCGGACGTATTGGAATTGCTGCCCAGGCCGTTGGTCTGGCTTCAGGAGCACTTGAACTTGCAACAAAATACGCACAACAGCGGAAAGCTTTTGGAACTGAAATTATTAACCACCAGGCTATTGCATTTAAACTTGCACAGATGGCCGTTAAAGTTGAGAATGCCCGCAATCTCACATTAAAGGCAGCCTGGCTCAAAGACCAACACCTGCCCTATGGAACAGCCAGCGCAATGGCTAAAATGTATGCTGCTGATATTGCAATGGAAGTTACAACAGATGCCGTGCAGATTCATGGCGGATATGGTTATGTGAAAGAGTATCATGTTGAACGCCTGATGCGTGAAGCCAAACTCACCCAGATTTATGAAGGAACCTCCGAAGTGCAGCACATCGTCATCAGCAGGGCACTGGCAAAAGGAGAAATCTGATTTATAACGAACGCACATTAAAAGAAACAGATTAGTTACATTAATTTAATAAAAACATACCTGTATGAAGATTGCTGTTTGTATAAGTAACGTACCCGATACCACAACACGGATCAGGTTTGATGCATCAAAAACCAATATTGATTATACCGGAGTACAATGGATTATCAATCCCTGGGATGAACTGGCTCTGACACGCGCCCTTGAACTCAAAGAGCAGGCCGGAAGCGGCATCACAGAAGTAACTGCTGTAACCGTCGGTAAAGCCGAAACAGAACCTACCATTCGCAAAGCATTGGCCATCGGAGCTGATAATGCGGTTCGCATTGATGCTGATCCGAAAGATGCTTTATTTACTGCAAAGCAACTTGCCGGCTTCTTCTCCACCGAACCCTATGACATTATTGTTACAGGAATTGAATCGTCAGACTATAACGGAGGTGCCGTTGGAGGAATGCTGGCAGCACTGATGGGAATTCATGCCATATCAGGAGTTTCAGGATTAAGTATTGAAAACGGCTCAGTTCTGGTTAACCGCGAAACCGATGGCGCCCAGCAAACGCTTAAAACCAGAACACCGGTAGCACTTGTGGTACAGAAAGGTATTGCGATTGTTGCCCGGATTCCGTCGATGCGTGGGATTATGGGTGCCCGCACCAAATCACTTAAGGTTATACCTGCAGTTGAAGCCATGAGTATGACTTCAGTTGCTGCATTCGATACCCCACCCCAAAGGGGATCCTGCAAGATGATAGATGCTGACAACGCAGGGCAGTTAATCAGCCTGTTACATCATGAAGCCAAAGTAATTTAATCAGCCTTAAACCCAAAAAACATGTCGATACTTATAATTGCCGAAGGGCGCGACGGAAATTTAAAAAAAGCAACTTTTGAAGCCGTTACTTACGCACAAAACGTTGCCCGTGAACTAAATACAAATGTTGTAGTTTTTGCTGCCGGAAACTTTCCGGCTGAAGAATTAAAGAAAACAGCATTGTATGGGGCTGATAAAATTATGAAACCAGATACCGACCTTCCTGCTCTGTTTGACAACAATTATTATATTGAACTGGTTTATAATGTTGCACAAAAAACTGATGCTCAAATAATTATTTTTAGTTCAGGATTCGTTGGTAAATCAATAGCATCAGGTGTTGCTGCACGGTTAAATGCCGGAATTGCTTCATCTGTAAATTCTTTACCTAATTCATATAATCCATTCATAATCAGTCATCAGGCTTTTAGTGGAAAAGTAGCTTCAAAAACCAGCATCAATTCCGGACAAAAAGTGTTGGTTCTTGCCGGGAATTCAGTTCAACCTATTGAAAATCCCAAAAACACCATTCCGGAATCTTTTGCTTTACCCACATCCCTGCCACAACCGGGCATTGAACTGATCTCAGAAAAGAAATCAGGAGGCACAATATTGTTGAGTGAAGCCGAAAGGGTTGTTTCGGGCGGACGTGGCATGAAAGGACCAGAAATGTGGGGACCTATTGAAGAACTCGCTGCTGAACTGGGTGCAGCTACTGCCTGTTCACGACCCGTTTCAGATGAAGGCTGGCGCTCGCATCATGAGCATGTAGGTCAGACAGGGAAAGTCATTGCACCTTCATTATACATCGCCTGCGGTATTTCGGGAGCCATACAACATGTGGCCGGCATTAGTTCATCAAAAGTAATTGTGGCTATCAACAAAGATCCCGAAGCGCCTGTTTTCAGTGTTGCAAATTACGGAATCGTTGGAGATGTGCATAAGGTTTTACCCCAACTGATAGCATCGGTAAAAGAACTTAAAGCTCAGGGATAACCAACATAAACCAGAACCAAATTTAAAAAAGAGGTTGTTTCATGCTATGATTCAGCCTCTTTTTTTTTAAGAGAATCGCAACCATCAGGGCTTATCTTTCAATTTTTTATATGCAAGGTAATCAGGAAGGTTCCATTCCAACCAATCAGATGTTTCCCACCGTTTAATAAAAACCTGCTTACGGTTCGAAATGATATTAACATACTGATCTGGTGACATGTATCGCATATTTGAAGGATACCTGTTCTCTTGACGGCCAATAATTTCTTTCAGATAAGCTGAATTCAGATCAATCACAGGTAAAACCTTATCTGACAAGGTACTTATAAAATCAAGGTGCAAAAAGGATTTACCAGCGTGCTTCACGTTATAATTGGCAATAATTCCATCCCAGTTAAATGTTGAAAAAAGAACTAATACAATAAATGCAATCAGTGAATTGAATTTGAAAAGCCAGAAAATGGATTTACCCCTATGTACTTTATACAATACTGACAACAGCCCAAAAAGTGTCAAAATTAAAAAGACAAAAACCCCAATCCGTTTATACGCCAATGCATAATACTCAATATACCAGACATTCCGGACTGCAACCGAAATAGCAAGTATTACGTTTTGAGCCAACCATATATAACTCAGGTAACGAATCAATTTATTGCGGCTGTAAAAATTAAGGTTTCCCCTAAAGAAAAACAGAACCAGGGCTATCGAAATAAGTATTGAAATAATTAGCAGATATGTCCCTTCATGGACAAACTGCTTTAAGTAATTGCCGTCCCATTCAAAATTCAGCCAAACCCAATTAATGTCAATAACATTAACTATCAACAATATAGCATTTAACACAAAAAACAGGAACACCCCTGCCCTTATCTCGGAACGCAGGCCTGTTTTTTTAAAATTATAAGGTTTGACCGGTCGCTTTCGAATAAGCAATTCCGAAGCGAACAAATCAATCTTGCCAATTCCAAGCGCATCACTTCGCAAAACCAAAAAATTTGAAATGAAAAGGGATATCACAAAAGTAACAATCAACAATGCATCAAAGCCCCTGAATAGCTTGCTGAAGAACACACTGATACTGTCAAAAATTCTAAAAGCAAAGTCATCGAAAACAGGATTTGCCTGCCTGTAAATCAATACAAAGACTAAAATGATTAGTACCGGAATTACAAAGACCAACAATTTTCTAAAAAAAACACCAACGCGAAAACCATTCAGATCAAGCTTCGCCAAACCACCTATAAATTGCGACTGTGCGGTAAACAAATGAGTGATGGCAAGCCCCAGCGAACTGGCTATTGACCGCACATCCGGATACACATGTAAACCGGTTAATGCCATAAATGTTATAATATGAACCAAAACAGCTAATGCTGACGAAGTAAATACCACGGCTAAAGAAGTGAGGAAAAAGCTCATTGTAATCACCAATGGTATGAATCCTTTTAATTTCAACTGACTGGTAATTAACAGATAAACCAATAATCCACAATCAAACAGCAACACATTCAATCCCCAGTAATGCCTGTGAAACAAGGCTGTAAGCAGAATGGATGAACCAAACACAATCAACAAGTTGGATTTACGGACCATAACAATTCTAATTTAGTTGATTAAACGCTGCAACCCATAAGCTTATTTTACTTAAAAACATCTGACTGAAAAATTCGTGAAGTTATCATATGAATGCACATTTTGGTCTTTTCTTTTATTAATTTTGCACTACTAAATTTTTTAAGATGCTTCGTGGAAAAATTAAAAAAGCAATATTCAATATCCTGATTGTAGCATCATTAACATCATGCAGCAAATCAGAAAAATGGCCAATGATGCCCTACATCGAACCTGACACCGCATTATCTGAAAAACCTGCATTGAAAGGCATGCTTGTATACCACAGTTATTCTTGTTATGCGTGCAACGATTCGAGGATTTACCTTTATGATTTCTCGAAAAACACAATCAAATGCCTCAGCCAGAACTGGGAAATTGACAATCCGATGAATGCTCATTTTTCGCCGGATGGCAGCAAGATAGTATTTATGGGAACCTCGAAAACTACCGGCAACCATGACATTTATATGTATTCCTTCAAAACAGGTCTTACACCCGTCAACCTCACTCCCGGAACGACATCTCGTGATGAAGACCCCAAATTTTCAACTGACGGAACCCGAATAGTTTTCAAAAAAAACGGAAGAATTACCATCATCGATACGCTTGGAACCGTATTACAAAGCTTTAACCTTCCGCAAAAAGAAGCGTCGATGCCCTATTTTAGCCTTGATGATCAGTACATCCTTTATTCAGCCATTGAAACCGAAGGATCTTCTACCAATGACATTTACCGGCTGGAGATTGCATCCGGAAATTCAGAAAAACTGACAAACCTGTTATTTACTGAAGAAAGCCACCCTATCGCATGTAGTGATTCCAGCTATTATTATACGCAGTGGGAAAGCCCTTCCAATCAAAACGACCAACTATTTATGGGGTTTTATAACAAGATGCAATCAGTTGATTTAAAATTTAATGAACATTTCAGCAATTATTCAGATGCCTGCCCGATAAATCCTGATTTATTAATATGTTCAAGTACGCGGAACGGTGGCAAAGGTGGCAGTGACCTGTATTTAGCAAATATTAAAACAGGAGATGTCTGGAGCCTGAACCAATACAACCCTAACATTAACACAACCGCTAATGAACTTGGGGCAAGCTTTTTTAGTAAGTAACAAGGTTCGGTTATCACAATCAGGAGCGAAATAAGAATGCTCTTATTTGAATTTAAATTGAGAACATTAAAATCACGTCCCTGTTATTTACACAAACAGGCTTCCAACATTAAATACCAACCATGAAACGATCCAGGCAATGGCGGTAGTATAAACTATTGCAAAAAGCCCCCATTTCCAGCTACCTGATTCATTGGCAATTACAGCAATAGTACTCATGCATGGGAAATACAGCAACACAAATACCATAAATGAGAGCGCAATCAGTGGTGTAAAAACGAATTGCCCTGTACGTGAACCCTTATAATGTTTCTGTGTACGGAGTTTGTTCATCAGCGACTGGTCGTGCTGGTCAACCGAAACAGTGCCACCGTACAAAACCGCCATGGTACTTACAACCACTTCCTTACCTGCCACACCTGCAACAATACTCACACACATACGCCAATCAAAACCAAGCGGCTCCATAACGGGTTCAACAAATTGTCCGATGCGGGCAATGTATGAATTTTCACGCTGCTCATTATTGCGCTCTGTGTGCAACTCAGAAACAACCTCCTCCAATGCCTTGGTATACACAGCAGTATCGGTAATGCCCTGAATTTTGGCCATTTTAATCCGCGCCTCATATGTATTCTGAGCTTCTTTGATGAGTGTATCATAATCTTTTGAATAATCAACATTTACAGGAAAGTATCCAAGGGCCCAGATAATGATGGATGCAATCAGAATTATACCGCCGATTTTTCGTAAATACTGAACGCCCTTATCCCACATATGAAGCACAATAACCCTGTAAGTTGGAATCCTGTAGGGAGGCAACTCCATTACAAACGGGACCTGTTCACGCCGGAACATGGTCTTCTTTAAAATAATCGCTACAATTACAGCAAATGCAATCCCAAGCAAATACAATAAAAACAGTACCGTCCCCGAATCACCGGGAAAAAAAGCACCCAAAAGCAGAATATACACCGGCAATCGCGCACTGCACGACATAAACGGATTAATTAACATCGTGATCATCCGGTCATTACGGTTTTCGAGCGTACGGGTTGCCATGATAGCAGGCACAGTGCATCCAAAGCCCATAAGCAAAGGAATAAAGGATTTGCCATGTAATCCGATTTTATGCATCAGTTTATCGGTAATAAAAACAGCCCTGGCCATATAACCAGTGTCTTCCATTAATGAGATAAAAAAGAACAACAACAGGATGTTAGGCAAAAAAACTATCACGCCCCCAATGCCTCCAATAATTCCATTCACTAATAAATCTTTTAGTATGCCATCAGCCATATACATGCGGATAAAGCCGGAAATCAAATCCACTCCTGCCTCAATCCATGAAACCGGGTAGCTGCCCAGCGTAAAAGTAGCCTGAAACATCAGCCACATCAGGAATCCAAAAATGGGCAACCCAAAAAGTTTATGCGTGAGAAAAGCATCAATTATTTCGCTGTTTTTACGCTCAGCAATTTCGCCGGGATGAATGGTTTCCTTTAGGGCACCATTGATAAATCCGTATTTGGCATCGGTAATATTGCTTTCAGCAGTCTCTCCGGTAAGCAATTCAATTCGTTTTTGTTCCGCAAGTGCAATTGCCTTTATCTCATCAGAATTTTTACAAAACTGAATCCTCAGTTCCTCTCCTGCATCCTTTTCAAGCAATTTGATAGCAAGAAAACGGGAAGACACTCTGTCAGTCAGGCCTGCGTTGTCCGGAATCTTGATCCTGTCCTGAATAGCCTTTATACTCTTCTCAATTGACGACCCGTAATTAATATGTATGTGCCTTACAATGGGTTCCCGATCTTCGTATACTTCAACAACTTTATTAAGTAGTTCATTCAGGCCTTTCCCTTTTGAACCAACTGTTGGTATAACCGGAATTCCTATTAATTTCCCAAGTGCCACGTAATCAAATTTATCACCTCTCTTTTCTATCTCATCGAACATATTGAGCGCCATTACAACCCGTATGTCCATATCAATCAACTGTGTGGTAAGGTAAAGATTACGCTCAAGATTGGATGCATCCACCACATTAATTACAACATCCGGAAAGTTCTCCAAAATATGACTGCGCACAAACAATTCTTCAGGGGTATATGATGTTACTGAATAGGTGCCGGGCAAATCAGTAAGTCTGATCAGGCATTCCTGATGCATAAATTCCGCTTCCTTGGCTTCAACCGTAACTCCGCCATAGTTCCCAACCCTTTCACGCGAACCTGAAGCAAAATTGAATAAGGTGGTTTTGCCTGCGTTTGGATTGCCGACCAGCGCAACGTTGATTATCCTGTCTTTACGATAAGCAGTAGCTTTGGGGATATCTTCAATTGTTACACCTGAATAGGAATAGTTCAATCCGGGTTCAGCGTCATCATCTCCGGCAATTTCAATTAATGATGCTTCACTGTTCCGAAGCGAAACATTGTATCCCATAATCAAATACTCCACGGGATCCTGAAGTGGCGCCTTCTTGACTGCAACCACCCGCTTACCGGCCACAAAACCCATCTCCATGATACGCTTACGAAAGGCACCTCGGCCTTTAACTTTCATGATGGTACCAGATTGCCCCTGTAAAAGATCCTGTAATGATTTCATTTATTTAGAATAATTACAAATTGCAAAGGTATCAGAATTGCTGCAAACCATGCATAACAATATATTAAAAAACCGCTCAGAAAAGCGGTTTTTTAATCATTATAAGAAGTTATAAAATTGATAATCAAAGAATAACCATCAATTCTTTTATGTTTTTATCCAAAAGCTTATTTCAAAATTTCAGAAAGCTTTTGGGCGAGTGCTTCACCCCTGAGATTTTTCTCAATAATAATCCCTGATTTATCAATGAGCACCGAGTGCGGAATGGCATTTACACCATACACTTTTGCCGGCGCGCATTGCCAGCCCTTCAGATCTGAAACATGAATCCAGGTAAGCTTATCAACCTTAATAGCCTGAATCCATTTAGCCCTGTCTTTATCAAGTGAAACACCAAAAATTTCAAGTCCTTTGTCTTTATAGGCAGCATATGCTTTTACCAGATTTGGTGATTCAGCACGGCAGGGGCCGCACCATGAAGCCCAGAAATCAATCAGCACATATTTTCCTTTGAATGAACTCAGGTTAATGGGATTACCTAAAGTATCGTTCAGTGTGATATCCGGAGCCGGCTGCCCAATTTCCACTTTTCTTAGCACTTCAACGCGTTCTTTCAGCTTCTTTACATAAACTGAGTTTTCAAGTTCAGGTCCGAATGTTCCACAAATTGAATCGAGTTGTTTCAGGTTGATATCATATATCAGACGGCGAAGAACAAGGTAAGGAGCCACGTCGGTTTTATTGTTATCGGCAATAAACTTGCGCGTATATTGCAACTGTTCTTTATCAATCGATTCCCATGAAGTATCCATGTTTTTCATGGCCACGGTATCATTTCTTGCCTGAGCATCCTGATACTGCTGGTAAAGTTCATTTTGCCTGGTCTGATAAACTTCCATGCCCTTGTTGAATGAATTCATCAGATCCTGAAGGGCTGACCCTGATATTTTAACACTCCTGAGACTATCCACTTTGCCTGTGATGCTGATTTTTGAATTTTCCAGGAATAAACTAAAAGTTTCCTCAATTCCTTTAAAGGCAATATAAACCATTTCGGGTGAATCTTTTTTGCCTTTAAATTCAAACGCACTGTTTTTAATCAAAACAGAGTCTATGGTCACCAGGCCATCGTCGCCATATGCCTGCATATAGGCGTAACCGTCAGGGATGCCTTCAATTTTACCGCTAAGCGTATAACTGTTCTTCTGAGAACATGAAGAAAACAAAATTGCAAACAGAAACAAGTAAAAGAGATTTTTCATGGGGTTTTTGGGGGTTTGTGTGTTATGTGCAAAGAAACATAATTTTTTTGAAAAATGATGTACGATTTTTATATTTATTTGCAAAATCATGCATAAACCGCATATGCAAAAGCATCAATGTCAGATAAAAGGCAATTACACTTCAGCTTTGATTACAC
>CAZKCK010000019.1:0-38181 GCA_964550695.1 uncultured Bacteroidales bacterium | reverse complement strand
TAAAACTCTAATTATGTTAAAAGGACATCCCAAAGGACTACTTGTTGCGTTTTTTGCAAACATGGGTGAACGCTTCGGCTTCTATACCATGATGGCTATTCTGGTATTGTTTCTGCAGGCCAAGTTTGGCCTTACCGGAGCAAATGCCGGGATTATCTACTCAATTTTTTATGCCTCAATTTATGCCCTGGCACTTGTAGGTGGTATTGTTGCCGACAGAGTTGTAGGCCTTAAAAAAACTATTGCGTTCGGTATCATCAGTATGGCAATAGGTTACGTGCTGATAGCTATCCCTACCGCATCAACAACTGCCGGTTTGATTCAGGCATGTCTGGGTTTGTTTGTGATTGCTTTTGGCAATGGTATGTTCAAAGGTAATCTGCAGGCCGTTGTCGGTAACTTGTATGAAGATCCTGCCTATGCGAGTAAAAGAGATTCGGCTTTTTCAATTTTTTATATGGGTATTAATATTGGTGCTCTCTTTGCCCCAACTGTTGCTATCAGCCTGAAGAAATATGTTCTGGGCTTGTCAAATTTTGTGGATAAGGCTGAACTTCCGGCACTTTGCTGGAATGTTAAACATGGCGTAGCTGGTGCTGCTGATAAACTTACCGAAGTCGCCAATCAGGCTTACATCGGTGGAACCCTCCCGGGTGATTTCAACGTTACAGCTTTTGCTGATGAATACATCAGGGCTTTTTCAACCGGTTACAACTACGCGTTCGGCTTTGCAGCCTTTATGATGTTGGTTTCGCTGGTTGTATATTTCACTTTCAATCAGTTGCTAAAACCTGGTTTTTCAGTTGGCAAAAAAGATGCCACAGGTTCTATTTCCAAAGTTCCGGATATGCCAAAAGAAGAAGTCAGAGAGCGTCTCATTGCGCTTTTCCTTGTTTTTGCTGTGGTAATTTTCTTCTGGATGTCATTCCACCAAAACGGGTTAACCCTCACATTTTTTGCCCGCGATTATACGCAAAGAGTTGTTGGCTCTGAAACATTTTTCTGGTTCGATCTGTGGACGTTGTTGCCAATGTTCGGTGCAGCTTTGGGTCTATACTTCCTGATACGTAAAAATTCTACTTCATTACACCGTGGTCTGGGCATAGTTGGCGCAATCGCACTTGGTTATCTTGCTTATTACCGGATCATGGCCATGCCTGCTACAAATTTGTTTTCACCTGAACTTTTTCAGCACATGAATCCATTCTTTATAGTTGCCCTCACACCTGTAGCTGTAGCCATGTTCTCGTGGATGAACAAAAAAGGCATTGAACCTTCGGCCCCTCGTAAAATCGGATTCGGGATGATTCTTGCTGCAATTGGATTCGCGGTGATGGTTTTTGGATCATTTGGTCTTACTTCTCAGTCACATTTGGCAGGCAACCCGGTTCCTCCCGATCAACTTGTTACACCGTATCTGCTCATTGGTACATATTTTATTCTTACAATTGCTGAGCTTTTCCTGAGCCCAATGGGCATTTCATTTGTGTCGAAAGTTGCTCCACCGCAATACAAGGGAACCATGCAGGGTGGCTGGCTCGCTGCAACTGCAATTGGAAACCAGTTGCTGTTTATCGGTGCCATTTTCTATGGTAAATTTGAACTGTGGCAGTTGTGGTCTTTCTTCGTAATTTGTTGTCTGCTTTCAGCAGGTTTTATATTCTTTATGATGAAGCGTCTGGAAAGAACAACCAAATAATAAAACATAAAGCTCTATACAAAGGCTGCCTGTAAACGGGCGGCCTTTTTTCTTTTACTTTTGCCTTATGGAACAGTCTGACTTTGGAAACGGTAAACGGTACAATTCATACACTGAATATTTTAAACGTACTTTTGGCGGTAGAGTGCAGAAACTCAGCATTGACGCCGGCTTCACCTGCCCAAACCGCGACGGGACCCGGGGAACAGGAGGCTGTACTTATTGTAACAATGATGCTTTCAATCCTTCTTATTGTCAGCCGCACAAAAGCATCAAACAACAAATAACCGAAGGAATTGAATTTCATGCCTGGCGTTACAGACGTGCCACTCAATACCTGGCTTATTTTCAGGCATATTCAAATACCTATGCACCTCTGGAAAAGCTGAAACGGATTTTTGCTGAAGCATTGGCAGTGCCTGAAGTGTGCGGGCTGGTAATCGGTACAAGGCCGGATTGTATTGATGAAGAAAAACTCGATTATTTCAGTTCGCTGGCTAAAGACCACTATATCATTATTGAATATGGAATTGAATCTGTGTATGACAATACATTGATGAGGATAAATCGCGGGCATTCGTATGCTGAGGCGGAGCATGCCATAAGAATGACCGCACAAAAAGGTCTGAAAACCGGTGCTCACCTTGTTTTTGGCTTGCCAGGCGAAACCCGTGCTCAAATGTTGGAGAGTGCTTCCGTAATTTCTTCACTCCCGCTTACAACTGTAAAATTTCATCAGTTGCAGATCATTCAGGGCACGGCTATGGCAAATGATTACCTGATTCATCCGGATGCTTATCAATTATTTGGTATGGAAGCGTATATTAAGTTTATTGTAGAATATGCTGAACTCCTGAATCCTGCGATTGTGATTGAGCGTTTTTCGGGGGAAGCACCACCCAGGTTTGTAGTGGCTCCTGACTGGGGTAAGGTAAGGGGTGATGAAATTATTCGGATGATTGAAAAATACTTCGAAACCCAAAATACCTGGCAGGGGATATATTTCAAACGTTAATCAATTGTTAAAAAAAGATTGTATAATGATATAATTAGTATATTTGTCACTACTTCTTTTTATATAACCCAAATTCTAATAAATTATGAGAAAACTTTTACTTATGGCTACGGCTGTTTTGTTATGGGCTGGTATGCAGGCTCAAACACTTCCGTACAACGACGATTTTGAATCTTACACAGTGGGTGGTTTTATTGCTGCCCAGAATTCAACCTGGTGGACAACCTGGAGCAATCTGCCCGGATCAAACGAAGATGGTGAAATCAGTACCGCTTTTGCTCATTCAGCTACCAAATCAGTTTTGATTGATGAAGTAAGCGCTGCCTCTGACCTCATTCTTAAACTCGGCAACAAAACTACCGGAAGCTACGAGCTTTCATGGTGGATGTATGTTGAGACCGGAAAATGCGGATATCATAATATTCAGCATTTCGAAAGCCCCGGTACCGAATGGGCGCTTGAATGTTATTTCCGTACAGATGGTACCGGCGAATTGTTTGCCGGTAGTGCAACCGCAATTCCCTTTACTTATCCCAAAGCCACATGGTTCCAGGTTAAGCATATGATTGACCTTGATGCTGACAACATTAAGATGTTTGTAAATGGCACCCTCATCAATGAATGGCCTTTCAGCTATCAGGCAAGTTCTACCACAGGTACAAAACAGCTTGGTGGTGTTGACTTTTTTGCCGGTGCTGCCAGTGGTACAACAGAATCACCCAAGTTTTTCTTTGATGATTTAGTGTATCAGCCAGCTCCTACCGTTCTGTATTCAAACGGTTTTGATACCTACGCTTTGAATAGTTATGTTGCTGTAAATGATCCCGTTTGGTTTACTACCTGGAGCAATGCCCCCGGAACTGGTGAAGATGCACTTGTAAAAGCTGATTTTGCCCACAGTACTGCCAATTCAGCCCTTATTGACGAAACAGGCGGAGCTACCGACCTGATTTTGAAACTTGGCGATAAAGTATCAGGAACTTATGAGTTAACCTGGTGGAGCTATATTGAAGCAGCCAAATGCGGTTATTACAACCTTCAGCATTTTGAATCACCCGGCACTGAGTATGCAATGGAAGCCTATTTCAGAGCTGACGGAACAGGTGAATTGCTTGCCGGAAGTGCAACTGCTATCCCTTTCACTTATCCAAAAGCAGCTTGGTTTGAAACAAAACACCTGATTGACCTCGATGCAGATAACATTAAGATGTATATTAATGGTGTACTTGTTCATGAATGGCCTTTCAGTTATCAGTCAGGTTCAACCACCGGCACAAAACAGCTTGGCGGTGTTGACTTCTATGCCGGAGCAAAAAGCGGTTCAGGCGAATCACCAAAGGCTTACATGGATGATGTTTACTTTGCACAGTTAGGTGCTGCCAGCGATCCTGTCATTGTTGTTGATCCTACCAGCCTTACATCATACATTGAACCCGGTACCATGCAAACACAGATGCTTACAGTTTCAAATACCGGTGCTTCAGACCTTATTTTTGCTATTTCTACCATCTATGCTACTGACGGACTTAAATCAAGTGCTCCTGTAAAACAGGGAAGTGCACCCGTTTTAAGCTTTGGCAATGCTATACCTACCAATGGAGGTTCACCCAGCACTGATGCCACCGCAGTATTGAATTATGATGGCGACAATGCTTCTGCAATCGGTTGGGGTACGGTGCCAATCACAGCCACTGTTGCTGCAAGATTCCCTTATGCAATGACTGGACAGTATGCCGGTATGATGATTGAATCAGTGGATGTATTTATCAACAATCTGAATACAACAGGCAGCAACCTGATGACCATCAAGATTTTTGATATGGGCAGCACTTATGAACCTGGCACATTACTTTACTCACAAACCTTTACCCCGGCAGGTTCTGCATGGGAACATGTAGTTCTTACAACTCCTGTACTTATTACCGGAGCTGATATATGGGTAGGTTATCAGTTTACACAATCAGAAGCCAGTATTTATATTCCCGGAACTGATGCAGGTCCAAACGATCCTAACGGTGACTTTATCAGCACTGGTGTGGGTTGGTCACATCTCTCAAATAACCCTGCACTCATGTACAACTGGAATATTCGTGCCAACCTCAATGGCAACGTATTGCCTCATTGGCTGGTTGTTAGCCCGTTAAGCGGCACAGTTGCTCCTGCCGGAAACATGGTTCTTGATGTTACTTTTGATGCTACCGATCTTACCGCCGGTGTATATGAAGGAATCATCCGCATCCTTAACAACGACCCAACAAACGATGTTCTTGATGTACCCTGCACACTTGATGTTTCGGTTGGTATCAATGAAAATGAAATGAACAACGTGATGGTTTATCCGAACCCTGCCAATGATGTACTGAATGTTCAGTCAAACGGCAATATCGAAAAGATTACCATTATCAGTTACAGCGGAAATACAGTTTATACAGGAACCCAGACACGTATTGATGTGAACAATCTGGCTTCAGGTGTTTATTTTGTACAGACAATAACTTCAAAAGGAACTTCAAATATCAGGTTTATTAAAAAATAATCCGGATTGAGGCTTTTAGAAACGCTCCGGAAACGGGGCGTTTTTTTTTGATTAGCCTTGGCATGGTGAAAAATCAATGCATTCATGCCAATATTTCCATTTTAATCATATTTTTACAAAATCTGATTCACCCGCGTTTATCAATCTTAAAACTCATAAAATGAATACCTTTCCAAAATTTATTACCGGTTTCTGGCGTTTGGCCGGATGGAACATGCGTGGCAATGATTTGCTCAGCTTTATAAAACAAAATCTTGATCTGGGGATTGACTGGTTTGACCACGCTGATATTTATGGTGGATATTCATGTGAGGCAATCTTCGGCGATGCCCTGGCTCTGGAACCGGGTTTACGCAATCACTTCCGGCTGATTACCAAATGCGGAATCAAACTCAAGGAAGGCCGGTTTCCTGACCTCAGGCTTAACTATTACGATACCGGCAAAGAACACATCATTGCTTCAGTTGAGTATTCTCTGAAAAACCTGAAAACAGATCGTATTGATCTTCTGCTTATTCACCGGCCTGATCCGCTGATGGATGCTGATGTGGTGGCAGAAGCATTTACTGAATTAAAAAACAGTGGAAAGGTGCTTTCATTCGGGGTGTCAAATTTTACGCCTTTCCAGTATGATCTGCTGGCTTCGCGCTTACCCTTTGAACTTGTTGCCAATCAGGTTGAATTCTCAGTCATGCATGTAAATCCGGCACATGACGGTACCCTCGACCAATGCCAGCAACGCAGGATTGCTCCCCTTGCATGGTCGCCTCTGGCTGGCGGCAGGCTATTTAGCGAACAATCAGAACAAGCTGGCAGAATCAGAGAAACTTTAAACACGATCAGCAATGAATTGAGTGGTGCATCCTATGATCAGATTGCGCTTGCATGGGTGATGAAACATCCGTCTCAGGTGATTCCTGTACTGGGGTCAGGCAATATCCAACGCATTGAAAGTGCGGTAAAAGCCATTGATATTCACCTTACCAGTGAGCAATGGTTTATGTTGTGGGTGGCCTCTGTGGGGCACAGGGTGCCTTAGGTGTTGGTAAAAAGGTAAACAGGATTTGTAGGAAAGGAAATAATTTTTCATTGCAATTTGTAGCGGCGCAAAATTTTGCGCCGCTACAAATTTACAAATGAACAGAATCATTCAGTGTGCGTAACAGATTGCACCTTTTTATCGATTAGGCCAATAATCGTTTGCAGATTATTCTTATAAAATTTATCTGCATAGTAATAAAATCTCCCATTAAAACAGTAATTTTGCACCCCGAAATATAAAGCCCAATGGCTCGCCTGTTTTGTCTGTTTACTATTGTCACCATCATCATTTTTGGAAAAAATTTACCAACTTCGAAAAGTCTGGATAGTGTTTGTTATGAACAGTTTAAGGATAATCCACTCATTGTACAGGCATCAGTTTTTAAGAACTATGACGGCGAAATGCCTGCAATTGGTTTGTTTTGCAACTCTATGAATCTCATAATCGATAAAAGCAAAGTAGTAAATTATGACTTCTTAAAACATGGATTTATTTTTGGTATTAAAAGCAGATTTGTTCATCGTACATCTTTTCCGGAATATTACAACTTGCTATTCTGTAGGAACTTTGTGAATGAGTTTTTATTAATTCTCTATCATATTTTAAAGATCTGATACATCTTTAAGATTTCAATATAAATTCTCATTTATTTAACCATCCTGTTTACAAAGGATAGGTTTATTTTTCACCAAAATAGTTTTTTTTATGGATTATGCACTTGGTATTTTAGGAATGTTTGGGCTTGCATTTGTTATTTCGATGTTTGTAGCCTTGATTATTAATGTATTGTATATGGTTGTTGTTGGAGGGGGAAAAGATGGATATTTACGTGAACAAATGTTGGATACCTACCGTGTCTGGTATTTGGATTATTTGCATTACCAGAAAACTTTTGAAGAGTACAAAAAAACAGAATCTAAATGTGGTGTTGAATTAATTCGTTTTTATTATGGACGCTAATTCACTGTTGCAGGTTTTTCAGGGAGTTTCAACCATGCTGGTTTCTGAACCGGTCATCGTTGTTTCGCGCATTGGTCTGATAATACTGGGGATACTACTTGTATATCTCGGGAAAAAGGGGATACTGGAGCCCTTGCTGATGGTTCCCATGGGGCTTGGAATGGCCACAATCAATGCCTCAATTATGTTTATGCCTGATGGAACACAGGGAAACCTGTTTGTTGACCCATTGGTTACCGATCCTGTGAAACTGCTCGATATTTTGCAGATAAACTGGTTACAGCCAATTTACACACTAACTTTCAGTAATGGATTGATAGCCTGCTTTATTTTTATGGGAATCGGCTGCCTGCTTGATATAGGCTACATTCTAAAACGACCTTTTTCAAGCATGTTTCTTGCTTTTTGTGCTGAATTCGGCACTTTTGCCACAATTCCGATTGCAATGGCCATGGGCTTGAACCTCAGGGATTCTGCATCAATTGCTATGGTTGGCGGAGCTGATGGCCCTATGGTTCTCTTTACCTCACTTACACTTTCTAAAGACATTTTTGTACCCATAACCATTGTTGCCTACCTGTATCTGGGTCTAACTTACGGGGGGTATCCATACCTGATCAGATTGCTTATACCCAGAAGATTGCGTGGAATTCAGATGCAACGGAAACCGGAAAAAAACTTAAAATCTATTTCACCTTCAATGAAACTTGGGTTTGCTGTCATTTTATGCGTAATCCTTTGTTTTCTTTTTCCTGTTGCCTCACCTTTGTTTTTTTCACTTTTTATGGGTATTGCCATCCGGGAGTCAGGACTTACACACATTCGTGAGTTTATTGAAGGCCCGCTTTTGTACGGATCTACTTTCTTCCTTGGACTGCTGTTAGGAATATTATGCGAAGCCCATCTGATATTGAATCCCAAGGTTCTTATTTTACTGGTTCTTGGAATTATTGCGCTGCTGCTGTCGGGCATTGGAGGAATTGCGGGAGGCTACATCATGTATTTCATCACCGGCGGCAATTTTAATCCAACCATCGGTATTGCGGGTGTAAGCTGTGTGCCTTCAACTGCAAAAGTTGCACAAAAAGAAGTTTCTAAGGTAAACCCCAGCGCCCTCATTCTTCCCGAAGCTCTTGGTGCAAACATTAGTGGGGTCATCACAACTGCTATTATTACCGGTATTTATATTTCACTTATTCCGCTTTTGGGCTAGCTGTGTCACTTTGATGCTATCCATAATTATATCAGGCGGTAAAATTCTTTACCCGAACACCTATGGTGGAAGTACGTAAAGGTATTTCTGATGGTGGATATAACGAGATTATTCTTCCCGAAGGCTTTGACATCGAAAACAGTAAAATTGTTATTAAAGGTGCCTGCATTTTATTGCCGGCCATGAAAAATACCGGTGAAATGAGTTGATGCTCTCCTGCCGGTGATTAGCAACCCTTATTTGCCCAGTGTAAACAGAAACTCAAGACCGCCTTCAGGGCGGTTTTTTACTGAAATATCACCACTGTGCAATTGAATTGCGTTTTTTACAATCGCAAGCCCAAGTCCTGTGCCACCGGATTTTCGGGAGCGGCCATCGTCAATGCGGTAAAAACGTTCAAAAATACGCAGGTAGTGCTCCTCAGGAATGCCGGGGCCATTGTCGGTAAATGAAAAATAATATGATTTATCATCCTCATAGTACTGTTTGATGGTTATCAGTATTTGCTCGCCTGCATATTTTACAGCATTTTCAATCAGATTCAGAAAAACGGAGAACAGAAGCGTTGCACTGCCATTTATTACAACATTAGTACTTATCTGGTTGTCAACAACAATATGGCGTTCTGAAATTGACGGCAAAAGATTTTCGACTACCTCATTTATGATATTGTTCACATTTACAGCATCAAAGGCGTACAGATCGCGGGCTTCTTCAATTTTATTCAGATGTGCCAGATCACCAATGAGATCATTAAGGCGTTCAACCTGTGCTATTGCCTTATTTACAAAATAATGTCTTTTGTTTTGTTCCAGGTTATTGCCCTGTAGCGTTTCCAGATAACCTTTAATTGAGGTAACAGGCGTTTTGAGCTCATGTGAGATGTTGGAGGTTATCTGCTGTTTGAGCCGTTTTCGCTTTTCGAGGCTGGTATGGTCAGTAAGCACAAGTTCAAAGCTGCGGTCGTTCAGTACAATACATCGTGTATTAATATACCGTCCGTTTTTTTGTACCAAATACTCAAACTGCGGTACCATTTCTTTTGAAAAAGATGTCGACTTCCCCGATTCATTTTCCAGGAAATTCTGAATAAATTCAAAATCCGGCAATGTAAAAATTTGTTCAGCCGAAATAACAGGTTTATCCGAAACATGATTCAACAACTTAATAAACTGATTATTGGCCAATACTTTACGCTTTTCGGCAGTGAAGAAAGCCACACCATCATTGATTGAGAACAGATGCATAAATAGCCTTTCTTTTTCAGCCATCAGGTTTTGTTCTGCCGATTTCAAATCGTCGTAAATCACTACAATCTGCTTGCTTATTACACCTATTTCATCCTCCGGAAAACTTATTTCCGACTCAATTTTTTCCCCGTTTTTCAGGCTTACCGAAAAGTCTTTAAGTTTGCTGATGGTCTGCCCGACTCTGTGAATAACCAGCCAGAGTGCCAGCCATACCATGAGTGCCAGCAGGATGTTGAAAACAATAAAAAACCGCTCTGCTTTCAGGAAGTTAATAACCTCAACATTGTATTCCACGGCCGTTCTGATATAGAAATCTTTATATTTACGGGCATAGTAATAATAAGGCTGATGCGTGGAAACGGATTTTCTGACATCTGTGCCGAAACCTGACAAACCAGCTTCAACAATTTCTGGTCTGCTTTTATGGTTTTCCAGCGTATTGGTTTGTTGGATATAATTATCGTACAGTACTTTGCCATCAAGGGCTATCAATGTAATCCTGATTTGTTTTTTGGGGAAAATCTGAATAAGTGAGTCAATTCCGCTATAGTTTGATGATTGAAAAAGCCCCTTCTGTATGATATAATTGTGTGTTAACTCAGTAATATCACTGAGCGTAATATCAAGTTCTTTCTTCCTGAATTCTTTTTCACGGTTATATTGAAACAGCAGAGTGGTACAGATAAAGACAATAAATACCGGAAATAGATAAACCAGAAGTTTTCTCTTGAAACTCAGCTTTTTAAACATGTGATTAAACAAATTTGAAACTGTATCCGTATCCCGGTTTACTCTTGACATACTTGCCATATTTGCCGGCCTTTTTACGTAAACGGGCTATGTGAACATCAACGGTGCGGTCGTTTACAATAACTTCATCATTCCATATGCGTGATAGAATATCTTCGCGGCTGAATATCTTGCCCGGATTTGCCAACAAAAGCGATAAAATCTCAAATTCTTTCTTTGTGAGATCTACCTCTTTGTTTTCGATTATTAATTTCTTTTCTTCAGCATTCAGCAACAGATCATCAAAAACCAGATCATTGTTTGGAGCAATAGCACTGTCAGATGTTCTTTTCAGGAGCGCTTTTACCCGTGCCAGCACTTCTTTAACTGAGAATGGTTTGGTAATATAATCATCCCCACCCAGACTAAAACCTGTAAGTAGATCATTTTCAGAAGATTTTGCAGTAATGAAAATTACAGGCATTTCAATCTTCAGCTCTTTCCTGATTTTTTCAGCGAGTTTAAACCCCGAAACAGGACCCATCATTACATCAAGCAATAAAAGCGAAAAGGATGCAATATCCTTTGTTAAGGCCTCTTCGGCCGAGTTGGCCGTCTCTGTTGCAAATCCTTCACCTTCAAGATTAAACTGAAGTATTTCGCATATATCTTCTTCGTCATCAACAATAAGTATCTTTTTTTTGGATTCTGACATTTTTATATGTTTTAAGTAAAGCGTCGTTTTGTGAATAACTCAAATGTATGGATACAGTCAGGAAACTGTTCAAAATTACTATTTTTCGACTGATAAACAGGACTTTCCGGTAAATTTCTGTAAATATTTTCAGTTTCATTTATTGTTGTATGCCGGAGTAGAATTTGTGTGCAAAATGACGAAGAACTTGTTAAGATTCTGTTTAGCAGTGATTGCTATTATATTACGTGTTGCTGAATCCTGGTTTTCAAGAACTTACCAGCCGGTTTTAAGGAAGTGCAAACTTTTTGAGACTATCCGGTATTTGATTATAAGTTTCAGATTTACAGGGTACTATTGATGGTTGTCCGTTTTTTTCAACAATAGCAACTCCTTTATTTTTATCAAGGAAGTACTGCATAAAAGCCATAGCAGCCTGAGGATTCCATGGCTTTTTGAGCATTGTGATACTATAAACCATTGCTTCGCCCTTTTGCAAAGTATATTCCCCGGGTTTTTTGCCTGAAATTTTGGCTGATACAGAAGCATAGAGTCCGGCCATCTCAGGATTTTTCAGGTTTATTTCATCAGGCAAAGCTAAATATTTGAGATTATGCTGGCAGGCAACTGATTTATATATAAAAATATAATCAATGGTGCGTGATTCAAGCAGTGCAAGGAGGTCAACCTCTTTTGGACGGACGTACCGCAAGTCCTTTTTTTCAAAAATAACTGCGAGATCAGGTTTGTGATAATATTTACCCGCCAGTTGTAATGTCATGAGTGTCCGGTATCCGCAGGGATCGCTGTTAGGGTCTGACCGCCCGAAAGCTACCTCTTGCCGTGCCAATAGAGCTGGCCAGTTTTGAATGTTTATTTCATCAGAAAATTTTGATTCCGGAAGGTAGGCAATCACCATTTCATTGGTCGCAAATTTGATGTTAAAATCGGCAAATTCTGGTATCAGCATTTGGTCAATCACCTGGTAATCACTCGAAATCATAATATCGCATGGCTTTCTCAAATCAGTAATTTTCCGCGCACATTCACGGCTTCCGGCGGCTTCTGCCAACACTTTTACATTTGGGTAGGCTTTCATAAACCTGTCGGCAATTTCATGCACCGGAACCGAAAGGCTTCCGGCATGAAAAATTATCAGATTTCCTGAAATTGCCTGGTCTTTGTTTGTTTGGCCAGTGCCTTTGCCGTTTCTGCCACAGCTAACGAGTACCAAAATGATAGCCACACCGAGTGCTACTGTTTGAATTTTTCCGGGCATTTTAAACAACTGCTTTATCAGAATGAATAAGTTAAGCCTCCTAAAACGTTTATACCGAAAACCGGAACCCCGTTCCACCGTTGATAGTTTTTGCCGGCAAGGTTGTTGAAATCAGCAAATACCGAAAACTTTTTATTGATATGATATTCCAGTCCCAGACTTAAATCGGCAAAACCATCAAGTTCGATGGGAATATTTTCAGTCATTTTGCCGGCAACCTTTACATAATCAGGTGCATAGCTTTTCCCGGATGCATCAAGACGTGCCTTAATCGTAAATTTGTTTTTGATAACCACCTTGCTGCTGACGTAAACCTGAATTTCAGGGCAGTGCCATGGTTTTACAATTGAATCCGTCTCAAATGTGTTATAGGTTGCTCCAATCACCAGAAACAATTTTTCTTTGTTTTGAAAGGCAAATTCACCATTCACCTTGAGCATCGACCCATTATCGTAAACAACAGCAAAGGTGTTTCTTAATAAATTGGTGGTGTCGTTGTAATAAAATGGCATATTTGAAAGTTTGGAACCCGACACACTGGCATTGAAGTCGAAATGTCTGCCAAGGCTGGTATTGAGTCCGCCATAAAACTCAAATTTGTTTTTCATGAAATTTGGTTGAACATTCTCTGTTACAAAGGGGTTCTGATCTGACAAATTTTTATAGCTGTTACGCTTTACTCCGCCTCTGATTCCGCCATATATTTTAAGAATATCGGGAATAATGTTGAGGCTCCCTTCAATCACCGGGAAAATGTTAAGATTGGTAGCAGTATCATTCACCACAGAAGCGTTCAAACCAACTTTTAATTCATATTCCTCAAATATTGTCTTGAAAAAGGGGTCAAAAGCAACCAGAAATGAAGAAGACGAAGAGTCGGCACCAAATGAATTGGCCCACAGTTCAGCTTGCATCGCAATACCGATTTTTTCTGACTTACTGAATCCAAACCAATGTGCTTCAGCATCTACCCCGGCCATAAGCACCGGATTCAGTTCTGTATGTTCGAACCTGTCACTTAAATAGTGCATGTTTAAATTTACAAGATGATGTAACGCCCCACCACGCGAGCCCAGACTTTCAAATCCTATATTCCCGTCCAGGTAATTAAAGACCTGCCGGTATGAATCAGCAGCAATGGTATCAAATACCGTTGGGTTAAAAAGTGTGTCACGGTTGCCATTCCCATACCTGTGAACCATGTGCCTGTTATAGGTAATACCGGCTTTCCATAAGCGTGATGAACTCATGTATTTGCCGTAAAAATCTGCCTGGGTTATGCTGAAACTGCTTTCGCCGTAATCCTTGATATCACCCTGTGAAGATAAATGCTTGAAATGGAATCCGAGCGCACTGCGCTTTGATTGTGGCTTATTGGCAAAAAATTCAGCGTAGGGTGTAATATAGTTGCCAAAACCGGCTTTTATATAGTTTTTTAACAAAGCAATGTCGTTCTCGGGATCAGGTTTGCGGGCATCAATGGTATAAACCGGGAAATTAACCTGAAGTGGTCTTGAAATAATTGAATAAGTCAGGGGAGGCATGCTGATGGTTGTATCCGGTAATACAGGATTTTTCATCACTTTATTGGCATCGGTAATGGTTGGAGTAAAATTTCCCACAATATTTACTTCCTCAACCTGAGGCTGTTGCGCATTGCCGTTCAGGCTGCTGATAGCCATTATGACCGGTAATAATATAATAACGGGGTAGTTATATGCGGTTGATGTTTTTAGCATTTTCATTTGAATCAGTGTTTATTGATTACTGAATTTTGGCAAGTTTTTCACGGGCAATTTCTTTCAGGTCTTCGCCTTCGTAATTATCCAGCACACTTTGCAAGGTTTGTTTTGCCTGAAACACGTTGCCATTGTCGAGATATATGTCTGAGAGCAGAATGAAACCTTTTACACGCCAGAAATCATAGGTTGGGAATTTGTTAATGAGTTCAAAAATTGTCTTTTCTGCATTTGTCAGATCTTTATTGTTATACTGGATTAACCCCAGATGATAGGTGGCTTCTGCAGCAAGTTCATTTTTTGTCAGGCCTTTCAGTATCTGAAATTCTTTTTCGGCCATACGCATATTGTTGCTGATAAAAGCAGATTTTCCAAGATAATAGTGGGCTTCAATAAGATTGTCGGCAGTAACTTTTTCTGATGCCATCAGCTTTGAGCCTGCCACAATGGTTGAATCGTAATTTTTGAGGTTGTAATAGCAGCGCATCTGTCCCTGCAGGGCTTCAAGCAGTCCGCTTTTACTGCCCGCAAGACGTTCAAGCCGGCGATAATTTACCAAAGCCCTGGCATGATTGCCTTTACTGAAATGAATTGAAGCTGCATTGGCAACTGACTTTTCAGTGTACTTTCCCTGAGGTTTTGAAGCAACTTTTTCGTATGCAGCAAGTGCTTCATCCTGATTGCCTTTAAGTGATGAACATTCAGCCAGATAATATGCTGCCGATGTTGCAAACAAACCGTCTGGGTACTTTTGCAAATAATCATTAAATCCTTTTACTGACTTGTCGCAATCCCCTTTCAGGTACTGGTTTTCAGTTGCAATGTAAAGCAATGAATCCTGCTTGCTCATCGAAACTTCTGCAAAAGGAACCTTTTGAACATAGGCCAGGTATTCAGGTACCTGATTTAATTCAACATAAATGTTGCTGATGGTAACCAGGGCTTCTTTGGCATCAGGCGTTCCGGGATATTTATCAACCAGCATTTTTAATTGTTTTAGGGCCAAATCGTTCTGGTTTGTATTGTAATAAACCAATCCTTTGCGCAGCATGGCTTTGCTCTGGAAATTGCTGTTGGGGTAGTTGGAGATGATTTTTTGCAGATTGTCCAGCGCTTCATTGTTCTGATTCAGGATAAGGTTTGTAAGCGCCATTTCGTACCAGGCATCGTCAGTATAGGGCGATTTGGGGAATTTGGTAACAAGTGTTTTGAGCGTTGTGTTTTTTTCGGAAAATTTTTTCTGAACACCCTGAGCCAATGCTATCTGATAATATGCATAATCCGAATCAAATCCCTTGGCATTAATCACTTTGCTATAATAATCCTGAGCTTCGGTGTATTTTTTTGATATAAAAAAGCAATCACCCGTACGCAGGCAGGCATCATTCTGCATTACGGGATCTTTTGATTTAGTACTTTGTACAAATTTTCTGAACGAAATTCCGGCCTGATCATAATTGCCGGTTTTAAAATAGCAATAACCAATATTGTAATGTGATTCGATATACTCTTTCATATCAATTGCGCCCGGGCTCACCAGAAACTTATTGTAAAACCCGGTGGCTTTTGTATACTGTCCAAGTCTGAAATATGCTTCACCCGTCCAGTACAGCACCATGGTTTTGATGGTTTTATCATGATTTAGGGTACCTGCTTTGTCAAACAGTTCAATTGATTTCAGATATTCGCGGGCATTGAATAATTCAATTCCCCGGTAATACAGAACGCGCTGATATACAGTCTTTATCTTGATATCTTTTGATTTTATCTGATCGAGCGCTTCCAGGGCATCTTTATAGTTTTTGGTAATAAGCGCCAGATTTACCAGGTATTGGTTGGCTTCATCGGCGCGCCTGGTTGAAGGGTACTCAGTGAGATACTGTTTAAGCGCAGTGATTGCTTCATTGTAAGGATCAGATGACAACTCATACGAAAGTTTGGCATAATTGAACAAGGCATCTTCCTTTGTAGTCTGGTCATAGGCCAGTTGATAGGCTGAATAAAATGATTTCTGGGCAAAATCCTTTTGATTGGTTTTCAGGTAACAATCGCCCAGGTGATACAATGCATTATTGGCAACCGAATCTTTGCCCGAAGCTGGAATCTGCAGAAATTGAATGGCTTCGGTATATTTTCCGGCTTTGTAAGCCGCATAACCTATGGCATAAGCTTCAGCAGGGCCGGGGTTTCCTTTCGACAATTGCCTGTGAATCATAAGATAATCATATGCTTGTGGGTAATCACCTTTTTTAAAATACGCATCGCCTATCATCCTGGCAATGTCAGCCTTTTGTTTGCCGGTAGTATTTGGCAACAGTCCCGGAGCCACTGACAGCAGTTCATCATATTTCCCCTGCCTGTAATAAATCTGTGTGATATAATATGGCACGAGTGGTGCATATGTTTCATTTTTTACTACTTTGTTAAATCCCTGTAGTGCTGTTTCATACTTGCCTTCGGTATAGGCGATGTGGGAGTAATAATAGGTGGCATCAGGGGCATATTTGCTTTTGCTGTCTTTAACCTCATAAAAATTATTCTTTGCTTTTTCTGTTTGTTTTGCATCATAATGGCAATAACCGGTCTTAAAAAAGTACTCACCGGTTTCATTGCCCGATAGTTCATGTGTGTCGACAGTCTGATAGGCTGCTAAAGCCTGCTTGTAAGCTTTGTTGCTGTAGTAAAAGTTCCCGAGGTAAAATCTGGCAGGATTTGTTTTGGAACTCGTTGGATTCTTTGTAAGGAAAGCTTCCAGCTTATCCCCGGCATCGCTGTTGGCCAGTCGCATACCACAAACTGCCGCATAATACTGTGCATTAACGAGCATTGCATTTTCAATCTTTGCATTTTGAATTAGATCCTCAAAGATTTTTTGGGCGGCTCCGTATTTTTCACGTGTAAACAACTCCATTGCCAGATTGTATCCTGCCCCCGGATCTTTGTAAATACTGGTTTCCTGAGCACTAACCTGAATATAGAATGGTAGCAAAAATAGTATTGCCAGTAAAAGAAATTTGTTTTTCATGAATTTGTTAAAAAGTCAATAAAATTATAGCGATTTTCCCACGGAAGTACCAACTACTGCAACAACTTATCAACAGCGTGTTATTGATAACTAACGGAACTATTTCCGGCTTATTTTACGCAATCTGCAGCGACTGCCGATTCAGTTGAAAACAAGAGGTAGGACAAGAGGGTAACAGGCGTGCAGGTTGAGATTAAGGATGGTGGTAGGGTTCATTGCGAAGGATGGTGAAAGCCCGGTAGAGTTGTTCAATAAAAATAAGTCTGACAAGCTGATGCGGAAATGTAAGACGTGACAAGGCAAGTTTTTCATTCGCACGTTTTGCAATCCGTTCATCAAAGCCAAATGGCCCCCCAATAATAAAAACCAGGTTTTTAATGCCTGAATTCATTTTTTTCTGCAGGTAAAATGCAAATTCTTCTGATGTAGGTTCTTTCCCGTGTTCATCCAGCAAAACTACAAAATCATCAGCGGCGAGTTGTTTTTCAATCAAATCTGCTTCCATTTCCATGGTTTTGAGTATGGTTGCACCTCTGGGTGCTTTTGGTGAAGGAATAACTGTAGTTGAAAACTGAATATAGTGTTTCATCCGCTTCTCATACATGCTAAAGCCTTCATTCACATGCTTTTCTTCAGTTTTGCCATTTAAAAAGAGCTGTATTCTCATTTTTGAAATTTTGCATTACAAAAATAGGCAATCCTTAAATAATCTGCACTAAAGCATTACATTTGTAGCAGCAAATTGCCTTTTTGGCCTGTTGTTTGCAATACATTTGTTTCTTGTTTTTTAAACAACACTCATACAATGTTTTATAAAAAAATTGGCTCTTTAATGTTTCTTGGTTTTCTGTTGGCCATCCTTTCACCCGTAGTGGCCCAACAAGATATTAACCAGCGTATTACAAATGCTATTACCAATGCAAACGCCAAGGACCTTGCTTCGGTCTTTGCTTCCTCAATCAGCCTGTCATTGCCAGGCATTGACGGAATATACAGCAAAAGTCAGGCAGAAATGATTCTCAAAGATTTCTTTGTAAATAACAAACCTGTATCATTCAAAATCAAACATTCAGGGCAGTCGCGCGAAGGCGCCAGATACTCAATCGGTAAAATGCTGACAGCGAATAAGGTGTTCAACATTTACTATTTAATGAAAGATTCAGGCACCCAAACGCTTGTTATTCAGTTTCAGATTGAGAAAACAGATAAGTAACTCACCATCAAACAATAACTATGACCATTGATGAAATTATTGCCAGTGCATTGCATGAAGATATTGGCGATGGCGACCATACTTCCTTATCCACCATTCCACACGAAGCTAAAGGCAGGGCCAGACTTCTGGTAAAGGAAGACGGCATTCTGGCCGGTATTGAAATTGCCCGTAAAGTTTTTAGTCAGGTTGATCCGCTGACAGTATTTACGCCTTATAAAAAGGATGGTGATTCAATTAAAATTGGAGATATTGTTTTTACCGTTGAAGGCCGGTCAATTTCCCTGCTCTCGTCAGAAAGGCTGGCGCTGAATTTTTTACAGCGGATGAGTGGTATTGCAACAGCAACGCATAAAATCACTTCAATGTTAAGCGATTTGCCCGTAAAATTGCTCGACACACGTAAAACAACTCCCTTGCTGCGCGAACTCGAGAAATATGCTGTAAAAATGGGAGGTGGTGAAAACCATCGGTTTGGTTTGTTTGACATGATACTTATTAAAGACAATCATGTTGATTATGCCGGAGGTACAAAGCAGGCCATCAGGGCAGCCAATGCATACCTGATTAAAAATCAACTGAATCTGAAAATTGAAATAGAAGTCCGTAGTTTTTCTGAATTGGATGAAGTGTTAGAAGAAAGTCATGTTCACCGCATCATGCTCGATAACTTTAATCCTGCCGATTTGCGCAAAGCAGTTGATTTAATTGCAAAACGCTACGAAACTGAAGCTTCGGGCGGAATTACGGTGCATAATATCAGGCAATATGCCGAAACCGGGGTTGATTATATTTCTGTTGGTGCGCTCACCCATCATATTAAAAGCCTTGATTTGAGTTTAAAAGCGTATTAATGACCGAGTTTTTCCATAAACTACCTTCCTGGCTGCAAAAAAATTTGATATTCAGGGTTGTAACATATTTTTTAAGCAGGGCAAACAAAGTAATTCTTTGGTCAAAACAAATTGTTTTGCCCGGTTTTGACGGTATTCCATTGTACGATGTAATGGTTTTCTTTTTTATTTCGTTGTGGAATGGGCAGTTATCGGCAAGGGCATCTGCAATTTCATATAATTTTTTTGTGGCACTTTTTCCTACGGTTATTTTCTTTTTCACCATTATCCCGTTTATTCCTGTCGAAAATTTTCAGGAAATGCTGCTGGGTGTCATTGAAGAGTTTGTTCCGCAACAGGCCTATGGTGCCGTAAAAACAACACTTATTGATATAGTCACTCGTCCGCGCGGAGGCTTGCTTTCTTTAGGGTTTGTACTGGCTTTATACTTCAGTACCAATGGTATAGCAAGTCTGGCTGAGGGATTTAATTCATCTGTTCACATCAGCGAAACAAGGTCATGGATTCGACAGAGGCTTGTTTGCCTCTTATTGGTATTTATTCTTTCTTTAATGTTAATTCTTTCATTGGCACTTATCAGCATAGGCAATTTTACTTTTGGGTTCCTGAGCAGGCAAGGCATTCTGAGTGACCAGTTTACATTTTATTTTTTACAAGTGGTTCGATGGATTATCCTGATTGCTTTGGTATTTTTCGGGAACTCTTCATTGTATTATTTTGCCCCGGCACGCTCAAATCGGTACAGGTTTTTTTCAGCAGGTTCAAGTCTTGCCACTTTTTTAATTTTAGCTATCACCATGGGGTTCAATTACTATATCAACAATTTTTCAAGCTACAATGCCTTGTACGGATCTATAGGAACACTATTGGTAATATTGCTGTGGATATTTTTTATTTCAATCATCCTGTTAATTGGATTTGAGCTGAATGCAAGCATTGGGTCAGCCAGAAACAATACGTTGAAATTGAAAAGTCTTTTGGAATTGGATTTACCAAAATCAAAATAATCACAAATGTTTTTATCTGAAAAATGTGATTTTTTTTCTGTATGTTATTTGGTCTTTGCTGGCCAGCTTTAGAATATAGACACCATGGGTGAATTTATTCAGGAACAACTTAGCTGATTGGTTGATTTGGGTTTTGTATACCAGCCTGCCTTTCAGATCATATAGTGTTAAGTCCTGATTTCCGGCAGGTTCTTTTAATATAACAATCAATTCGCCTGATGAATTATTTTGTACAATTACAGGATCATTCGTAATTTCAAAAATGTCAGTTATCAGGTTGATGCTATCAGTGATGGTTGCCGAACCACAGTTGTTGTATAAAACGAGTTGTACCGGAAAAACCATACTGGAATTATAAGTATGAACAGGATTTTGGAGCGAAGAAGAATCCCCGTCACCAAAATACCACATACAGGTCAGGTAATCAGTGCTTTGGTTTATAAACTGATAGGTCATATCACCCGAAAAGGAATAGGTAAATGCCGGTACCGGCAACAGGCAGATGGTAACAGTATCAACTGAAACCAATGTATCACAAGGGCTATAGCAATACAAGCGTACGGTATAATCTCCGTTTCCGGGATATTCGTGCTCCGGGTTAAGCAATGTTGAGGTTGTTCCATCACCAAAATCCCAGAGGATATCATAAAAACCTGAACTAAGATTTGTAAAAGATACGAGGTTGTCTTGAGTGGTAAATTCAAAATCACTTACCATTTGATCACACAAAACTATTGAAACAACTGCGGTATCATTCCCGCAGCTGTTAAATGAAATCAGGTTCACATTGTAATTGCCCGCCGAAGCGTACAGATGCGATGGGTTATTTTGGGTTGAAACCGATCCGTCACCAAATTGCCAAAGTACTGAATCGGCCATCGTTGACGAATTATTGAACTGAACAAAAAGATAATCTTTTTCATAGGTAAATGCCGAAAGCGGAAGCGTACATAACACCACCGTATGTGAGGCTGTATCAGTGTTGCAGGGGAAATAGGCTGTTAATGTTACTTCAAAACTATTGTATGAGAGATAGGTGTGTTGTGGGTTTGTCATTGTTGAATAAGTTCCGTCTCCGAAATCCCATCTGAGCGAGTCAGGTGCAGCGGAAGTGAGGGTGAAATCAACCGTCAGATTATTGGTGGAAAAGGCAAAATCAGCTGATTGGGAAGAAATGTCTGAGCCGATTATAAAAAAATCTGTATTTCCGGATGATGTCAGGAAATCGGTACCAACCTGCATTGTATTGCTGAATGATCCACAAATAAACCATTGGTTATCTGATGTTAGAATCTCCCAACCAATATCAGGACCGGTTCCGCCCCAATGTTGAATGTCTTGTTGAACACCTGCAGAATTATATGTAACTGAAAAAATATCGAGATCGCCATTGCTTTGAATCTGTGAGTTTTGAAACTGACAGGTGCTTGAAAAATAGCCGGTACCTGAAATATCACCATTTGCGCCAATGCCCAGCCCAATCGTAAAATCATTGCCTGTCCCGCCTCCCGGTCGTAGCCAAACTTCATCTCCGTTCGTATTGAATTTTGCAAGAAAAGCATCATAATTGCCATAGACCGGGACGGCAATACCGCCAAAAGTAAATGGCCCGCGATACACACCGGAAACATACACATCGCCGGTTGAGCTGCAGATAACGCTTTGGGCAACATCCCAATCAGTACTTCCAAATACTTTTGCCCAGAGACATAAGCCATTGGCGTTGAATTTTGCCAGGAAGGGATCTTTGTCGCCTATCCCTATAACAGGTTGGGGGAGTGGATTAAAGCTGATATCGCCTATAAAATACCCACAGATATATATATTGCCATCCGCAGCAATATCAATTCCGCGTGGATCGCAACCATTATAACCCGTTCCCTGTGTAACCCAAATGACATTTCCTGAGGCATCAAGTTTTACAAGTGCAATATCTTCAACTCCTGCGCTGGTTAGCTGGTAAGATCCATAATGAGCCGTTCCTGTAAAAAAGCTCAATAAAACAATCTGATTTTGCTGATTAACAGCTACTGATCTGCCATTGTCAAGGTCAGTTCCGCCAAAGCCTTTTGCCCACAAGATGTTTCCGGCCGGTGAAATTTTGCATATAAAGGCATCAACACCGCCAAATGAAAACAGTATGGTGCTGCCAAAATAGGCAGTCCCTGAAAAATCCCCGCTAATAACAGTGTTTCCTTCAGAATCAACAACTATTTCCTGTGCCCGGTCGTTTAGGTTTCCACCGGCTCTGACAGCCCAGATGTTATTGCCCAATGAATCATATTTTGCAACAAAAATGTCGGTTCCGCCTGCCGAAACCAATTGGTATCCATTGCTAAAATTAACTGTTCCAGAGAATTCACCGGTCAAATAAATGAATCCGTCAGCATCTTTTGCAATATCCAAACCAATATCTGATCCCTGATTTCCGTTCGAAAGTCCCCAAAAATCACAGGGTGTCTGACTAAAAAGAATGGCAGGATAATAAATGCAAAATACTATCAGTGACTTCAATAAAAGGGATTGTGGTTTCATTTTTTAATATATTGATAATCAATTAATAACTTCAATTTTGAATTTGTAATAATCCTTAATGTTTATAAAGGTTTAACAAAATCAGCTGATTTAATGGGTAATGCAAATTTTACGTTTAAACAATTCTTTATTGTTGTTAATTATTCTTAATATATATGATCCGCTATTGTAACTATTCGTATTTATGTAAACTGAAGTTTGTATTTGGGTTTTATACCGTAAACAACCTTTTAGATCGTATAAAAATAAATCCTGAATTCCATCAGGTTCTTTTATGTTTATCAATAAGTTGCCATTTGAAATGGTATGTACAATTACAGGATCATTCGTAATATTAAAAAGGTCGGTATTCAGGTTGATGCTATCAGTTTTGAATGCAGAACCACAGTTGTTGTATAAAACGAGTTGTACCGGAAAAACCGTGCTGGAATTATAGGTATGAACAGGATTTGGCAGGGAAGAAGAATCCCCGTCACCAAAATACCACATACAAGTCAGATAATCTGTACTTTGGTTTATGAACTGATAGGTCATATCGCCCGAAAAGGAATAGGTAAATGCTGGTACCGGCAACAGGCAGACTGTAACTGTATCAACTGAAACCAATGTATCACAAGGGCTATAGCAATACAAGCGTACGGTATAATCTCCGTTTCCGGGATATTCGTGCTCCGGGTTAAGCAATGTTGAGGTTGTTCCATCACCAAAAGTCCACAAAACACTGGAATAGCCTATGCTGAGGTTATTAAAAGTGGTAAGTTCATTATTTGCAATAAATTCAAAATCACTTGTTAAAATACTGCAAACAGTAATAAGCTTTATTAAAGTATCACTAGAGCATTGGTTGTGAGAAATTAATATAACTTCGTACAAGCCTCCGGTAGCATATGAATGTTCCGGATTTGTTTGGGTAGAATAATGCCCATCACCGAATGACCAGAATGAAGAGTCTGAGTCAAGAGAAGTGTTATTGAAAGTTGCTGTCAACAGGTTTGTTGAATATTCATAAAAGGACTGTGCCGGGTTGCACAATGTTACCGATTTAACCAATGAATCGCTGCCACAACTATTATGAACAGTTAATTTTACTTCATAAGAGCCTGTTTTTGAGTACGTATGTGTTGGGTTTACAAGATTTGATAAATGTCCGTCGCCAAAATTCCACAATACCGAAGATGTATCTGATGATTGATTTGAGAAATTCACAGTTAATGAGTCGGCACCCATGCAATAACTGAAGTTTGCTTGCGGTAACCCTTCAGAGAGTGGGAATAAAAGAATATCTGACCACCCCGAAAAAGGTATTTGAAGGCTGCCCACATTCATTTGAGACCCAAAAACTCCCGTAACCAAGACTTCCTTCAGGTTGCTTTTTATGCTATACCCAATATCATCATTCAATCCGCCATACGATTCAACTGATTTGACCACACCTGAAGGGGAGTATTCAACCACAAAAATATCTTTCATTCCGGCACTTTGCACGGTGTATTCTGAAAAATTTGAACTGCCTTCAAAATATCCTGTGATATAAAAGTTGTTATTGGGTCCTTTAGTCAGATCAATGCTGAAATCGTCGCCTGTTCCTCCTCCCTTTTTTGCCCAAATCACATTGCCAAGTGGGTCATATTTTGCAATAAATGAATCCAAACCGCCAGCAGCAGCTAAAGTTATTGATCCAAAAAAAGAGGTTTCTGTAAAATAGCCTGAAATATAAATGTTGTTTTGATCATCAAGAATTACTTTTTCGGCTGTTTCATTTCCGTTTCCTCCGGCACGAAATGCCATCTGATAATTCCCGTTTTCATCAGTTTTGGCAACATATGCATCCCTTGGGCCCATGCTTGTTAAAGTTTGACTTGTTCCCTGCATGATTAACGTTGAACTGAAATAGCCACTTGTCCATATGGAGTTATCGTTATCAATAAATAATCCTCTTGGATCATCGCCACCATCACCTCCAGCCTTGCTTACCCATATAATATCTCCATTCTGATTATACTTGGCAATGAAAATGTCATTTAATCCATTACTGCCAAGCGTCAGGTTTCCAAAAGAAGAATAGTCGCTAAAATATCCCAGTACTACTATTTCGTTCGTGCGATTTACAGCTATCGCTCTTCCAATATCTTTTCCGGGACCTCCGCCTTGCTTAAGCCAACTGATTGTTCCTGAATTATTTAATTTGCAAACAAACATATCTTTATCGCCATTGCTCTGCAAAGTGAACTGTCCAAACGTAAACTGACCTTCAAAATCTCCTGTCACAAAAATATTGCCTGCCGAATCGAGATCAATGTTAAAACTTCTGTCATCCTGAGGACCACCACCATGAGTAATCCATTGAAGTTGACCGGAACTGTTATACTTTGCTATAAAAGCATCATTGCCACCCAGCGAAGTCAATGTTGTGCCCTGAAATGCAGCAACTCCTGAAAACATTCCGCAGATATAGGTGTTTCCAGCGTTATCACAAACCATATTTCTGCTCATATCCTCCATCAAACCACCGCTGTATGATACCCATGGAATACAACCCTGCTGTGAAAAACCTGAAAATGAAATTGTACACAATAACAGGATAATAGCATGAATTTTTTTGCTATGTGAATGCTTGGTACCCGGAAAAGAAAACATGATAATTTGATATTAAAAAACAACAAATTTTATAACTCTTACACTATTTTGCAGCAATCAAAAATACAAAATACATAAAAATAAGTCAAGTATGTTCTAAATTAATTTACATAATTTATAAAGAATTAAATATAAGCCTTTTGCATAATTTTTTACTTCATCCGACGTCTGATTTAATGTAAAATTGAATAACCTGATGAAGGATAATTTGGTGCAATGGACATCCGGAAGCCACCAAATTGCTAAATTTGCTCTTTATTACATTTTACTAAAGATTGATACATGAGAATAGGCATGCTCTTAGACAATGACTTCAAAAGTGATCCGCGTGTGTACAACGAGGCTGGTGCGCTTTGCAAGGCAGGTCATGAAGTTCACATACTATGCTTTTCTTATGGAACATTGCCCGCCGAAGACCATCTGAACGGGATTTATATACACAGGTTTCTGATTAAGAAGAAATTAAAGGATGCGCTCTTTATTCTGATGAATTTTTTGCCGTTGTACACATGGCTGTGGTATTATATTGGTTCAAGGGCAGTTAAAAAATTCAATCTGGAAGCAATTCATGCACATGACCTGTATATGGTTCAGGCCGGGTGGCTTATCAAAAGAAAGTTTAATCTGCCCTTAACGATTGATTTGCATGAAAATTTCCCGGCTGCAATCAAAGCCTATAAATGGACCCATAAATTTCCTCACAGATTGTTTGTTCAGGTTGCAAAATGGGAAAAAAAGGAGGAAAATTTACTTTCGAAGGGAGACTCAATCATTGTTTTAAGTCAGACATATGCAGAATATTTGAAACGGAAATATGTGAATCTGACGCACAAGAATTTCGTTATTTATCCAAATGTCCCTGATGTTGAATATCTTGAGAAATTTGAGGTTGATAAGCCAATTCAAGGCCTCAGCAGCGGATTCTGGCTGTTTTACTTTGGCGTTATTTCTGAGCGGAGAGGGATTTTTACAGCAATGGATGCGCTTAAAAATGAACTTTCTGAAATAAAAGATATAAAACTGCTTTTGGTGGGCCCGGTTGATAAAGAGGAGCTTAAAAGGTTTAATCAATATTTGGGCTCTGAATTGTTGAAAGACCGGATTCTGCATTTTGCCTGGAAAGATATTTCTGATCTGCCTGCATTGATCAATGCCAGTTCTGTGTGCATTTCACCTATCCGGAAAAACCCTCAGCATGATTCGGGAATCGCAAATAAGGTTTTTCAGTATATGCTTTTTGCCAGACCACTGATTGTAAGCAATTGCTCACCTCAGGAAGCTTTAATTAATGAGGCTCAATGCGGTCGGGTCTTCAAAAGCGGTGATTCGGCTGATTTCGCAAAAATGACTTTGGAGCTTTATAAAAATGCAGATAAATGCGCCCGTATGGGTGCGTCCGGGAGAACTGCCATTCTTGGTAAGTACAATCTCAATTATTTCGCAAAAAATTTAAATAGCTGTTATAACCAGTAATTCAAACCAAATGAAAGACAATAAAAAAATCTATGGCGAAAAAGCCTGGACAAATTTGACGCACAATATATTGGCACCCAAAATCAGCTTTCTTAAAGAAATTATTCCTGATGAAGTGAGGTCAATTATTGATGTTGGTTGTGGAAATGGGGTAATTACGAATGAACTGGCTTCACACTATGATGTGATTGGAATTGACCGGAGCAGTGAAGCACTTGCGAACGTCAAAACACAAAAAATTGAAGCCTCATGCGACCATATTCCTTTACCCGATGCATCGGCTGATCTGGTATTTTCGAGTGAATTGCTCGAACACCTTGATGATGAGGTTTATGCAAATACTGTATCAGAAATTAAACGTCTTACCAAAAAGTATATACTCATCACTGTCCCCAATCAGGAAAATCCGGATAAAATTTCGATCCAATGCCCTAAATGCAACTATTTGTTTAACAGGCCTTATCATTTCCGTAGTTTTAATATTCATAAATTTGAACATGACTTTTCAGAATTTAATATTCTAAAGCACTTTGAATTTGGGAAAAGGGTAAGATATTACAACCCGGCAATTCTGAAAATTAAGCTTTCGATTAGTCCTGCAATCTCCTGGATTCCATATTATTGGATTGAAAAAGGTAAAAGGGATACCATGTGCCCGTCATGCGAACATGAATTTACTTATGCGTACAAGTTTAATCTTTTTGCTTTTTTGTGCGATGTTGTAAATGTGGTAATTTCACCCAAAAGGCCCTATTGGATGTTTGTGCTGATGGAAAAAAAAGGATAAGATATGCTGCAAAAACTCAGGAAATCATCCGGAAGTGTAGTGATATATTCAATTGGCAACCTATCGGCCAAACTTACCGGGTTTATCCTGTTGCCTTTATATACTGAACATCTTTCAGTGGCTGATTATGGCACACTGGGGCTTCTTGAAACCATCAGCCAGTTTCTGGCGGCAGTTCTGGCTTTAAGCCTTCCTACAGCATTGTTGCGGTGGTGTTCATCTGAAAAGGACGAAAAAGGCAGGAAATCAATTGTGTTTACCACGTTGATAGCAAGTCTGGCCATTCTGGGTGTTTTTAATATCATCGCCTATCCTGTTACCAGTTACATCAATCACACTGCATTCTGGAACGATCCAAAGTTTTCATTGTACCTCATGCTATCGTTTCCGGTAATTACATTCGATATTCTCAATCTGCTTGTTTTAAATTTATTAAGATTTCATGAGCGGCCGGGTCTTTACATTACAATCAATACTGCAAAGCTTGCTGCCATTTTAGGATTGAATATTTATTTTATCTCCTATAAAGGCATGGGGGTTGATGGTGTGATTCTCAGTCAGTTTATTGGTAGCCTGGCCCTGAACTTGTTATCCTTGCCATTTCTTGTGCGTAACCTCTTTCCCCGTTTTAATTACAAAATTTTGAAAGAGATGCTCATATATGGGTTCCCGCTTGTGTTTGCAAGTATTTCTGCCCTGATCCTTTCGATGGGTGACAGGTTCATTATTGACTTTTTTCTGACCAAGGAAGATCTCGGGGTGTATACACTTGGGTATCGCATTGGAGGGGTTATCAATGTGTTTATTCTGCAATCATTTCAACTGGGTTTTCTTCCGTTTGCCTATAAAATGTTTGAAGAAGGGAATGCGGAGCGGTTTTTCTCCAAAGTGCTCACTTACTTTACTTTTGTATTAATATTTTCTGCGCTGGTGCTCTCTGTTTTTGCCAGGGAAACCATTATCACTTTTGCCCATGCCAACTCTGGTTACTGGAGTGCGTATATCATTGTACCATTGATCTCTTTGAGTTTTGTCATCAAGGGTCTTCAGTATTATTTCTCACTGGGATTGCATTATGTAAAGCGCACAAGTTATAATGCCTGGATTGTGATGGTTTGTGCGGTAGTGAGCCTGGGCCTTAATTTTTTGCTGATTCCGGTATTGGGTATTCTGGGCTCTGCCTTCACAATCAATATTGCTACATTGCTGATGGCATGGCTTTATTTCCATTTTTCACAGAAATTCTATCCCATTAATTTTGAATATGGTCGTATTCTGAAGCTTTTTGGCGTTGGATTTGGCATATTTTTATTATCCCTGCCAGCTGCCAGGCTGGGTTGGTGGCCCGGAATAGCCTTAAAAGCACTTCTTTTATTTTCATACCCATTCCTCTTGTACTTTGCCGGATTCTTTGAAAGTATTGAATTACTGCGGTTAAGGCAGGGATGGGAAAAATGGAAAAAGCCCTCAAAATGGAAATCTAACTTAAGCAAATGATTGTTAAATAGATACAAGTGTTCATCAGTATTACCTATCTTTGTATCGATATTTATCCAGTATGCAAACCAAGTTTAAAGATATAGTAATTGTAGGAGCTGGCGCTATTGGCACAGCCCTTGGGCAGACTCTTTCGCTCGATGATCGGCTTAGTATTCAGTTGCTGTCGATCGAAAGCGATGTTGTTGAATCAATTAACAAAGTCAGAATTAACCAAAAATATTTTCCCGGTTTTAAACTTAGCCGGAATTTAAAGGCTACTACCAATCCATCGGTTCTTGATGGAGGTGAAGTGGTTTTTCTGGCCATCCCCAGCTATGCAGTGGTTGATTTTGTAATGAACAATATGGCATTGTTAAGGCCTGATGTGGTACTTGTAAACTTGGCAAAAGGCTTCAGTCCTGATAATATTACCATTGCTGAAAGTCTTGCCCTGAAAGTTCCGTTTGAGGTTTGCACCATGAAAGGACCAACATTTGCCCGCGAGCTTATAAGCGGAAGTCCTACTGCATTTACCATCGGCGGTAAATCAAAGGAAACCTTTGAAAAGTTTACGGAGTTGTTTGATGATACCACCATTTATACTGATTTTTCAAAGGATATCCGCGGAGTTGAATTGTTGAGTATCCTCAAGAATATTTATGCCATCGCACTGGGGATTGTTGATGCACAGTTTAATTCGGCCAATTTGCGTTTTATGTTTCTTACACGTGCGTTTAATGAGATGCGTGCAATTCTTCTGCAGTTTGGCGGACGTAAACCAACCATGTTTAAGTACTGCGGGTTTGGCGATTTCGGGCTTACATCACTCAACGACCTTAGCCGCAACCGTACGCTCGGACTGCTGATTGGCAAAGGTTTTTTTAATGAGCAGCTATCAGAGAAAGTTGTTTTGGAAGGCAAAATTGCGGTAAATATCTTTTATGATCAGATTAAAAAGAAAAACAGCCAGTATTTATATCCTGTCATTTGCGAGTTGCACAAAGTTTTTAATGAACCCTATGAGGTTCAGAACTTTGTAAGAAATATCCTGAAGAAGTAATATCGGGGGTTTGTTTCTTATTCAGCAGGCTTTGCCAGATTATTGATGATTCCTGCCAGGCGACCTGTAAGTTCATAGCGTGAATAAGCTTTTACTTTCTCTGTCATCTTTGCATGCAGTTCACTTTCAATCATTGGGCGCTCGTATAACCCGGATATTTCATTCAGAATGCCCTGAAAATCTTTGTAATCAAACATTTTTCCAGCACCTGTTTCGTTAAGTATTTCAGCAGCATCGCCATGAACCGGCCCTATACCCACAATTGGTCTGCAGGCTGCCATATATTCAAATAGTTTTCCGGTAAGAATTCCTTCATTGTGTACAATTTCCGGAATTACCAGCAACAACACTGAGGCTCCGGTCATAAAATCAATTGCTGCCTGATGGTCAATATATCCGGCAAAGTCAAAAATAGGCAACAGGCCTGCTCTTTCAATCTGGCTTATGATACCGGGTGATACTTTGCCGGCTACTCTGAAGATAATTTCAGGTTTTGTATTCCGTTTTGCTATACTCTTCAATGCTTCGAGCAATGTCTGGATATTGTATGATTCAGCCATTGTGCCGGTATAAGCCAGTACAAATTTGTTTTGTGAAACTGATAACGGATTGTGAAAATCCTCAGCATCATAGCCGTTTGGCAAAACATGAATATGCTCGTTGCCACCAATACTGAGTTTTGATGAAAAAATCCGTTTGATGTCTTTGCTTACAACCAATACAGCATCAGCCTTTTCGAGTACTTTGCGCTCATAACCGGCATCTTTTTTACGCACAAAGCCCAGATGGTACAGAGATTTATAATAATAAATATCTGTCCAGGGGTCACGTAAATCGGCAATCCAGGGAATGTTATACCTTTCTTTAATCGCCAGCCCGGCCAATTGGGTTGAATGTGGAGGACTGGAGGTTATAACCGCCTCAATTTTTTCATTTTTAATGATTTGGTCAACGGCTTTTAATACATATCGGTTCCAGCCTTTACGCGGATCAGGTACAAACAGGTTTCCCCTGATAAACCTCGATGCTTTTTGCAAGAATGAAGGGGTTCCTTCATTTACAAATCCGGAATGTGGTATTTCCTTTTTTCGTGTCAGCATCTCATACATGCTGAAAGGCTCAAAGGTTGAAGTTCTGATGACCCTTGTGTGTGATGGAACTTCAGCATTCAGCGATGAATCAATCACAGGGTAGGAGGCCTTTTGGGCATCAACAGTAATAACAATTGGCTCGATACCAAATGAATACAGGTACTTAACAAACTTCAGCGAGCGCTGTACACCCGGACCTCCGCATGGGGGCCAGTAATACGTGATGTACAGTATTTTTTTCATTGTTGCATTATTTCGCTGCTTCGGTTTTTTTAAAAATCTTCCTGATCTCAATGCCAAGAATGCCCAATAGCATAAAAATCAACAATAAAGAACCTGCAAAGGCAACTTTTTCGCCGGTATAAAATGATTTAGGTTCAAATCGGAATTCAATTTTGTGGTTGCCGGCTGGTACAACCATTGCCCTGAGCAAATAATTGGCTCTGAAATAAGGTGCAGTTTTGCCATCAATTGTAGCATTCCAACCCTTTGGATAATATATTTCAGAAAACACAGCCAGTTGATCCTTCGCCGATTTGCTTTCATAGGCAAGATAATTAGGCTGATATTTGGTCAGCTTAATGCTTGCGGTCGAATCAACCGCGGGGCTGAAAGACCCAAGTTCCTGCTGAAAACGTTTGTCGATAATAGCGAGTTTTGAAGGATTAAAATCGTCCAAAGCTTTCATTTCCTGATCGGCATTGTCAACAAGTTTGTAAGTTTCAACAAACCATGCATTGCCTAATGCCGCCATGTTGATCTGTACGGTGGGTCGTTTATCCTGCCCAGCAACAATAAAGTATTTGGTGTTCAGCATATTCAACACGTTCATGTTGTTTTTGCTGATCTGGTATTCGATTAACTCCTGATAGCGTTCAAGTTTTGCACCATGATAGCCTCCAATCGATTTGTGATAAAAAGAGGTAGATGCATCATTAAATGTATTGACGGTGGTATTTAAAACCCTGTAATTGGGGTCAATATCCTTCATAATCAGTTTGTCAGCTTCAGTAGGCGTGAAGGGATTCCTTACAACTGATGTCCGTTCAAAATTGTCGTTATTCAGGTACCGCCTGTTAATGGTATACATGTCAGCTAAAACCAGAAGGATAAGGACTGAAGATAATACAGTGGCATTGAACTTCTTATAGGCAAACGCATAAATAACCGCAGCACCAATACCGATAAACAGAAAACTACGAATGGCATCAGCCTTGAACAAGGATACCCTGGCAGCCTGCAAAGCCTCTGAAAAGGTTGCAATTTGTGCTGCTTCAGCGCCTTTGGTTATATAATCGTTTAGTTGTTGTTTTTCGAAGGATGAGATAAAACTAAAAAATGTTGAAGGGGTTAGCCAGAACAACAATGAAATGCCTGCAGTGGCTCCTATTGCGCCAAAGAAATGCCATTTTTTCTCAATGAGAATGCGAGGATTCTTAATTATTTCATTAACAGCAAGTAATGCAAGCAACGGAATGCAAAGTTCGGCAATGACCAAAATCATTGAAACGGTACGAAATTTATTGTAGCCCGGAAAATAATCCATGAAGAAATAGGTGAGGGGCGTATAATTTTTACCCCAGGCCAACATAATTGAAAGCAAGGTGGCGGCAAGTAATGCCCATTTCAGATTATTTTTAACAAAAAACAAACCCAGTACGAATAAAAACATAATAAGTGCACCGGCATATACAGGGCCTGAGGTAAAGGGTTGTTCACCCCAGTAATGGTTCTGGCCGCCAACTATTTCACGCATTTGGGCATCAACCTTTTCCAGCGCTTCGGGGCTGTCGCCCAGCCTGCCGCTTGCTCCGCCTTTCGTGTTGGGGATCAGCAGTGTCCAGGTTTCACCAATACCATAACTCCATTGCGTTGCGTATTCCTTGTCGAGGCCGCTTGTTTCAATTTTTTTATCACTGGTTAATTCTGTTTTGCCTCGGGTCGTTTCCTTGCTATATTCTATGGTTGTCAGCAGATTGGTAATATTTGGCAATATGGCAATTACACCGGCAATTATCAGAACACCAACGGCTTTCAGAAACGCCGGTAACTGTTTTGATTTCAGGTCGTCTGCAAACTGGGCTATGGCGATAATGATAATTGTAATTAACAGATAATATGTAATTTGCAGATGGTTTGTGTAAATTTCCAATGATGCAAATAATGCAGTGAGAATTCCACCAAGCAGATATTTTCGCCTGAAAGTCAGGAGAATTCCGGCAATAACCGGGGCCATATAGGCAATTGCATGGGCTTTGGTATTGTGCCCCGCTTCAAGGATGATAAAGAAGTAGGACGAAAAACCAAATGCAAGTGCACCTGCTATCGCAAGCCAGGGATTTACACCCAAAACAATCAGAAGAATAAAAAATCCAATGAAGTAGAGGAAAACGAAATTTGCAGGTCGCGGAAATCCGAAACTGAGCGCCCTGTCAATATACCTGACCATATTGGCTTTGTACTGAACCGAAATCTGGTAAGCAGGCATGCCGCCAAACATCGAATTTGTCCACAAAGGCTCTGTTCCGGTTTTTTCACGGAAGTCTTTGATTTCTTTCGACATCCCCTGAAAATTCACTACGTCGCCCTGTTTGAGGCTGCTGCCTTGAAACATTGGACTGAAATAGACAAAAGTCACCAACAGAAAAACAATCAGCGCCACTAAATAGGGTCCGGCTTTTGCGATAAGGTTTTTATTCATTGAATCAGGTATTGTGATGGTTATTAATTCACTGTTAACTAATCATGATGATGTATTGTCAAAGCACAAAAATATTAAAAAGCCCTGAATTTTTTACTTTTAGATTTTGTAAACGATGATCAGGGACTAAATGATTTTATTTAACTTCTTCATAATCGGTGTAATCACCCAGATTATCAAGATTTCGGTTTTGATTTTTGGCCTTTGGGGGTTCTTCCACGGTGATGCTTCCGGGTTTTTTCGGTGTCTGATCTTCAGGCTTCATACCCATTCTGTGCATCATTCGTTTGGCTGTGTACTTTAGCAGCCAGGGCAGCATCAGTTTTGCAGCCATACGTAAAACAATGCTGGCCGCAATAAATATCAGGACAATTTTAAAAAATTCTTCCATTATTGATCTGATTTTCTGAAAACAACGAAAGGAGGCAATAAATATTACCTCCTTCCTCATTATGCATTGTACCCGGCAACGGGTATATTATCTCTTGTCGAGTATTTCGTCAGAAACAGTTAACCTTTTTCTGCCTTTTGCCCTGCGGCTGGCTAAAACTTTGCGTCCGTTGGCTGTAGCCATTCTGGATCTGAATCCGTGTTTGTTTACCCTTTTTCTTCTCGAGGGCTGAAATGTCCTTTTCATAAAACTTCAAATTTTGGGAGTGCAAAGGTATCGAATAATTTCAGAATCACAAGCGATAATGATAAAAATCAATATTATTTCCTGACCACACCTTTTTTAAAGTCTGTTTCAACAATTGTACGTATACCCTCGGGGTAGGGTGTAGGGGTCGTGTTAAAACGCTTTTTGAATTTGGAACTGTCGAACACATAATCCCGGTCATTCTGATAGCCCATTTCAACAAATTCACGCATAATTGGGATAAAGATTCCCATAATTCTTACCATAAATCCCGGAACCGGCATAAAAGCAGGCTTTACGTTCATTTCTTTGGCTATTGCTTCAATCCATTGTTTGCCGGTAAACGGGTCAGGCGCAGTGGGTAAATGCCAGACCTGACCAAACGCATCCGGAGTATTCCCCAGCAGAGCCGTGGCTTTGCCGGCATCAGGTGTATAGGTAAAAGAATGTTTGAAATTTACAGGCCCCATCCAGTTTGCTTTTTTGCCTTTACTGAAATTTTTAAATACAGTCTCGGTCAGGATGGAATTGGTATTACCCGGGCCATAGAAATCAGCTGAACGGGCAATCAATGCACTGATCTCTCCCTTTTTTACGGCATCAGTCACCATAGCTGCAATTTGAGCCCTGACCTTTCCCTTACGGCTTGGAGGGTTTATGGGTGTTTCTTCATTCATGCCATTCAGGTAAGCCGAATCGTACATATATATGTTGTCGAAAAACACCAGTTTTGCACCATGAACCTTGCATGCTGCAATAACATTTTTCATAATCACGGGCCATGTTGTTTCCCACACCTTCAGGTTATATTGCAGGCCGGCAGTAAGATATACAATCTCTGACCCTTTTACTGCTTTTAAAACATCTTCGGCATTTGTGAGATCTGCCGGAAATAATTCATCACCCGGGTTCACAGCTTTGGGTTTCCGGCTTACAAGTCTGATTTGATTTGTATATAGCGGAAGCGCTCTGGCGAGTTCTGTGCCGATTACGCCACCTGATCCTAAAATAGTTTGCATGCTTTTACTTTTAATAACCACTATTATGCGGTAAAAGTACAAAAGTGTTAAGTACATGCCTTAAAATTTCGGATAGTCAATACAAATATGATTCTGAAGCGTCAGCAAAGGAATCTAATACTGGTACCGACGGTAAAATAACAGGTTAAAAGTTAATGCTTATTCCTAATCCACAATAATCTTTATTTATTGAAGGACTGATCATTATATATCGCCAGTCTTTTTCATAAGGATATAATGTCTTATGTTTCGGGGAAGTCAAACCTATGATTGCACCTGCAACAAAACCTCCTGTTGTTATTCCTGCAATTACACCTGCATTGCCTTTGCCATCATAATTTGGATCATCTTTTTTTTGTTCAAGTATTGCGTATAGTATACATAATAGTCCGGTTAGGCCTCCTGCCACTCCATATTCCATCATATGATTTCCTTTTCTAATAGTAATAGATCCGATATTTCTTGAAGCTACTTGCTGATTTACAGGTATTCCTTGTTTAATTATTGTATATTCAACCAGTGTGTCATTGATTTGCTTTACATTTTTAACCTTAAACTCCCCGGCTCCCTTGAGGAATATTTTAGCTTTGGGGTAGTTTTCTCCTATTTCTATGTATTCTTTTTGAGCCGTCAATGTGCTAACTGAGAACGCCAGTAATGCGAATATAAGGAGGTGCTTCATGGTGAATATTGGTTATTTGATGAATTGAAAAATGATATTAATTTGGTAAATAATCTCATAGAATCCAGTCAATGAGTCTTTTACAATGCATGGAATTTTCTGCATACGAAATTACTCAAAAATTGAAAAAGTCAGGATTAATCTGAAGGAATTTAAAAATATATTAGAGGCTGATGATAAAATAATATTTGATTTTCATATGCTGGTTAATCCTGAAAAAGCATTAAGGCAAATCAGAAATTGGTTTTGCAGCCATAAGGCTGGGATTTGAAAATGTAATAATAGTTTCTGTTACATCTTTTAAAATCCTCATACAATACGAAATCAATGGGTTGCGCGAAGTTTAACTTAATCCTGAAAGCGAGATTACAACTATTGACGTTTTTGGCTTTATTAAAAGTCCAAAGACGTTATTACCCTAATTAAAAAAATTTCAAAGTTTTTGGCATTTTCAAAATGGAATCTGTTGAAATTAAACTATAACTAAAACTCGGCTTAAGCCTTCTGATGCATTATATTGCTTCACGAACTTCACCAATCTGTTTCCGGATTGTATCTGCCCTTGCTTGTTTTTCAAATGAAAGCACATTTGATTCCTGACGGATATATTCAAGCAGCACCAACGATTTTTCATAATATGTTACACTTTCTAATATATGCCCTTGCGCTTTAAATAGTTCAGTCTGAGCATAAAATAACTCGGAAAGGATTTCTAAGTGACTGTTGTTAAAGTGATGTTCTTTGAGTAAGCTGTCAGTTAAATTTCGTGTAGGTATGTTTTGAAAAAATGATGCATCTTGTTTAAGATAATCATAGTAGGCATTATCCAGAATCCGGGATACTTCCTGGAATTTCCCTTTTTTAATCAGCCCGAAGATCCCTGCTATCAATTCAGTCAGCATCTCGAGCATACGCATGATGAAATCTTTTTGATACATAGTGGTTATTCTCAATGGTCAAATATATGGATTCTATGGTGCCGCCGCAACGCGAAAAAAATATTTTAACTTGAAATCTTTTTATTCTGGTTATTAGGTATTTGATGCGTTTTTATGGTCGGTTCGATAGGGAGTGGTTAGATGAAAACCTAAAATAATTTCTATAATTGATTATTCCAAGGTTGTCTGATTTGTGCCGAGATGGCAGTTATAAAACAGATCAAAAAATGAGAAGTTCAAGCCCCCAAACCGTCCCCCAAAGAAAAAACCCTCTGAAATCAGATTGATTATCAGAGGGTTGTAAATAATTTTGTAGCCTGCACTGACGAATTATCTAACCATCTTTTCTTAAAAGACATGATGAAAGTGATTGATTTTGTGGATAATGTGAAAAGGAATGGATGAAACTGATTATTATGCAAAATCTACCTTACTCATAATATACTTAGATATTAACTACCGTTTTAAATATCTAAACTGGTTATTGACTAACTTTGGAAGCAAGTAAGAAGTAAGTATTTACTTTTAAAATTATTAATATCATGAACCTGATTAAAATGAATGGTGACAAAGTTGAACTACGAAAAGACAACGGATCTTACATTCGTACAATAACGGATAAGGCTGTTTCAGGACAACTTAATTCTATTGGTGATCTGGTAATAGTTACCAAGATAGATGGCAAAGTTGAATTGAGAAAGGATAATGGAAGTTATATCAGGACGATTACTGAAAAGGCTAAGGATGCACGATTCAATGGTTCTGACATTGCAGTAACAAAGCAAGATGGTAAAATAGAATTACGGAAGGAAAATGGCAGCTACCTCCGGACTATCTGAAAGTTTAAGTAATCATCATGATGTTGTTGCAGCTATTATGATATAGTA
>CAZKCK010000018.1:0-38369 GCA_964550695.1 uncultured Bacteroidales bacterium | reverse complement strand
GCAAGTTCTCCGGCAATGGCGGTTGATTTACCAATTTCAACCCTGATTTCCTTATCAACTATATTTACGATATTTACTTTATGTGCAACAGCCAGGTTGCCTTTACGTATATGATTGAATGGCAGGTCAGGCGTATTGATACTTTTGCGGTGATAAGAAGCAATTTTTGAAGCACCATAAATAACAGGAATAAAAATATCAAGAATTTCAGGATCCTGTAATGCCTTCAAAATTACTTCATAACCAATTCCGTTTATATCGCCATGGGTTATTCCAACCCTGATTTCGGGTGTAAATTTATGTACAGGGGTTGAATCTATATCGAAAAGATTATTCACTTAGTTAAAATTTAAATTGAAAATCAACAAAATCTGCAAAATTGAACCTTGCAAAGGTAGGTATTGTTCCCGAAATATATCAAATTCCGGTTATCAGGCTTTGCCGGCTACTTTGGCCAGAAAACTGAACAACAGTCTGACACCGGTTCCGGTAGCGCCCTGATTGCGGTATGAATCACGCTTTTCGGCGTAGGAGGTACCGGCAATATCGAGGTGGATAAACGGATAATTTGTAAAGGCTTCCAGAAATTTGCCTGCGGTTATCGCCCCACCCTCTAACGGACCAACATTTTTTAAGTCGGCAATATCACTTTTAATCAGTTCAGCATATTCATCCCAGAAAGGGAATTCAGCAATCCGCTCATAAACATCTTCACCACACTCCTTCAGCAGTTGCATTTGTTCAGATGCCTTTGCCTGCATGGCCACAATTCCGAACCGTCCAATGGCTCTTGCGGCAGAACCGGTAAGTGTTGCGGCTGTAATCACCAGCATGGGGTTATAATTCTGTGCATAACTGAGGGCATCGGCCAGAATCAGCCGGCCTTCAGCATCTGTATTTAAAATTTCGACAGTTTTACCGCTGTGCATTTCAATTACATCGCCGCTTACCACTGCATCTGAATTGATGCGGTTATCGGTAGCGGGCAGCAGTGCAATTACATAAACCGGTAATCGGGTGGCGGCAGCAGCATATATCACCGAAGCCATGGTAGCGGCACCCGTCATATCGGTTTTCATATGGTCCATAAACGAACCGGTTTTAATATTCATGCCACCCGTGTCAAAAGTCACACCTTTGCCAACAAGTATTACAGGGTTCTCATTCACAGCATTTTCAGGTTTCCATTCGAGTACTGTAAAAGTGGGAGGTTCAGAACTCCCCCGGTTTACGGCCAGCAAACCGCCCATTTTGAGGGATTCTATTTTCTTTTTGTTAAATATTTCAGTTTTAATTCCGGTGGTGGATAATAGTTCTGAAATTCCTTCGGCAAGTTGTGTGGCACTCAGATTTATAACAGGTTCATTCACAAAATCCCTGCACATATAAACAGCTTCATTCAGCCGGTTTTTCATCATAATTTGCCGGTTATTCAGCCCTTCTGACCAAATTTTAATGGTGTTGAGTCTGATCAGCTTTTCATCCCTGTCAGTCTTATATTTCAGAAACTGATATCCGCCCAGTGTCATTCCTTCGGCCAGTGCCATACACCATTCAGCATCAGCACTATGATTATAAACAGTAATTTCCGGAACTTTTAAGCGGCTGATTTCTTTAACCAATATATCACCGGTTTTACGGGCTTTCTCAAGTTGAAGCGATTCTCCGGCTACATCGGCCGGAAACACAAAATACCAGACATAATCATACCGGTTAATCTCAACAGTGGTGGTATTTTTGTCTTCCAGGCTGCGTCTGATGTATCCCGCTTCTTCAGTATTTACAAGGCCTGCGGGCAAATCATCAGGATGGCGGAGTACAAATATGGTGTTGGTATGAAGATCGGGTTTTGACAATAATAAATCGAGGGTTATCATATTCAGTGTATTTTTGCAGTGAAAAGGCAAAATTAAACAAAAGCCTCATACTTGCTCATGAACCTGAACACATATACTGAAAGGGCTGTTTCCGGAGATTATCTTACTGTTGAAGACGGGATGCTGCTATTCAATGAAATGCCGCTTACGCAGCTGATGGCACTGGCACATCTGGTCAGAAACAGACTGCATCCCGAACAACGCGTTGGCTGGATTATCGACAGAAATGTAAATTACACAAACATATGTACTTCGGGTTGTAAGTTTTGCAACTTTTACAGAAGCAGAAATCACACCGAAGGATATATTACCACAACCGAACAATACAGGGATAAAATTACCGAAATGCTTGCACTGGGCGGAGAACAACTCCTGTTGCAGGGCGGGATGCACCCGGATCTGGGCCTCGATTTTTATACCAACCTGTTTAAAGACCTGAAACGTGATTTTCCGAATGTGAAACTGCATGCCCTCGGTCCACCCGAAATAGTACATATTGCTAAAAAAGAAGGACTTGGATTTGAAGAAACCCTAAGTGAGCTCGTAAATGCCGGACTTGACAGCCTGCCGGGTGCGGGTGCCGAAATCCTCTCCGACAGGGTGCGTAAGATACTTTCGCCGGGTAAATGTACTGCAGGTGAATGGCTTGAGGTAATGCGCCGTGCACACCGGCTTGGACTGCTTACTTCTGCCACTATGATGTTCGGACACATCGAAACACTCGAAGAACGCATGGAACATCTGGTGTTGTTGCGAAATGTGCAGGATGAAAAACCTGCTGGTGCTCCGGGTTTCATTTCATTTATCCCATGGCCGTTTCAGGCAGAAAATACGGTTTTGAAAAAAGTGTATCATGTACACGGGAAATCAAGCCCCGAAGAATATATCAGGATGATAGCCGTAAGCCGGTTAATGCTTCCGAATATCCCCAACATTCAGGCTTCATGGCTTACTGTGGGCAAACCCACAGCCCAGATTTGCCTCCATGCCGGTGCCAATGATTTTGGATCTGTAATGATTGAAGAAAATGTGGTTTCTGTTGCCGGTGCCGACCATAAATTTGATGCACAGGGCATTCAGCTAGCCATCAGAGAAGCCGGATTTGAACCATTTCAACGCAATCAGAAATTCGAAAAAATATAACTTTCAAACATCCACTTTGGTCAAGACCTGATAAGTATCTGCTTAATTTTATGCATGATCAGTTTTGTAGCTCCCTGTTTTTCTGCTATATAATTGTTGCAGATTATTGAGCACTCATTGTAATAATCTCTATTTGAAAGCAATTCCGAAATTTGGGTTACAAACTCCATCTCATTTGAAATGCCAAAGGCTCCACCGGCCCTGATCAGCTCAACAGTTTCAGTAAACTGAAGGTGATTGGGTCCGAATAAAACCGGAAGTCCAAATGTGGCAGCTTCCAGAATATTGTGGGTGCCGGCTCCGAAACCACCGCCAATATAGGCTATACGGCCATATTTATACAAATGTGAAAGAATCCCTATATTATTAATTATCAAGATATTTTTTGTTCCGTCAGTTTCGTTTTTAAGGTCTGAGAACAAAACGGCTTTGCCTTTGCTTTTTTCCAGCAATCCATCAATGCGGGCCTGATGAACTTCATGGGGTGCAATGATAAACTTTACATTTGAAGGTGATTGGTCAATCAGTTTCCAGATAATCTCATCATCAGCAGGCCAGGTACTTCCACAAATAATCACATCACTTTTCCCGCAAAAATTCTCAACTTCACTGTAAATCACCGGATTTCGGGCAATGGCTGCCACACGGTCAAACCTTGTATCACCACTTATAGTAACATCATTAATTCCAATACTTTGTAATAAAAGCTGAGATCGCATATTTTGTACAAAAAACCATGAAACATGCTGCAACCCCTTTCTGAAAAAAGTTCCGTACCACTTAAAAAAATGTTGTTCCGGTCTGAAAACACTTGAAATTACCAAAACTGGTATCTTATTAAATTTCAATACTTTCAGATAATTGAACCAGAATTCATATTTTACAAAAACGGCCAAAACAGGGTTCACAATCCGCATAAATTGCTTCGCATTTGCATTGGTATCGGCTGGCAAATAAAACACAAAATCAACCCCTGAATAATTCCTGCGTACTTCATAACCTGAAGGTGAAAAAAATGTCAGAAGTATTCTATAGTCCGGGAAATCTGACCTGAAAGCCTCTATTACAGGCCGCCCCTGCTCAAATTCACCCAATGAGGCGCAATGAAACCACACGATATTCGCATGCCCCTTGCAAGAATTTTCCAGTTCCTGCCAGATATTTTTCCGGCCATTTATCCACAAAGCCGCTTTTGGATTAAACAAAGCTGCAATCCTGATGACTCCGGTATAGGCCCTGATGGCTGCATCGTATAGTAACATACTGATCAGTAATAATAGTACTCTTTGGGAGCCTTGCCATACAGCGGAATAATCCAGCCGATCTTGATCCCGAACATCAGATCCGTCCGGTTTTGGGTATCAGCTTTCATCAGGTCAAAATCATAATCACGCAATGATTTCGTAAATGCTTCAGTAAACTCAAAAGCTGCGAAGAAATTTACAACATGCCTGTTTGACAAATGGATGTATCCGATGGTCTGATTGAGTGAAATACCTCCTGTAAGTCGGTCATATCCTTTACGGTAATCGCCGTTGAGCTGAGAGGCTGTATTTTCGAGAACAGTTATGTAGATGGAATGCCTGAGATAACCTCCACCGGCAGTAAAAAACAGCCCTGAATTCCTGTTATAGCCAAAAGCAGGAATAAGTTTGCCAAACTGTGCCTTCAGATTAAACCCGCGTTCATAAGTCACTACGTCGGCCGGAATGCCATTGCCATCAATAATAAACCCTCCGGATGTTTCAAGATGCTTAAATAAAGAGTCTTTAATTTTTACATCTGTACCGAAAATATACGAAAATTCAGCATTAAACAACCAGTTGCCTGATGATTTGTACCATACCCCCGGACTCGCAGAAAAAGCCAAACCATACCGGTCGGCAAGATCACCTCCGGGCAGGCTTACACCACCAGCAAGATAAAGCATTGTAACTGAAATTGTTGAATCCTTCACATCTGTTTGGCCATGACTGTAAGGAGCTACAAAAGATAAAACGGTGATTAACAGTAAGGGTAAAAAATACTTCATAAAAGCGGTTTTATGCAGAACGCAAAATTACTGAAAAGCGTATTGCATTCACCATTTTATTCGCAGAGTAATAATATGTCGGTTTTGGGGTTATCCTATTTATTAATAAATTTGCCCGTGATTATAAAATAAGACAATATATTGTGATGAAAAAGATTCAAATGGTTGACCTCAAAAGTCAATACGACAAAATAAAACCAGAAGTTGACAAGGCTATACACGAAGTTATTGATACAACAGCATTTATAAATGGCCCCGTTGTGAAAGCTTTCCAGAATGATCTGGAGTCATATCTGGGTGTTAAGCATGTTATTCCGTGTGCAAATGGTACCGATGCCCTTCAGATTGCCATGATGGCCCTCGGACTGAAACCCGGTGATGAAGTCATTACGGCCAATTTTACGTTTATCGCCACTGCCGAAGTAATTGCGCTGCTGGGTCTTACACCTGTGGTTGTTGACGTTGACCCCGAAACTTTTAACATTGATCCTGTAGCCATCCAAAAAGCCATCACACCAAAAACAAAAGCGATAGTTCCTGTGCATCTTTTTGGCCAATGTGCTGATATGGATGCTATTATGGACATAGCCAACAAACACAACCTGTTTGTAATTGAAGACAATTGCCAGGCCATCGGTGCCTCATTTACATCTTCGGCAGGATGGACCAAAAAAGGTGGCACCATCGGGCATATTGGATGTACATCGTTCTTCCCTTCAAAAAATCTGGGCTGTTATGGCGATGGTGGTGCAATCTTTACCAATGATGATGAACTCGCAAAAATGCTCAGGGGAATGGCCAACCATGGAATGTTTGTAAGATATTACCATGATTATGTGGGTGTTAATTCACGTCTCGACAGTATACAGGCTGCCATTCTGAAAATAAAACTTCAGAAACTTGATGAATATGCTGCAGCACGCAATTTTGCAGCATCGTATTATGACAAGGCTTTTGCCGGAAATCCAAAACTCAGGACACCGGCCCGGTTCCCAAAATCAACGCATGTGTTTCATCAGTACACAATTGTTTCTGACAATGTTGACAGGGCTGCCCTGATCGATTTCCTTGCAAAAAGAGATATTCCGGCCATGATTTATTACCCGGTTCCCCTGCATATGCAAAAGGCCTATCAGGATTCACGTTACCGTGAAGGGGATTTCCCGGTTACCGAAAAGTTATGTTCTACGGTATTTTCGCTGCCAATGCATACCGAACTTGAAGAAGAACAGCTCAAATACATCACCGATTCAGTTCTTGAATTTATTAATACGTAATCAATAAAATGGAAAAAGAATATTTTGCCCACGAAACAGCCATTGTTGATGCAGGCTGCACGATAGGTAAAGGCACCAAAATCTGGCATTTCAGCCACATCATGTCAGATTGTGTGATTGGTGAAAACTGCAACTTCGGACAGAATGTGGTTGTTTCACCGGGTGTGGTTCTGGGACGTAACGTAAAGGTACAGAACAATGTATCAATCTATACCGGTGTTGTTTGCGAAGACGATGTTTTTCTGGGGCCCTCAATGGTTTTTACCAATGTAACCAACCCCCGGAGTGGCGTAAACCGCAGGGGTGAATATGCCAGGACTGTAGTAAAACATGGTGCCTCCATAGGTGCCAATGCCACAATTGTTTGCGGACACGATATCGGAGAATTTGCCTTTATTGGTGCAGGCTCCGTTGTCACCAAAAACATTCCGGCCTACGCGCTGGTAATCGGCAACCCTGCCCGGCATGTGGGCTGGATGAGTGAATACGGCCACAAACTGCAGTTTGATGCGGAAGGTTGTGCCGAATGCCCAGAAAGTAAAGAAAAGTACAAACTGGCCAATGGTCAGGTAACTAAAATAGGATAACAAACTGTAAATGAATAATAAACTGAATTTTGCACTGATTGGTGCTGCCGGGTATATCGCCCCGCGCCACATGAAAGCAATCAAGGACACCGGTAATACACTGGTTGCCGCACTCGACCCCAAAGATAGTGTTGGCATCATCGATGGCTATTTCCCTGAATCCGACTTTTTTTTGGAATCAGAACGTTTTGACCGCCATCTGGATAAATTGCGCCGCAAAGGCGAACAAAAAATAGATTATGTGAGTATTTGTTCTCCGAATTTTCTGCACGATGCACACATCAGGCTGGCTTTACGCAACGATGCACACGCCATTTGCGAAAAACCCATCGTTCTGAATCCCTGGAACATCGATGCACTGAAGGAAATTGAGAAGGAAAGCGGAAAACGGATTTACAACATCCTTCAGCTCCGGCTTCACCCGACCATTATTGCTTTGAAGCAACAGATTGAAAACGGCCCGAAAGACAAAGTGTATGACATTGATTTATCATACATTACATCACGTGGGCATTGGTACAAGGTAAGCTGGAAAGGCGATCATTCAAAATCAGGTGGTGTGGCCACCAATATTGGTGTTCATTTTTTTGATATGCTGGGATGGATCTTCGGCAAAGTACAGGAAAACATCGTTCATATGAGCGATCCTGAAAAAGCAGCCGGATTCCTGCGGTTCGAAAAAGCCCGCGTAAGGTGGTTCCTGAGTATCGATTACAACTGTCTCCCCGAAGATATTAAAGCCAAAGGCCAACGAACATTCCGCTCACTTACCATGGACGGACAGAGTATTGAATTCAGCGACGGATTCACTGACCTGCACACCATGGTTTACCGCGATATTATAAATGGTGGTGGTTATGGTCTGGATGAAGCAAGGCAAAGCATTGAAACCGTGTTTCATATACGCAATACCAGAGAAGTGGGACGTACAGGCGATTATCACCCGTTTTTATCAAGAAAATGTTAACCTAAAATCACCATCTTATGAGTATTTACGAAAAACTATTAAAAAAAGAAGCCAGACTTTCAGTTATAGGACTGGGCTATGTTGGCCTGCCTATCGCACTTGAATTTGCAAAACTGATTAAAGTTGTGGGTTTTGATATCCGCCAGGACAGAGTGGATATGATGAATAACCGGATTGACCCTTCAGAAGAACTCAGTTCAGAAGCATTTGACGGGACCGATATTTTGTTTACTGCCAACATTGAAGACCTGAAACTTGCACATTTTCATATTGTTGCAGTGCCAACCCCCATCGATTCACACAACCTGCCTGACCTCACTCCATTGCTCCGTGCCTCAGAAACTGTAGGCAAAGCACTTAAAAAAGGTGATTACGTTGTTTATGAATCCACCGTATATCCCGGTGCAACTGAAGAAGATTGCATTCCCATTCTTGAACGTGAATCAGGGCTGAAATTCCCACAGGATTTCAAAGTGGGCTATTCCCCTGAACGTATCAACCCGGGCGATAAGGTAAATACACTTACCACCATTAAGAAAATTGTTTCAGGATGCGACGCCGAATCTCTTGATATCGTTGCCAAAACTTACGAACTGGTTGTAAAGGCAGGCGTTCACCGCGCATCCTCAATCAAGGTTGCTGAAGCTGCCAAAATTATCGAAAACACACAGCGCGATGTTAACATTGCACTGATGAATGAACTATCAATAATCTTCAACCGTATGGGTATCAACACATACGAAGTACTTGAAGCAGCTGGAACCAAATGGAACTTTCTGAAATTTTATCCCGGACTCGTGGGCGGTCACTGTATCGGGGTTGACCCATACTATCTGGTTTTCAAAGCACGTGAATACCGCTACCATGCCCAGGTGATTGCATCCGGCCGTTATGTGAATGATTCGATGGGCTATTATATTGCAAAACAAACTGTTAAAAAACTTATTGCAGCCGGTAAAAATATCCTGAACTCAAAAGTACTGGTGATGGGTGTTACCTTTAAAGAAGATGTGAGCGATATACGCAACTCACGCGTACCGGATATTGTTTCAGAGCTGAAGTCATATGGTGTTCAGGTTGATATCGTTGATGCTTTTGCAAACTCCGATGAAGTGAACCATGAATACGGCTTTCATCTGATCGACAAACCTGCTACCAATTACGATGCTGTGATTGTTGCTGTTAGCCATGCCCCGTATAAAAACTTTACAGAAGATTATTTCCGTTCATTAACCAATGGCAAGGCCATTCTGGTGGATGTAAAAGGCCTGTACCGCGGAAAAATCGCTGACATGACATACTGGAGCCTGTAAAATTTATTGCAAAAATTTTGACCCTGCCCGATTCAGGCAGGGTTTTTTTATTTTTATTCTTACCTTTGATTTAAATAATTTTAAAATGAAAATACTGGTTACGGGTGGAACAGGCTTTATTGGTTCGCATACTGTTGTTGAATTGCAAAGCCTTGGCATTGAAGTAGTGATTGTTGACAACTTGTCAAATTCAAACATCGGAGTGCTGGATAATATTGAAAAAATTACAGGAATACGGCCTGAATTTGAACAGTTTGACCTGGCTAACCAGGAATTGACTGCCGCCTTTTTTAACAGGCAGCCAAATATTGACGGCATTATTCATTTTGCTGCATACAAGGCTGTGGGTGAATCAGTTGACAAACCCTTGCAATACTACCGCAACAACCTGGTTTCGCTCATGAATATCCTTGAAGGAATGCAGCAGGCTAAGATTAAAAATCTGGTATTTTCGTCATCCTGTACGGTTTATGGTCAGCCTGACGAATTGCCTGTACGCGAAACATCTCCTATAAAACCTGCATTTTCACCTTACGGCAACACCAAGCAGATTGCTGAAGAAATTCTACATGATACCATTCATGCATTTCCTCAGCTTCAGGCAATCGCGCTCAGATATTTTAATCCGATTGGTGCCCACGAATCAGCATTAATTGGTGAATTGCCTTTGGGTGTGCCAAGCAATCTCATACCATTCATTACCCAGACTGCCATAGGGAAACGCCAGCAATTAAGGGTTTTCGGAAGTGACTACAATACCCCTGACGGTACGGCCATCAGAGACTATATTCATGTGGTTGACCTTGCCAAAGCCCATGTGGTTGCAGTTAACCGTATGATTAATAACAAGATGAAAAAGCCTGTGGAAATGTTTAACCTTGGAACAGGTAATGGGCTAAGCGTGCTTGATGTGATAAATTCATTTGAAAAGGTTTCGGGCGAAAAACTGAATTATATGATTGTTGATCGCCGGCCCGGCGATGTTGAGCAGGTATGGGCTGATACCACCTTTGCCAATGAAGAACTTGGCTGGAAAGCCGAAAAAACGGTTGACGAAATGACCCTTTCAGCCTGGAACTGGGAAAAGGCACTTGCAGCAAAATCTTAACCTGAAAATTTGATAAACAGATAATAATACCAATAATCACATGAAAAAAATTGTTATTACGGGCGGAGCAGGTTTCATCGGATCGCACCTGGTAAGGCTGATGGTCAGAAAATATCCGGATTACCATATTTTTAATCTTGATAAACTCACCTATGCTGGCAACCTCGAAAACCTGAAGGATATTGAAAATGAATCAAATTACACCTTTATCAGGGCCGATATTCAGGATGGTGACGCCATGATGGAATTGTTTACCACACACAAGTTTGAAGGTGTGATACACCTCGCTGCCGAATCACATGTGGACCGGAGCATTGCCAATCCGCTTGAATTTGTTCTTACAAATGTGGTAGGTACTGTAAATCTGCTCAATGCAGCCAAATTTATCTGGAAAGATAATTTTGAAGGAAAACGCTTCTATCATGTTTCAACTGACGAAGTTTACGGCACCCTGGGCGATACCGGATTTTTCACAGAAAATACTTCCTATGACCCGCATAGCCCCTACTCTGCTTCCAAAGCCAGTTCTGATCATTTTGTAAGAGCTTATCATGATACGTTTGGATTGCCCATTGTCATCTCCAATTGTTCAAACAATTACGGATCATTTCAGTTCCCCGAAAAGCTCATTCCATTATTTATCAACAACATAAAGCAGAAAAAGCCGCTACCAGTGTACGGAAAAGGCGAAAATATCCGCGACTGGCTTTGGGTGGAAGATCATGCCCGTGCCATTGATGTAATTTACCACAATGCCGGAAATGGAGAGACTTACAACATTGGCGGCCACAACGAATGGAAAAATATTGATCTGATCAAAGTCATGTGCCGCGTAATGGACCGCAAATTAGGCCGTGCAGAGGGTGAGTCGGAACAATTGATTACCTATGTAAAAGACCGTGCCGGCCACGACCTGCGCTATGCCATTGATTCAACCCGTCTGCAAAATGAACTGGGCTGGAAGCCTTCGCTTCAGTTTGAAGAAGGCATTGAGAAAACAATTGATTGGTACCTTTCAAATCAGGAGTGGCTCGATCATGTAACTTCAGGAGGATACCTCAAATATTACGAAGCACAATATGTGAAACGGTAATTTACTTTTAGTTGAAACTGTTGCAAAAAGTTATTTATCATCTGATGAATAGGTCCTGAAAAAAATTGTAGAGGCAGTTTCAAAAAAATGATACAAAAAAAGCCAGCCGGATTCCGACTGGCTTTTATATTTAATGCGCAATTTTTATGCGCTGAGGGCTTCAATATCCTTGTTGATCTTTTTTACAAGACCCTGTAATACAGTACCTGGTCCAACTTCAATAAAGGTTTTGGCACCATCAGCAATAATATTCTGCATAATTTGTGTCCAGCGAACCGGTGCGGTCAATTGCTTAATCAGGTTTACCTTAATAATTTCAGGATCAGTAACTGATTGAGCAGTAACATTCTGATAAATAGGGCAAATACCCTTTACAAATTTAGTATTGTTGATGGCTGTTGCCAGCTCAACACGTGCAGGTTCCATGAGTGGCGAATGAAATGCTCCGCCAACTTTAAGCGGCAATGCACGTTTGGCTCCGGCCTCTTTTAATTTTTCACATGCAATTTCAATTCCGGCTATGCTGCCCGAAACAACCAATTGCCCAGGGCTGTTATAGTTGGCCGGAACAACAACTTCGTTTGTGATTAATTTACATACCCTTTCAACAACTTCATCCTCCAAACCCAGAATAGCCGCCATTGTAGAAGGATTGGCTTCACAGGCCTTCTGCATTGCCATTGCACGTGCATAAACCAGTTTAAGCCCGTCTTCAAAAGTCAGAACCTTGTTGGCAACGAGTGCAGAAAATTCACCAAGAGAATGCCCGGCAACCATATCAGGTCTGAAATCATCGAGGGTACGGGCCAGAATTACCGAATGCAGAAATACTGCCGGTTGTGTAACTTTGGTCTGTCTGAGGTCTTCCTCAGTTCCATCAAACATAATTTCAGTAATGCGGAAACCAAGAATATGGTTAGCTTTTTCAAATAATTCGCGCGCTATGGGTGATTTGTCGTGGAGTTCCTTCCCCATTCCCGGAAATTGAGCTCCCTGACCCGGAAAAACATATGCCTTCATAAATGTGTATTGGTGATACTAAATAAATAAACCGATTTTTGAAACAGAAAATGGTCTGATTAAGACCACTTTACACAAAAAACAAATAGTTCCTTTAAACTTTGCTTATTTTCTGTTACCGAAAAATCTCAGCAAAAATAAGAATAAATTAATAAAGTCGAGATAAAGGGTTAATGCCCCGAGTATGGTAACCTTCTTAACTGCTTCTCCGCCGGCACCTGTTTCACTTCCAATTTTTTTAAGTTTTTGCACATCATAGGCAGTAAGTCCTGTAAAAATAATGACCCCTGCAAAACTTATAATGTACTCCATTGCACTGCTTTGCATAAACATATTCACAAGGCTGGCAATAATCAATCCGATAAGTGCCATAAACATGATGCTACCAAACTTTGTAAGATCAGTTTTGGTTGTATAACCAACAATGGCCATTACGCCGAACATCCCCGAAGTGATTACAAACGTCTTGGCAATAGAAGCCATGGTATAGGCAAGGAAGATAAAACTAAGGCTCATTCCCATCAAAACTGAAAAAACACCAAACAATAACCCGAGGACCATTGCCGAAAGTCGCTGGTAGCCCATCGACATCAGCATTACAAACCCAAACGGGGCAAGCATTACAATCCAGCCCAGCATGCTCATCCCGCCTTCGGGACGCACCAAAAGACCCATAAGCCCCATATCCGAGGCAAACATGTAGGCGGTAAAGGCAGTAATGGCCATGGCAATTGTCATCCATCCAAAAACACCTGCCATAAATGTTTTGGCAACAGTGGCCTGTTCACGTTGGGATATATACCCAAATAAATTATCCTGCTGATTCATATCAATTTATATTAAAAGTCAATATAATTTTTTAAATAATCCGGATTCGCTATGCAAGTTTCGAGCCAATCAGGTGAATAAACTCTTCACGTGTTTCTTTTCGGGTAAAAGCTCCGGTAAAATCAGATGTTGTGGTTACCGAATTCTGCTTCTGAACACCGCGCATGGCCATACAAAGATGCTTGGCTTCAATAACAACTGCCACACCAAGCGGATCCAGTGTTTTCTGTATACACTCCTTAATTTGTGTTGTCAGCCGCTCCTGAACCTGTAAACGACGTGCAAAAGCATCCACCACCCGGGCAATTTTGCTCAATCCGGTGATGTAACCATTTGGAATGTAAGCCACATGGGCTTTCCCGATAAAAGGTATCATATGGTGCTCACACATCGAATAAATTTCAATATCCTTTACAATGACCATTTGACGGTAATCTTCCTTAAACCTGGCTGAACGCAAAATCTGCTCAGGATCAAGATCATAACCATGTGTAAGAAATTGTATTGATTTGGCAACCCTCACCGGTGTATCCAGTAAACCCTCGCGGGTGTTATCCTCACCTATCAACTTTAAGATTTCCTTGTAATGAAATGCCAATTTGTCAATTGTTTCATAATTGTAATTGTCGACTTTTTTATAGCCTTCGAGGCCATTTTCGTCGATCATATCGTGGATATATTTTTCATCAAGCATAATATCTTATTTAAAAACAGTTAATTAACATTGAAAACAAGCTGGAATAATTTTTGTTTAATTTTTTATCCGAAATACTCAACAAAGTTATTTTCAGTTTCTTCCAATTTGATTTTGTAAAGATCAGCGCCTAAAAGCCTTACAGGCATCACCAGTTCATCCCAGATTCCGATGGCAATCATTTCGGTGGTTGTAAATCTGCCTTTCATAAAATCCACTTCAAGGTTGGCGTTCTTATGGTCAATTTTATCGATGATCCTTTCTCTGATTAATTTACTCAATTCCTTGAGGTTCATCAGAAAACCAGTCTCAGGATCAACTTCACCTCTCACTGTAACAAACAGTGTGTAATTATGTCCGTGCCAGTTGGGATTGCTGCATTTGCCAAAAATCTCAAAATTCTCTTCATCGGTTTTGTCTTCCCTGAATAGCCGATGGGCAGCATTAAACCTTTCTCTCCGTGTGATATAGATCATTTATTCTGAGTATTTGATTGCTTTTGACGCAACAATGGTAAAATGGTATACAATTCAAAAAAAGTATAGATCACATAAAAAAGAAAGAAGCATACGATAAAATATTTGGCATCCTTTGGATATGAAAGGCCATATACAATCATAATTGCCAGAAAAAGAAACAATCTGGCGATTGTGCTGATCATGTAGAAGTTAGAGAACCGCCTGAGATTTTCTTCAATAACCCGTGTGGCCATACGATGAAAAATTACGGTATGAGCCATAAAGAACAACAGGATAAAGGGCATGGCACTGGTTACCATACCCACCGGTAAAATAAAATAAAGTACAGTTGCGCAGGCAGCAACAATAGCCGAAAATATTGTGAGTCGTTTTAAAAAGGCATTAAACGTATTATTCATCTGGTTTTGATTTAGGCTTTTCGGCCCCCTTAGGGCCATTTTTCAAAAGATCCTTAACTGATTGGTAAATTGCGATGGCAACACTTAACAATGAAAAGATAATTGTAAAAACCGGAATCCTGTTTCCGAGGTAGTCGTCAAGTTTATATCCGCCAAAAACACCGGCAAGAATTATAAAAAGCATTTGAAATGCCATACCGGAATAACGGCCGTAATTAAAAAGCTGCTTTTTCCTGTCGGTTTTAGGATTTTTCATTCAACATTACACTTCTGTGGGAAATGGTGGAATCTCCATTGAGCATTTGCCCTTAAACTGGGCTCCGGGTTCTATGGCAAGCTTTCCAATTGTAATGTCACCGTCGATAATTACAGTCGATTTCAATACAAGTAATTCAATTACTGTTACGTCCGCTTTTATTTTCCCTGAAAAATCGGCATTGCGGCAGGTGATGCTACCTTCAACAAAGCCGGTTTCGCCTATAACAACTTTCCCTTTACAATCAATGGTTCCTTTCAGCGAGCCTTCGATACGTATATCTCCGCTACAGATTAATACGCCTTCTATTGAGGTTGATTGTCCGATTATATTGATTGAGGGTGCTTCGGTAATAATTGGTTTAGCCATGGTGTGATTGGTTTACAGTTTCAAAGATACAATTATATTGCCCGATTATCCAAAAAATCCTATTATTTTATCTGTTTCAAATATTCCCGTTTAAAAAACTGCAAATATTTTTCAACATCCTTATTTTGATAAAATAACGGGTAATTGCTTGCAGAAATAACAAACATCGAGTATTTCTTATCCGTAACACCCGACATAATATACATGTTGTCAATAACTTCATTATAATAATCAAGTGCCTTCACTCCATTTTCAAAAACCCCAACATTCACTATTTGATTGTCATTATCCAATAAAATGCTTGAAATCGTATAATTGTCGAGGCTATGGGATTTGGAATTAAAATCAGAAATTCTGATTTTCAGGGCATTTACATCAACATCGGTTGAACTGATAATCATGATAAAATAATGCTGTGCATCCGGCTGTGGGGTATAGATCGACTTTGTTGTATCAGCCTGTGGTTCATCAATCTGAATATTCTTAATATCCAGCTTTTTGGCCATGTCAGGATTGTTTTTGGCAATCATATCCAGTATCTTTTGTGCCCGAGGAGTTACTTCACTTGTTGGATATTTACGTATAACATACTTCAGGTTGCTAACGAGTGAGTCAACAATATCAACTCTGGCAATCGCAAGCGCACGCAAAAAGTCGAACCGTGGCATTAAAGGATCCTTATTGAATTTTTTGCGTGCATCATCGCAATTCATCAGGGCAAGGTAATATTGACCTGTTGTGTAAGCAGTGTATGATTGTTCATAAAAATCCTTTACCATATTATTTCTGCGGGTTATTTCGAGGTTATAATCCGGGTCAGAAAGAATTCTGGCATAATCAGTATCAGGATAATTTTTAATAATCAGACTCTTGTAATAATCAACTTTCTCCTGATTGCCGAGTTTTTCAAAAATAAGCACCAACTGATAGCAAGATATCAAATAATTATGATTCTGTGCGGTGTCCGGAAACCTTTCCACCAGACTTTCGAAACTGGCAGCAGAATTTGTAAAGTCCTTTAACCCTTCACGATAGATGAAGGCAGCATTAAACAGGGCAACTTTTACCTTTTCATTGCTGGCATCAACAGCTTTAGGCGTCAGTGGCAGATTCTGTACATAAGTTTCCCGCTTCATCGGATCGGTTGAAATTCTGGCCAAAGTGCTATCACCTGCGGTTGAGTCTCCCTCAAGTCCTTCCTTATTAGCAACATCTTCAAATTCAATTATTTGCTTATTGCTTAACCGCCACAAATCTTCAAGTTTACGGCTTCCCCATTTTTTAGTAAATTCAGTAAATCCAAAGCTTACAGCTCCCGGATTGTAAAAATACCAGCCACCGCCCTTGTTCATGTTCAGATTAGTACCCTGTAACTGGCTCACGCTGTTGATATCGCTTTGCCGGAGTGCTTCCTGCTCACGCTTCTTCTGCTCTTCTTCGGCAATTTTTGCTATAATTTTGTCGATTATCTTATTACGCTCGGCTTCAGGCATTGCGGCTAATTTTTGCAGGCTGTCTTCAGTCTGAATAACCACAAGGTTCTGCACAAGGTCGGTAAGTATCATCGTTTTTTGCTGTAACTGGTCATAATTCGGGCTTTCGCGCGGGAGTGCCTGCAAGGCTGTATCGTAATATGCCTGTGAAGCCTGATATTCAGGTATTTTAAAAAATAAGTCAGCCAGTGTTAATGCTGATTGCGAACGTTGATAATCATTGCTTTTACTTGTGGCTACTGACAGTTTCAGATATTCAACCGCACGATTTGTACTATCCTGCTTTAGATAAATCTCTGACAGTGCATAATAAATCTGATCTTTATATTCTTTATTCTTGACATCGTCCAGCATTTTTTCAAGTGTTTTCACAATTGATTTGCTGTCGCCGGCTGTAGCATCAAAACATTTGGCAATATTAATCAATGCACTGAATACCATGTCGTAGCGCGGGTTTTTTTTGACCACACGGCTATAATATTCAGTTGCCTTTTGCAATTCACCCTCTTTCTGGTACAATTGAGCCAGAATATACATCAGTCTGGTTTTATCAGTTTTTCTGATCGAAAGCCCGATGCCTGCCAACAGATAAGGTTTGGCAAAATCCCCTTTATCCTGTTTCAGGAAAAATTCAGCATAAACTTTATTGTAAAACAGATTCAACTTTCGTGCAACAGGTGCTTTTGCCATAGCAGCCTTGAATTTACCAAGCTCGGTTTCAGCCTTTGCATACTGCGCCGTCTGTATATTCGTAAGCGCAAGCCATAGCACTGTTTCATTCGTCAGGGGTGAATCTTTGTATTTGTTCTGTATAAATTCAAAGGTTCTTCTTGCTCCCGAATAATCCTGTTTATAAAAATACGCTTTGCCAATCATCAGGTAACTGTCATCAATCCATTTGTTGTACTCCTTTTTATTGAAGTACATCGAATGCCGCTGAATAACAATTGAAGCTTTTTCAATGGCCCTGTCAGCCTTGGCTGAAATTGTACTTAATTCCTTTTTTGTACCCAGCTTAAAAACAGGAAGTTGCTGGGTAAAATTATCCTTGCTCGATCGTTCAAGGTCATCAATGCCTTCTTTCAGGCTTTCATTCCCGTTCCACCATGCATTGTAGTGTGCGGTAAGATTGTTGTAGGCCCTGCTGACAAAAGTATTTTTTTTTGGCGAACAGGCAGCCAGAATCAGTGCAACCGCAAGAAGCGCAAAGCCTGTGCGGCGTATGGGTTTAATGAGTGTTTTCAATCGTGTACTATGGCGTTTCAACGGTATTATAACTCAATTTCTGCAAAATTATTTTATTTTTCGGAACAACCCACTCTCCTGACAAGGAATATTGAACTATAATTCCAGCAAATATTTATAGGAGCATTTACAAATGTCACTTTTATCCATCGGATTCTTCAGTCTGTATACTTATTTACATTACCGCAGCTACTGAAGTTTTGCAACTTCCTGCGCAATTGCAAGGTCCTCAGGTGTATTTATATTTGTAAACACCCGGCGATTAAATTGATCCGTGGGATGGTTCAGGTAAACTTTTGTGAAATGAAGCCTATTCAGAATATCCAGCATTTTGTTGTTACCGGCAATCAGTGCTTCATAAAAAAAACGAAAAGAATCTTTGTGATAAAAGGCACAAAGCGGTTCAACCATTCCGTCAGGGTGCACCGGTGCTGCGGCCATTGAATTTGCTGCGGTTGTATAAATTTGACTTATTACAGATTTGGTAATAAATGGAAGGTCAACCGTTAACACAATGCAATGTTGAAACTGTGCCGCGAGCAATGCAGAATAAATTCCGGATGCCGGACCCTGATTCTGAAAAACATCACTTACAACCTTGTAACCTAGCTTATTGTACCGCTCACTATTGTCAGAAATAATAATCTCAGAACAAAATTGTTCCAAAATAGCCAATGAATATGTGTATAAGGGCATGTTTTGTAAAAGGAGAAATCCTTTATCAGTGCCCATCCTGCGGCTTTTACCCCCAGCCAGAAGAATCCCGGTTACCTTTTGCACGAAGGCATTTATTTCAATCCAAAAAATGCGTAAAACCTATTTTTCAGGTTTTAGAGAATTGTCATTGCTTTTGGGTTCATCAGAGCCGTTCATGCCATCTTTAAAGCTTTTGACACCTTTTCCCATTCCCTGCATAAGTTCGGGAATTTTTTTGCCGCCAAAAAGCAATAATACAACAACAACAATTACGATAATTTCAGGTGTTCCGATAAAGCCAAGAAAAATACTTGATAACATAGTCGTTAAATTTTAAGTTGCAAACGTAATCAATTTTTAAAAAGCAGCACCAAAATATTTACGATTCAAATTGTTTTGCCGGTATCACCAAAAAACAAGCAGGCATCACCATAACTCAAAAACCTGAATCCCTGATCAAGTGCATAATCATATACCTGCCTCCAATTATTGCCAATAAGCGCAGAAACCAATAACAACAGGGTGCTGCCCGGTTGATGAAAATTTGTAATAAGTGCATCGGTCATCCTGAAGTTATAACCCGGTGCTATGAGCAAGGAGGTATACCCATTGTAGGCATCAACGCCCTGTTTTTCAAGATGCAGGCAAAGTGCTGCCAAAGAATCCGCAGCAGGAATATTTACCGGATAATCACCTGAATACGGATCCCACTGCTCAATAACTGCACTGTGTGCCGCATGACCGGTTAACACTTTAACACCAGCCCAATAAAGGCTTTCAAGTGTCCGGGCGGTGGTTGTCCCTACTACAATGCGAGGTTTTCCGGTATAGGCCAAGAGTTTTTGAATAACATCCATGGGCACTGATATTTCTTCAGTATGCATCTGGTGATTCCCGATAGTTTCAGATTCAACAGGTTTAAAAGTTCCGGCACCAACATGAAGTATAACCCCGGCAGTTTGAATATTTTTATACTTCAGCGATTCGAATATTTCATTTGTAAAATGCAGACCTGCAGTCGGAGCAGCAACAGAACCATTGGTACGTGCATAAATAGTCTGATACGCTTCCTGATCTTCTAAAACTGTTTCACGTTGTATATAGGGAGGTAAGGGCACGTTACCGGCCAATTCAAGTATGGTGCCAAATGTAAGATTTACAGGCTCCCACGAGAATTCAACCAAAAACCCATCGTCAAGCCTGGCAACCTGCTGTGCATTTAACATCGCCTTTACACCCTGATGTTCAAATTCCAAAGCCACCAATCCGGTTTTCCATCGTTTGGCATTTCCAATATAAACCTTCCAGGTTACGGGTGAAAGCTGAGCAAAGGCCTGTTCAACTTCTTTAACGGGATCATGCGGCGAAAGGCAGAAAATTTCAATTTGTCCCCCGCTTGCTTTTTTAAAGTGAAGCCTGGCATGTACAACCCGCGTTTCATTAAAAAGCAACAAACATTCGTCAGGCAACTCTGTAGCAAGGTTTTTAAACACATTTTCATGCAGCTCGCCACTTGACGCATTATAAACCAATAATTTAGATAAATCTCTGTGTTTAAGCGGAAATTGTGCAATACGTGCTGACGGAAGATCGTAGGTATAATCAGAAATTCGTAAGTAAGATGGATGCATTCTTTTCTGGTAATTAATATATTAATAACCAAACCGTTAACCTGAAGGCTAATGAATGAGGCCAGTAAAAGTGATGCAAAAGTATAGGTTTTCCTGATACCGTAAGGTCTCAGGCCAATAGCCGTTCAACTTCCCTGATGTAAGATTCTTTCAGATAATCTATAATTTCCGGTTTTGGCTGTTTAAGGTAAACCCTTACAAAATCAACCAATCCATTGTGATTGTACCAATAACCGAGAGCCGCATCAAAGGTGGCCATATCTGAATTATGCCTGATATGAAGGGTGATTTTTTCAAAATCATCCCATGAAATCTGCTCCGGGAGTATAATATAATGGTTCTCAATATAATTCAAGTCGTGCCAAAGATTGTTACCTGCTTTTTCAACCTCAAAATAGCGTTTGATGGTTATAAAGCCTGTATATTGCTTTACATCGCGATGTGAGGCAAACCTGATCCCCTTATCTTTAAAGGCTTTTAAAACTTCAGGCAATTGGGCCATATTTGATATATCGATCCGTATTGCATGATAATTGTCATTAAATAGTGAAATCTGGCATGGAGCTGCATCAAAACTTAACTTTAAATGTTTTTTAATCCATTGTGTTACCCTGATAATATGATCATCGCTGAAACTGCTTTCAGTTTTAACAACCAGATACAATAACATGGGTTTGGGCTCCGGAAGGTAATCATAAAAATTATAGTACCCAGGGAAGGGATCCTGTGCCTCAAGTACAAGATCAGCAAGCTGATAACCCGGATAATGAACAGCCAGCTTTTCTTTTTTAACAATACATCCTACTGATTCAAAGCGCGTTTTATTTTCCATAACGATTCATTTTCAGTTAATAAGGAAGGTTTTTCTACAAATATACTACATCCTGAACGCAAAATCAACTTATTACTTATTAACATTGCCAGGCTGAAAGTGTTCAATCAGACCTGATTCGCCTTTGAATTCATACTATCAGAAATTTTCAGCAAATATGTTCATTATCCAAAAAAAACAAAAAAAATCTTTAAATACATTAAGTCTATCGAATTAGTGTACATTTGCAATAGTATTGCACGGTACGCATGCAATCTTTCTTAAAATGGAATGAAATACCAAAAATTATTGCAATGATTGAAAAGTTAAACAAGAACGGATGGTGCAGTGATTGCTTATTCAAAAGGCTGTCATGCGGATTTGTATCAGAAGACGACTTTAACCGATTAATTTCCTCCTCAGTGCAGTTACGGTTTAAAAAAGGTGATACCATTCTTAAACAGGGAGCAGCATCAACACATCTGATATTTCTGCATAAAGGTACAGTCAAATTCAATTTTGAAGACGATCAGGAGAAGAACCTGATCATGACCATTGTTGCAGCCCCAAAATTGCTGGGTGGAGCCAACATGTTTTACCGCAATACAAACATTTTTTCGGTGTGTGCGCTCGAAGACTGCGATGTTTGTATGATTGATATTCCGTTATTTAAGCAGTTATTACTCAACAATTCGCATTATGCCATGGCCCTGTTCGAGAAATCGATGGAAATGTTTGAGGTATCAATTTTTAATTTTATAAGTCTGGCTCACAAAAACGTGAATGGTCGTGTGGCAGATATTCTGATTTATCTTGCCAATGCAGTGTATAAGTCAGATGAATTTACGCTGAACCTCTCCCGAAAAGAAATTGCTGAATTTGCAGGTTGCTCTGTTGAAAATGTTATTAATACACTTTCACGGCTCAATAAAGATGCGATCATACATCTGGATGGGAAAAACCTATCAATTACCGACCGTAAAAAACTCATGTTAATCAGTAAAGCAGGATGATTTCAAAAAAAACACGTTATGCCTTGCTGGCACTTATCAGGCTCACCAAAGAATATGGAAATGAACCGGTAATGATTAGCGATATTGCTGAAAGTGAGCATATCCCGCAACGCTTTCTGGAAAGTATACTTCTCGAACTCAAAAAGAATGGCATTCTGAAAAGCAAACTGGGTAAAAAAGGCGGGTATTCATTGGCCAAACACCCTTCTGAAATACATATTGTTGATTTGTACAGATTGTTTGAAGGCCCTATTTCACTTTTGGCCTGTGCTTCGGTAAAATATTACGAACCCTGCGAATTCTGTAAAACAGAAGCCACATGTAAAATAAGAATAGTTTTCAGAGATATACGTGATTACACAGTTCAAAAATTAAGCAACACTTCATTACAGGATCTGGCGTAAATACCTATCAGGTTTTTATAACTTTGCAGCACTATGCAAATCAAAAAACACATCCCAAATTTTATTACGAGTTTAAACCTCGTTTCAGGAAGTCTTGCCATTATATTGTTAATGCACAACAATACCGCCTATGCTTCAGTATTGATTTTTGTAGCCGCGGTTTTTGATTTTTTTGACGGCATGGCTGCCAGGCTGCTGCATGTTAAATCAGAAATAGGCAAACAACTTGATTCACTTGCTGATGTGGTTTCGTTTGGGTTGGTTCCCGGCATGATTCTTTACAAACTTACAAGTATTGCTATTATTGAATACTCCGGCCCCTTCTGGCAGATTTTACCATATGTAAGTTTACTGGTACCTGTTTTTTCAGCCCTCAGACTGGCAAAATTCAATATCGACACACGTCAGGAAGAATCCTTTCTCGGATTGCCTACTCCGGCCAATGCGTTGCTGATTGCAGCCCTTGATTCGCCAATGGGAATTTCAGCACATTTGCAAACCTATCCGTTTCTTGCCTTTATGTTTCATCCTGTTTTTCTGGCCTCTCTGGCTTTTGTTTTTTCGCTTCTGCTGGTGATAGAAGTGCCTTTGTTCGCCCTTAAATTCAAAAACTTCAGGTTCAAAGGAAATGAAATCCGGTTTATCCTGATCCTTACTTCCGTTGTTTTGATTCTCTTCTTCTCGGTTGCTTCACTCGTGATTATTATACCTATATATATTGTCCTGTCTCTGATAAACAATTTTATTTCAAAACGGAGTGCGAAAGCCTAAGTGAAGTGCCTGACCGGCATTCACAAAAAAGGAAATATACCATCAAATTAGTAAGAATTATCTTCTGAGTTCAAAGTTTTGGCCGAGGTAAACTCTTCTTACATGTTCATCTTCAGCAAGTTCAGTGGCTGAACCCGCTTTAAGGATGGAACCTTCAAAAAGCAGGTAAGCGCGGTCAGTAATATTCAGGGTTTCGTGAACATTGTGATCGGTAATGAGCACACCAATATTTCGTTCTTTCAATTTTGAAACAATATTCTGAATGTCTTCAACCGCAATAGGATCCACACCGGCAAACGGTTCGTCGAGCAAAATAAATTTCGGATCAACTGCAAGGGCACGGGCAATTTCAGTCCTGCGGCGCTCACCTCCTGAAAGCTGAATCCCGCTGCTTTTACGTATATGTTGTAAACCAAACTCTTCCAACAGTTGTTCAAGCCTTTCCTGCTGTTCTTTTTTAGTGAACTTGCTGAATTCAAGTACTGCCTTTATATTATCTTCAACACTCAGGTTTCTGAAAACAGAAGCTTCCTGAGCCAGATAACCAATCCCCAACTGCGCTCTGCGATACATGGGCTCATCGGTAATATCGGTTTCGCCCAAAAACACTTTCCCTGAAAAAGGCTTAATCAGGCCAACAATAATGTAGAAAGAAGTGGTTTTGCCGGCACCATTCGGGCCTAGTAATCCAACTATTTCACCCTGATTCACTTCAAATGAAACTCCGCGTACGACAGTACGATTTTTATATTTTTTGATAATGTTCTCCGTCCTGAGTATCATTGGCTTTAAACTTAAATTATTCCTTCTCTTAAAATGTCATGCAGATGTATTACTCCCAGATATTCTCCATGATTAACAACGAGTAGTTGCGTTATGTTATTTTGCCGCATAAGTTGCAGTGCATCAACAACCATACTTTCAGGTTGGATGGTCCTTGGATTGACTGACATAATATCACCAGCAGTAAGGTTGTATAATGAAGTATGATTTTGCAGCATACGTCGTAAATCGCCGTCGGTAACAATACCGGCAAGAATTCCATTGTGAATAACTGCAGCAGTTCCAAGCCTTTTTGATGATATTTCAATAATTACACTGGCAATTGGTTCATCAATATCCACCACAGGTTTTTCATTATGTGGATACAAATCTGCAACCTTCAGGTAAAGTTGTTTACCAAGGGCACCGCCGGGATGGTATCTTGCAAAGTCTTCAGGGCTAAAACCGCGGCAATGCAGCAAAGCTACTGCCAGTGCATCACCCATGGCAAGCTGGGCGGTGGTGCTTGAAGTTGGAGCAAGATTGTTCGGGCATGCTTCACGTCCGACACTGGCATCCAATACAATATCACTATGCCTGCCCAAAAAAGAGTCTATATTTCCCACAATACATATAAGCTTGTTTCCATAAGTCTTAAGCAGAGGTACCAGAATTTTGATTTCAGGTGTGTCGCCGCTCTTAGAAAGGCAAAGGATTACATCATCGGCAGTTACGGTACCCAGATCACCATGTATGGCATCTGCTGCATGTAAAAAAATGGCTGGTGTGCCGGTTGAGTTAAAAGTAGCGACAATCTTCCGGCCAATATCAGCACTCTTCCCGATCCCGGTCACTATAACGCGGCCTTTTGTGCGGATTAATACCTCCACAGCGTCAACAAAGCGGTCGTCAATACGTGGAATGAGATCGTTAATAGCCTCAGCCTCATTTAATAGGGTATTAACAGCAACCTTTTTTATTTCGTCGGGATTCAATTGAATCATAAAATCAGAATTATGGTACAAAGATACAAACTTGCTGAAAACACTTTTTAAAAGCAAAAATACATAATTTATTATATATCAAGTAATTAAATAACAGACTCCATTTTATAAAATTTAATCTGATTTTTTTATTAGTTATTTTTAGTTAAATTGTAAGAAAAACTTGCATTATGTAATAAGTTACCTTAATTTTATGTTATCGTTAAAATAAAAAGAAACGCTTCTATGAAGGGCTTGATAAAAATATTTTTTTGTTTATTTGGAAATCAGCATTATGCTGTTAAATTTGCAAGTCCTTTTGCAGAATACTAATTAATTGATTATCAGCAAATAAATTGTTAATTCGCATTATTTAATAAAGCTATGGATTGAAATAAAAGAGTATCCATAACACCTGTTAACCAATATTTTAACCAGGTGCAATCAATGATTTTGTGAAAAATCTCAGTATGTTTTAAATTTAAAAAGAAATGGCTTCAAAGGGTAATGACCCGATATACGAAACACTTAAGACTGTTTTCGGATTCGAAAATTTTAAAGGAACTCAGGAACCTATCATACGCAATTTACTTGCAGGGAAAGACACTTTCGTGATCATGCCGACAGGTGGTGGCAAATCGCTGTGTTATCAATTGCCTGCAATTATCAGCAAAGGAACCGCAATTATTATATCGCCGCTTATCGCTCTGATGAAGAATCAGGTAGATGCAATCCGAAACTTCGGAATGGAAATCGGGCTGGCGCATTTTCTGAATTCATCGCTTTCAAAACCTGAAATACTACAGGTAAAAAGTGATTTACAAAGCGGCAAGACCAAACTCCTGTATGTTGCACCAGAATCGCTTACAAAAGAGGAAAACATTGAATTTCTGAAGAATATAGAGATTTCCTTTTATGCGATTGATGAAGCGCATTGCATCAGTGAATGGGGGCATGATTTCAGACCAGAATACCGGAGGTTAAGGCCAATCATTGAAGCGATAGGTCAGAAAGTTCCGGTAATTGCCCTTACAGCAACAGCAACCCCAAAGGTGCAACAGGATATTCAGAAAAACCTTGGCATGATGGACGCCACGCTGTTTAAATCATCATTTAACAGAGCCAATCTTTATTATGAAGTCAGGCCAAAAAATGAGGATGTGGTAAGGGAAATCATAAAATACATCAAACAAAATCAGGGTAAATCAGGGATTATTTATTGCCTCAGCCGCAAAAAAGTGGAAGAGTTGGCTGAAACTCTGGTTGTGAACGGAATCAAGGCACTGCCCTACCATGCCGGACTTGATCCACAAACACGGCGTGATAATCAGGACAGATTCCTGATGGAAGAGGCGGATGTAATTGTGGCTACCATAGCTTTCGGAATGGGAATTGACAAGCCTGACGTGCGGTATGTAATACATCACGACATCCCAAAGAGTCTTGAAGGGTATTATCAGGAAACCGGCCGTTCAGGACGCGATGATGGTGAAGGCCATTGTCTTGTTTTTTACAGCTACGAAGATATTCAGAAGCTCGAAAAATTTATGAAAGGCAAACCTGTTGCTGAACAGGAAATTGCCAAACAATTGCTGAACGAAACCGTTGCATATGCTGAATCTTCGGTGTGCCGCCGCCGCATGTTGCTTCATTATTTTGGCGAAAACTACAATGAAGACAACTGTGGTTCATGTGACAATTGCCTGCACCCGAAAACAAAATTTGAAGGAAAAGAATTTGTTCAGACAGTGCTTGAAGCTGTTGTAGAAACAAAGCAACAGTTCAAAGCCAAACACATTATTAATGTAATTATGGGAAAAATCTCCACTCCCATAAAATCGGCCAAACATCATAAACTTGAAGTCTTTGGCAAAGGAGAAGAACAGGATGAAAAATTCTGGAATGCAGTTGTAAGGCAAATGCTGATTACCAATCTACTGGACAAAGAAATAGAGAATTATGGAATCCTGAAAATTAATGCCGAAGGAAAAAAATTCCTAAAAAAACCCTATTCAATCATGCTTACCAAAGACCATAATTTTGAAAGCAGCGATGATGAGGAATTCATCGAACAAGGTGGGGAAATCAAATCGAGTACGGCTGACAGTGCATTGTTTGCAATGCTTAAGGACCTTAGAAAAGAAATCAGCCGAAAAGAAAGCCTCCCTCCTTTTGTAATCTTCCAGGACCCTTCTCTGGTTGAAATGGCCATTCAGTATCCTGTTTCATACGACGAATTAAAACAGATTACCGGCGTAGGAAGCGGAAAGGCAACGAAATTCGGGAAACCGTTTTTAGAACTTATCAAGAACTATGTTGAAGAAAATGAGATCATCAGACCCAACGACATGGTTGTAAAATCAGTTGTAAATAAATCAGGTTTAAAGGTTTATATTATTCAGAGCATCGATCGAAAGGTGCCACTCGAAGATATTGCGCTTGCCAAAAACATTACCATCGATGAATTGCTTACTGAAATTGAACGCATTGTAGCTTCAGGAACAAAAATTGACATCAACTACTATATCGACGAATATATTGATGAATATCATCAGGAAGATATATTTGACTACTTTAGAAATGCCGAAACTGATTCAGTGCCGGATGCTTTGAAGGAGCTTGGCGAAGAGGAATTCAACGAAGAAGAAATCAGGCTGCTCAGAATCCGGTTTATGTCAGAAATGGGCAACTAAGGCATCTTTAAACCTCCATACAATATCATTAAACTATTGTTTTACATACTTATACATTGAAAATAAATCTTCAAAAAAACATAAATGGATCAGGAAACATCAAACAAACCTAATTTAAGTCTGATTTTCAGTTTATTATCCCTAATTGGCGTAGTTATCCTTTTTATCTTGTACTTTACCAGCGGGAAATCGTCAACAGCAGCAAAAGGTGATTTACCGGAAGCTTCAATAGCTCCATTAACCGGCAACACCGTCGCTTTTATTCATACCGATTCCATCCTTAAAAACTATGAACTGGTAAAAGATTTTGCTGACAAACTGGAACAAAAAACGAAAAAGTACGAAGAAACAATCGTCAACAAACAAAGTGAATTTGAAAAAGAAGCAGCTTATTTTCAGGAAAGCGTGAAAAAGAACGCACTCTCAGAAAAAAGCGCAAACGAAATCTACCAGACGCTCATGCAAAAACAACAGGCTATCATGGAAATGAAAGACAAATACCAACGCGAACTGGCTGATGATGAACTACAAATAAATGCACTTTTGGTTGATACTGTTACCAATTTCCTAAAACGTTACAACAAGAATTTAAACTACGACTACATTCTTGGTTATAATAAAAACGGAAATATTTTCCTGACAAATGATACTTTCAACATTACCAACCGCGTAATTTTTGAACTTAATAAGGAATATAAGTTAAGGAATCCTGTACCTGCTAAATAATCAATTGATGCCCAGGCATAATATTCCGGCTATTTTGCTTTTGTTGGTAATGCTGGCCTGTAACCCGTCACCGGTTGAAAAACCTGTACGGTTTATCCATCACGATGAAATGGTGGCCGTAATTACTGATATTCAGCTTGCTGACGCCTATATTACCGATTTAAAGGCTAAAGGAGCAGATGCAAAGGATATTACGACACGAATGCACGATTCGGTGTTTATGCTTCATGGCATTGAACGTAAAATATTCGATGAAAACCTGATCTGGTATTCTGCAAATATCGAAGAACTTGATAAGGTTTACACAGAGATAATCAGCAATCTGGAGCATTTAAAAGCTCAGGATTCGATAGCAAAGCAACCTGCAGGTCCAAAAAAATGAACTGAAATTCATCCGTTTATTGATGGTAAACTGAATTTTACTGCTTTGTAAAAGTTGCCGTATAACTTAAATCGTTCGCATCATAAACATCCCACTGTATTTCAGTACTTTTGGTCAATGTTCCATGAGCCGAAACAGTCCATGAGTTATCAGAGCATGTTAACTGACTGGGAATTTCAATGCTTGTGCCTGAAACAATGGCATAAGGAAGTGCATCACTCCCCAATTGAAAATAATTTTTAACAATTACCTGATCTTCATTGTTTGGATCAGCCGAAATGGTAACCGTATAGGTTGCAAGGCCACTTTTTGTAGGCTGATCTTTACACACCCAGGTGCCGGTAAACTGATCACGAGGATTGGCTGTGGGGTCAACAGTATCTTCCTCACATGCCCATAGCCCCAATAGGGCCACAAAGGCAAACAACATCATGAATTTTTGCTTTTTCATCGCTAAAATATTAGTTTTGAATAAATTATAAATTACTCTTGGTGAATGGTCCTACTTTTTTTCTCCATACAATCCAGGCATATAAACCAAAAACAACTGCCATTATTGCCTGTATCCATAAAGGAGTAGAAATAATCTCCATATCAAGCCAATTCATTTTCACAACAACAATTTTAAGGCCGTAATAAACAACTTTACTCGACACAACTGCCACCAGCATTGCAACAAAAGGGTAGGTCCTGAAAATAAGATAATAAAACAATAATATATTCAATATCAACTCAATACTTATTAAAGAAGTTTTGATCAGAAAAGGATGAGATGAAATTACATAAGAAAAGAGCGGGAGCAACAAAGCCAGGGCATAGGCATTGTAACGGTGTGAATGCATAATGGCCACCATTACCATGATCCGCATGGGATCAAGCAGATAAATCGGAAAATTCAGCAATATGCTGATATCCCGGGTAAAAAACACAAAAGCCAGAGCAAGCAAGTCAGTCAGTATGATAGCAACCCATTGATTGCGGCCGGGCTCTTTTTCAGCAAACTTTTTGCTAATTACCATTACCTGATTATAATTTATTGAGTTCAACCACAATATCATCCGCAAGACGGCTGGCACCAATTCTGAAAAGCGATTTATTTAACCATTCATGACCCAGGATTTCTTCAACAATTGCATAGTAAAACAAGGCTGTATGTGTATCGGCTATGGCACCTGCAGGCTTTATCCCGATTTTTATTCCTGTATTTTTATAAAATTCATGAATCGTATCGCACATCACCATCATGGCTTCAGGTGTTGCCGCCGGATTAATTTTGCCTGTGCTGGTTTTAATAAAATCTCCACCGGCTAGTATAGCAATTTCACTGGCTTTGCGTATGTTTTCAATTGTCAGCAATTCACCGGTTTCAAGAATTACCTTGAGATGTGCTTGACCACATGCTTTTTTGATAGCAGCAATCTCTTCTGAAACAATCCGGAAATTGCCTTCCAGAAAAGTTCCGCGCGAAATCACCATATCAATTTCATCAGCACCTTCAGCAACACAATAGCTTACCTCTGCTGTCTTAACATGTATCGGCGACTGCCCCGAGGGAAAAGCACCGGCCACGGAGGCTACCGATATCGGTGTACCGGCAAGCAACTCTTTGGCCTGCCTGACAAACGGAGGATAAACACAAACAGCTGCCACATTCGGGAAATTATTTCCTAAAGATGCAAAGGATACAGCCTTTTTGCAAAGGTTGCTTATTGTTGCAGCATTGTCGTTGCCATTGAGGGTGGTGAGATCGAGAACGGATAATAAAGTTTGCAGAATTTCCTTTTGCAACACATTGTTGGTCAGACGATTCTTAATAACATCAAGTCTTTGGCTGATATCAGCAGCAGTATATGTATAAGTTGAAAAATCCATAATTTGCGCTTATTGAAAATTATTTAAATATTTTAAATAAATCGTTTCCCACAGCAAATGCCATAATGGCAATCAGAATCACCATGCCTGCAATTTGCGCATATTCCAGAAATTTATCGCTTGGTTTGCGCCGGCTAACAATTTCCCAAACCAGAAAAACCACATGACCGCCATCGAGTGCAGGTATAGGCAGAATATTCATGAAGGCAAGTACCAGTGAAAGCAGGCCGGTGATAAACCAAAACTTCGACCATACCCATTCTGCCCCATAAATTTTGGCTATTCCGATCGGCCCCTGTATGCTGTCGGTGGCTTTTTCTTCGCCCTTGAATACTTTACCAAGTCCCTTTACATTTACAACAAGCATATCAATGGCATCACTGTACCCGAAGCTCAGGGCTGAAAAAAAGTTATAATCCTTTGAACTATAAGGTATTTTTGCAAGAATTCCAACAATTCCGGTTGAATCAATTTTGATCTGCGTTCTGATGGTATCGTTGCCACGAAGCATTGCCAATTGCACTTCTTTGCCACGAAAATCAAACAATGCATCACGGAATTGCCCATAAGACGGACTAATAACTGTATCAATCCCAATGATTTTATCACCCTTTAAAACCCCTGCATCGAGGGCCGGCAGTCCCTTCAGTACGCTGTCAATTACCAGAGGGAAATTGTATGGTTCAACAAATCGTGAGCGCTGTGCCTTTGTTTCCGTTTTATAAAAATTATCAGGGATGACAATCTGCAAAGGTTTTCCATCACGTTCAATATCTACAACCGAACCGAACATCAGTCTGATTGATTGTGCATCTTTAAAACGTTCAATTTTATCACCATTCACTGCGATTATTTTATCACCGGTGATAAAACCAGCATCGCGGCCAGCTTTAGCAGCATAAATTCCATCCGTATTCACAGCATCGGCCGGAAGATAATTTTTCTCATACTGCAGAAGGATAAAAGCAAAAATCAGTATCCCAAGTATCAGATTCACCGTAACACCCCCAATCATCACAATCAGGCGCTGCCAGGCTGGCTTCGACCGGAATTCCCATGGTTGGGGCGGAAGTTTGAGCTGCTCTTTATCCATCGATTCATCAATCATTCCGGAAATTTTTACATAACCGCCGAGTGGCAACCAACCAATCCCATATTCGGTGTCACCTTTTTTGAATTTAAACAGTTTGAAGCCCCAGGCGTCAAAAAAAAGATAGAATTTTTCGACCCGGATGCCGAATGCACGTGCCGCGAGAAAATGCCCTAACTCATGCAGAACCACAAGGATGCTGATTCCAAGGATAAGCTGGGCAATCATAATGAGTGTATTCATATATTGGATAATTAATTTCAGATTTTCAATTATAACAAAAAGCAGGCCTATGATGTTTAAATCAAGGATTCCGCCATAATACGGGTTTCTTTATCAGTTTCTATAAAATCTTCAAGTGTTCCGCCGCGATTTGTGCCAATTTTACGCAGGCAGTGTTCAATAATGTCAGGCATTTGCAGAAAAGGTATCCTTTTTCTTAAGAAAGCCTCCACAACTACTTCGTTTGCAGCATTTAGTATACAAGGACTATTCCCCCCTATACGGAGGGCTTCATAGGCCAGGGTAAGATTACGAAAAACCGTTAAATCAGGTTGTTCGAATGTAAACTCTGGATATTTGTAAAAATCGAAGCGATCAAATGAAGATGGCAGTCTTACAGGATAAGCAAGGGCATACTGAATAGGCAGGCGCATATCAGGCAGACCCATCTGGGCTTTGATTGAACCATCTTCGAATTGCACCAGCGAATGAATGATAGACTGCGGATGGATAATCACTTCAATTTGCTCCGGTTTTAAAGAGAACAGCCAGCTTGCCTCAATTACTTCAAGTCCTTTGTTCATGAGACTGGCAGAATCGATCGTAATTTTACGCCCCATGCTCCAGACCGGATGTTTCAGAGCTTCTTCAACACTTACTTTTTCAAGAAAATCAATTGATTTGCCTCTGAATGGACCCCCGGAACCGGTAAGGATGATTTTCTCAACCTTGTTGAGTCTTTCGCCGGCCAGACATTGAAAAATAGCAGAATGTTCCGAATCAACGGGCAAAATATTGACTTTATATCTTGCAGCCATTGATGTGACCAATTCACCGGCCACAACCAGCGTTTCTTTGTTTGCCAGTGCAATGTGTTTTCCCGCCCTGATTGCGTTCAGGGTTGGTTTCAGACCTACATAACCTACCAAAGCAGTGAGCACCATATCAATATCATCGAATTCAACAACCTGTGCCAGTGATTCTTCTCCGGTAAACACTTTGATATCGAGTGGGTTGAGGGCATGGTGAACTTCCGGGTAAAACTTTTCATCAACAATTACAACAGCATTGGGTCTGAACTCGATAGCTTGTGTAATAAGATTTACAGCATCAGTTCGGGCCGTTAAAACCTCAACAACAAACTGCCCGGGATGTGCGCGGATAACTTCAAGGCACTGACGCCCGATTGAACCTGTGGAACCAAGAATGGCTATATGCTTTGGCATAATTAAAACCTGATATATTTTTGAGGATCAACGGCCACTCCGTTGTACCACAATTCAAAATGAAGATGGGGCCCGGTTGACAATTCGCCCGATGATCCTACTATTGCTATGGGATCGCCTGATTTAACGTAATCACCCTGTTGCTTCAGCAAAACGGCATTATGCTTATAAACAGTAACTATGTTCGAAGTATGCTGTATTGAAATCACATTTCCGGTTTCTACACTCCAGCCTGAAAAAATTACGGTTCCGTCGAGGGCCGCTTTTACGGCTTCGTTTTCTCCTGTGGCTATGTCAATACCAAAATGCTTGTCAGGGGAACTGAATTTTGATGTAACATAACCTTTCACAGGTGCAAAAAAATTGAATCCACTAATCGACATCCGTTCTGTTCTGGTTGAATTATCGGGAAGGTACAGGCTGTATTTATCACGGTTCTCAACCTCCTGCCTGAGAAGCGAATCATCAGATGAACGCTGATTTTTAATATTCGCGTAATTATTTGTTTTTGAAGCTGTATCAGCAGTGGCAGGAAGTTTAACATTGCCGGTAAGCACACCGCGTATGTTGCTGAGAAATTCATCTTTTTGCTGCATGGCAGCCTCAAGTGAGTCAGATTTTAAGGTCAATTCATAGATTGTTCTTGAGTCAGTTGTATTGGCGTATCCGGGGATAAACTCTCGTAACTGTGTGAAAGCGATTATATAAGTAGTAAGAAATACAAGCAGGATAGAGAGTGTTCCGAGCACAACAAAAACATTGAGCCTCGACAACCTGAATGAGATTTTTTCCTCGAAGGTCTCGGAGTCCATTATCACCAGTTTGTACTTAATTTTAAGTTTCTGGAGAAGTTTCTTCTTTTCGTTTTCTAAAACTGCCACTATATATCAGGGATCGGTTATCAGAACGTTACCACAAGGTGACGGATTGTGCAAAAATACAATTGTTGCACGTAGAATCAAACTTTTCGTTACCGGCAATTCGTTTTTAACAGTGCTAATAATCAAAAACGAGAATTTGATGCCATTGTCAGCAGTGTTTTTGAACACCTAACCGGCTTGCAGGGTTAACCCCACACACATGAAGTCTTAAACCATGCAATATTGTTAAAGACTTGTTAATTGCCATGGCCTTATGATACAAGCATTAAAAAGAATGTACATTTGTGCTGTGAAAATCATCAGACAAATAATGCTGCATTGCTTTATACTGCTTTTTCTTGTTTCAACAGGAGGAATCAGTTACATTCAGCATATTTGCAAGAGTCATCATTCACAATATTATTATTTTGCGGGGAAACAGGGTTGCGGTTCTGAAGAAGCAGTCTGTTGTCCCGCCGTACAGCTATGTTGCCAGAAGAACCAGACACATAAAGAAACTGTAGTATTGCCTGAAAAATGCTGTTCTGAAATCAGTCATTTTCAAAAAATAGAAAACCCGTTTCAAGCAAATAATAATAAGGTAATTCTATTTACACCGGTTACTTGCGCTCCAACGTTAATTTTGGCCACGCCTTATTTAATTGCGTTGGTACACGGCGAATTACCAGTCAGGGCGCCTCCCGGAAAACCCAGCGCGTCGGAATTATTGCATTTTCTCAGGACGTTAATCGTCTGATTTTAATTAATCCATCCATTTTCCCGGGCTTTTGCCTGGTCAATAAATCAATGGGGAATTTATCACATTGCTGATTTGTGCGCATTTCAGAATATGTTGGATTTCCCGGATTAACAATTAATATCAGCAATATGCGTAAAATTATAGGCTTAATCATCCTCTCTATTAGCATTAATACATTTATTTACGGCCAAAAAAATCATATAAAAGGAGTTGTAAAAGAACGAACTGAAGCAGGTGTGGTAAGAGCCCTTCCGTATGCGAATGTATACTGGCTGGGTACCACTGAAGGAACAACCACTGATAAAAATGGAAACTTTGAACTTAAAGTAAGTAGCCAGGAAAATAAATCCCTCATAGTTAACTTTGTAGGTTATAAAAACGATACCGTTGAGGTATCCAAAAACAAAGAACGGCTTGAAGTTATACTTACCCCGACCAAATTGAATCTTGAATCGGTTGAAGTAACTGCCCGGCAAAGTGGTTCATATATTTCACAACTGAGCGCACGCAAGACAGAGGTGATAACTACTGCGGGTTTACAAAAACTGGCATGTTGCAACCTTTCTGAAAGTTTCGAGAACAGCGCCACGGTTGATGTGGGATATACAGATGCTGTATCAGGGGCAAAACAGATTCAAATGTTGGGCCTTGCGGGCATTTACAGCCAGATAATGTTTGAAAACATGCCATTTTTACGTGGTCTGGCCGCCCCCTTCGGACTTTCATACGTACCAGGTTCCTGGATGCAGTCGATTCAGGTAAGCAAGGGCACAGCTTCAGTTATAAATGGTTATGAATCAGTTACAGGCCAGATTAATATCGAATACAAGAAACCTGAACATTCTGACGAAAAACTTTTTGTAAATCTGTATGGCAACAATGAAGAAAGAGCTGAAGCCAATGTAGTTGCAAATTCGAAATTATCCGAATCTGTCAGCACGATGTTAATGGTACACGGTTCGAGCCAGCAGAAAATAATGGACCATAATGAAGATGGGTTTATTGACGCTCCAAAAAGCCGGCAGATCAATGTTTTTAATCGCTGGAGTATCGAGAATGGAACCCGGCGACATACCCAACTGGGAATCGGGCTGATTGATGAAACCCGGACAGGGGGGCAGATTGGCGCAATTAACAATGAACACTGGCTTTCTGATAGTTTATACAAGGTGAGTGCGAATACAAAACGGGTACAAGCCTTTCTGAAATCCGGGATAGGATTTGACGACGAAGGATGCACCAGCCTTGGATTTCAGGCTTCAGGCACCTATCACAATCAGGAATCATTTTTTGGGACTAAAACATATTCCGGCACTCAAAAAAGTTTTTATTCAAACCTGATTTTCCAGAGTGAAATTGGTGAATCTGAAATGCATAAATACAGTTTAGGTGCAAGTTATCAGTTTGATAATATCAATGAGCAACTCGCAGATACCGGATTTTTAAGAACCGAATCAGTGCCAGGGGTTTTTGTGCAATATACTTTTGATTACCGGCAAAAATTTTCATTTATCACAGGTTTCCGAACCGATTTCAATAGTGTGTATGGAACATTTTTCACCCCCAGGCTTCATTTGAGGTATGAACCTTTACAAAAATTAGTATTCAGGGCATCAGCAGGAAAAGGTTACCGGACAGCATCGATTGTGGCTGATAACATGGGTTTTCTGGCGAGTTCCAGAAAGTGGATTTTTATTGGAACACCAAAACCTGAAGAAGCATGGAATTTTGGAATGAACATGACCAAAACCTTTGAACTCAACAACACACGTGAAGCAATTTTTACGCTTGATTTTTACAGGACTTCGTTTATAAATCAGGTGGTTACTGACCTTGATCAGGATGTACATCAGGTTGTGTTTTACAATCTTGCCGGCAAATCATTTTCAAATAGTTTCCAGGCAGAATTAACTGTTGAGCCTTTTACACGTTTTAACATTACCGCAGCTTTCAGATACAATGATGTAAAATTGACATTAGATGGTGAACTAAAAGAAAAACCTTTTGTTAATAAGCACAAAGGCCTTCTTACGCTCTCATATTCAACACGTTTTAATAAATGGCAATTTGATTTTACAACACAGTACAATGGCGTTTCGCGTCTGCCCGACACTGAACAGAACCCGCCAAAGTACCGCAGAGCCGCGGAATCATCCCGGTATTTCATTCTGCACAGCCAGATAACCCGCAGATTTAAACATATTGATGTGTATGCGGGTGGTGAAAATCTGGGAGGATATGTACAGCATCATCCGGTTGTTGGTGCTGATGAACCTTATGGAAAGTATTTTGATTCATCGATGATATGGGGGCCATTGACTGGCCGAATGTTCTATGCCGGATTGCGCTTAACCCTTAAATAAAAAAAATTGTACGTTTGTTTTATGAATTTCTAAACTATAAAGTTATGTTAAAAAAATCATTCAGTTATTTGTTAATAGTACTGATTATAAGCTTCAGTATTGAAGGGTTTGCCCAAAAAGCCAAAAAGGGCACGCCACTTATTATGAAAACTTCAGGACAGTGTGAAATGTGTAAAGAACGTCTGGAGACTGCATTTGCTTATGAAAAAGGCGTGTACAGTTCTGAATTCGACTTAAAAACCAAAGAATTCACGGTTTATTACAATCCTGCAAAAACAGATCCGGATAAAATCCGTAAAACTGTGAATACCATTGGTTATGATGCTGATGACACCAAGGCTGATCCAAAAGCCTATGCCAAACTTCCTGCATGCTGTAAAAAGTGTGATGATCCGTCACATACAGAACACTAAAAAGCAAAACCGTCCTTATTCAGGGACGGTTTTTTTATTTTCAGGTTTGGCCTGTCGTAAAACCAGCATGTAAAAATCATTCTCAAGCGGCAGGTAACCATATTCATAGCAAAAGTAGTATTGCTGCCCCTTTTTGTTGGTATAAATACTGGTAAAATAGCCGAAGTTGAAGCCATTGTTTACCAGTTTATCCTTATGTACCGTTACTTTGTCTTCAGGTATCAGTTCAATGAGTATACGGCGGTTTTTGGTGAGAATGGCATTGATACGCCTCACCAGCGTTGTACTGTCACTTTTAAGCCGGTTGTTGTAGTTGTTTCGGCACTGGTCAGAACAGAACTTTTTATCCACTCGGCCTCTCAGGGTTTCACCACAATCCAGACAAACTTTTTCCATAATCTAATTTTTAGTGTAAAGATAATGAATTATATATCCGTGTGCAAACGTTTACAAACGTTTCTATCCGACTACAAATGTTTATTAACCGAATCGGCTGTGGGTGGCGTTTTACC